>NZ_JBZEGV010000012.1:0-177576 GCF_058312955.1 Mesorhizobium sp. LEGMi-168a
CATAGCGGGCGATCACCGCCGCATCGATCCTGTCGGTCTTCTCCAGGAAGCCCATCGCCTCGGCGAAGTAACGCACGCTGCGGGCGTTGGCCATGCTGCAGCATACTCCCAATTCCCACAACAGCAGGAAGGCCAGCCGCTCGTAACCGCCGCTCGCCTCCATGACGACGAGCTCGACGCCATGGCCCTGACACCAGGCGGCCAGATCGGCTATGCCGGCCGCATCGTTACGGAAGCGGTCGGCCGCTCCGCTCGGCTCGACATGGGCATCGAGCCATTCTTTCGAAACATCCACTCCACAGATGGTCTTGTTCACGGTAACCTGCCTTGTGCGTGCGATTGGAACCAAGCGACTATTCGGTCGTGCGTGACAAAGGCGAAGATCCCAGGCTCATTGACGGTTGTAACCGAAGGGGCGTCGGGCGACTTCGCCAAGCCTCGAATCGGATGGCCATCCGGTTCGAGGCTCAGTCGCTTCCATCGCACAAAGTCTCCTCCGTGCAGATACAAGGGGCGGCGCCAACCTGTGAGAAGGCTCACTGCTTTCCGCAAAATCATAACTGATCCAAGGCAAGGCTCCCCGCGACGGAATTTCTGCGTCCTATTGCGGATAAAAATTATCCGTGATAAAAAATATCCACGATTAGGAGCGACAGGCCATGAAGCTGGGAGAGGGCGTCGAAGCGGCGATCCACTGCGCCGCCATGCTCGCAGGTGTTGACGGCAACAGCACCATGTCGGGTGCGGCCATGGCCGAGGCCTTCGGCCTGTCGCCCAGCTATCTGCTCAAGCATCTCAACATGCTGACAGCAGCGCGTATCCTGGAATCGGTCTCGGGCCCATCAGGCGGCTACAGGCTGGCACGGCCGGCCGAGCACATCACGCTGCTCGACATCGTGCTTGCGGTCGAGGGCAAAGAGCCCGCCTTCCGCTGCGGCGAAATCCGCCAGCGCGGCCCGGTCAAGCTCGACGCCTCGGCCTATGTGAAGCCATGCGGCATTAACGCCGCGATGCTGAAGGCCGAGCGCGCCTATCGCGCAGCTCTCGCCGAGGCAAAGCTCTCCGACATCGTCGCCGATTTCATGAACGATGCAGATCCCCGCACGATCGCCGCAAGCTGCGCCTTCGTCGAGCACCACCAGCGGCCGCAGAAATCCGCTCGTCCAAGCTGATCTAAGATCCGCTCAAAAACCTGGAAGGAAGACGATGAAACAGAGATTGCAGTTCTTTGCCAAGGCGCCGGAGATCATGAAGGCGGTGATGGCGCTCAACAAGGCCGTCGAGGAGTGCGGTCTGGAGGAAGGCCTGATGCATCTGGTCAAGCTCAGGGCTTCGCAGATCAACGGCTGTTCCTATTGCGTCGAGATGCACAGCCGTGAGGCGCGACGCGACGGCGAGACCGAGACCCGGCTCTATCTGGTCGCCGCCTGGAAGGAATCGCCGCTGTTTTCCGAGCGCGAGCGCGCCGCGCTCGCCTGGACCGAGAAGGTGACGAACATCTCCGACGACGGCGTTCCGGACGATCTCTACGCCAGCACGCTGGAGCATTTCTCGGAGGAGGAGCTGGTCAAGCTGACGGTGGTCATCGGCATGATCAACACCTGGAACCGGCTTTGCGTGTCGTTCCACGCCATCCATCCGATGCCGGCCGCCAAGGCTGCCTAAAGCGCGTCGCGATCTTTCAGTTTCGCTCCATGCGCTTTAGGTTTTTGATTTTACGCATGTCTTTGTCCCGAAACCGGTCCTCACTTTCGTGAGACATGCTTTAAATCGGGCCGGCGCGCGGACGAAAGATCCACGCGCCTCGTTGTTCACGCCGCAAAGCGCAGGCCGCCGTCGCAGGTGAGCACTTGGCCGGTCATGAAGCCGTTGGAGGCCAGGAACGCAATCGCGTCGGCAACATCCTCGGCGCGACCGATACGGCCGACGGGGGTCTTGCCGGCATATTCGGCAAAGACCGCCTGCCGCTGCTCGTCCGGCAAAAAGTCCCACCAAGGCGTGTCGATGACGCCGGGCGCCACGACGTTGACGCGCAGCGGCTTCAGCTCGACCGCGAGGATCGGTGCCACGGTGAGCAGCATGCCGTTGATGGCGCCGATGCCGGCGACGCCGGGCGCCGCGAGCTGCGCTGAGACGGCCGAGATGAACGTCACCGACCCGGCTCTGTTCAAGGTCGGCAGGGCCGCCTGTAGGCAGGACAGTTGCGGCCGGATCTTCTCGTCGACGCCACTGCCGATGTCGGCAAGGTCGAGGGTCGCGAACGGCCCAAGGCCCTTGCCGCCGCTCGCGGCCAGAACGAGATGATCGAACGGGCCGAGACCTTCGAAGAATCTCCGGACCTCATCCGGCTTGGTTGCGTCGAAAGCGGCCTTGCCGACGGTGCCGCCTAGACTCTTCCAGGCGCTCTTGAGCTTCTCCTCGTTGCGGCCGGTGATCGTCACTTTCATTGTGGGGCTGACCAGCCGTTTGGCCGTGGCAAGGCCGATGCCGGACGAGCCGCCGATGATCACGCAATGTTCGATCTTCTCGCTCATGAATGCTGTTCCCTGGATGTCGTGGAGGAGTGTCCGGTCAGCTCGAGGCTCAACATTCTCAACTGACGGCGGGCCTTTTCGTCATAGGCCTGCGCATCGGCGCGCGATTCCCGCTGGCCGTCGAAGTAAAGGCCGCTGCGTCCTTCGAGTGCCGGCGATGCCGCGAGGTTGAGGATGGCGTCGGCGCCGGTCTCGACCGAGCTCCATGGCGTGACGCCGGCCTGCCGGACCATGGTCGTGTCCATGTAGCTTGCCGGATGGAGCGCGTTGACGGTGACGCCTGTCCCTTTGAGCTGTTCCGCCAGGTCGATGGTGAACAGGATCTGCGCCAGCTTGCTCTGGCAATAAGCGCGCACGCCGCTATAGCCGTGGGTCAGCATGACATCGTCGAAGTCGATCGCCTGCTGGCCGGCCGAGGCGACATTGACGATGCGCGCAGGCGCGCTTTTCTTGAGCAGGGGCAGCAGCTCCGACGCCAGCAGGAAGCCGGCGAGATAGTTGACGGCGAAGCGCAGCTCGTAGCCGTCTGCGCTCGTCTGCCTTTTTGCACCCTGGCCGCCGGTGCCGACGCCAGCATTGTTGATCAAAATGTCGAGCCGGTCGGTTCTTTCGCGCACGGTTTCGGCGAGGCGGCGCACCTCGGCAAGCGACGCGAGATCGGCGACGAGAAATTCCGCCTTGCCGCCCTTGGCTTCGATGGCGGCGACTGTCGCTTTGCCGCGGCCCTCGTCGCGGCCATGCACCAGCACGCGGGCGCCGGTGGCGCCGAGCCTTTCGGCGACCACACGGCCGACGCCGTCGGTCGAGCCGGTGACGAGAACGGTTTTGTCCTTGAGTTCCATGTTCAGAGCCTCCTTATGCTGCTCTGAACGCAAGATGGGGCGCGGCGCGCGGCGCAAACAGTTCAAACTTTATCCTGGTATCAGTACTGCTATAATAGCTTCATGGAAGCCGTTACCCATTCCCCGGAAGACAGCCGCCGCCGCGAGCTCGGCGCCTTCCTGCGCTCCCGGCGCGAGAGGCTGTCGCCTGCGGACATCGGCATCGCGACCGGCGCCAGACGGCGCACGCCCGGGCTGCGGCGCGAGGAAGTGGCGATGATCGCCGGCGTCGGCACCACCTGGTACACCTGGCTGGAGCAGGGCAGGGATGTGCGCCCCTCGGTGGAAGTGCTGACGGCGCTCTCGGAGGCGCTGCGCCTCGACGCCGTCGAGAAACGGCACCTATTCATCCTCGCGGGCCGCCAGCAACCCGAGCGGCGCGTGGCGGCGCCTGAAAAGGTCGACGGGACGCTGCTGCATATGCTGCAAAGCCTTGTCCTGCAGCCGGCCTATGTGGTTGGCCGGCGCTGGGACGTGCTGGCCTGGAATGATGCGGCGGTGGCCGTGTTCGGCGACTATGGCCTGCTGGAGGGCGATGCCCGCAACATCGTCCACCTTGTGTTCACCAGCCCGCATCATCGCCGGCTGCTGGTCGACTGGGAAGAACTCGCCCGCGTGGTGCTCGCTTCGTTTCGCGCCGAGAGCGCCAAATATGTCGGCGATCCGGATTTCGATCGGCTGATCGCACTGATGATGCGCTCCAGCCCGGAATTCCGCGATTGGTGGCCGCGGCGGGACGTGGCGCGAAGGCTGACGGGGATGAAACACGTCCGTCATCCTACCGCCGGCGCGATGGCCTTCGAGCATATGAGCCTGTCGATCGACGATGGCTCCGACATGCGGCTGATCGTCTACACGCCGCTCGCCGAGCAGAACTCGATCGCCAAGCTGCAGAAATTGCTGGACGAGCAGCCGGTCGAGCGGCGCAGCGCCTGATCGGACGTAGTCAGCCTTTCGGCTTCAACCCATCCAGGAACAGTTGCTCCAGAAAGCGCGCGGCGTCCTCGAAGCGGCCATCGCCGCCGCGGTCGGCGCCGAGCACGGCGCGCACCTGGACGTCGAAATCGGCATAATGCTGCGTCGTTGCCCAGATGGAGAAGATCAGATGCCAGGGGTCGGTGCGGGCGATCTTGCCGGCCCGCATCCAGCCCTTGATGACGTTGGCCTTCTCGTCGACCAGCGTCTTCAGTTCGCCCTCCAGCATCGGCATGATGCGCGGCGCGCCTTGCAGGATCTCGTTGGCGAAGAGCCGGCTTTCGCGCGGGAAATCGCGCGCCATTTCGAGCTTGCGGCGGATATAGCTGCGCAACTCGGTCATCGGATCGCCGATGTCGTCCAGCTCCCGGAGCGGCGCCAGCCAGGTGTCGAGCAGCCGCTGCATCAGCGTCTCGTGGATGTCTTCCTTGCGGCGGAAATAATAGAGAAGGTTCGGCTTGGACATGCCGGCGGCTTCGGCGATCTGGTCGATGGTCGAGCCGCGAAAGCCGTTGGTGGAGAAGACTTCGAGCGCGGCTTCCAGGATGAGCTCGCGCTTTTCCTGCTGGATGCGGGTGCGGCGTGGAACTGAGCCTTCCATCGTGGCCATCATCCTTGCCGGCCGCCGTTGCGCAGGCTTTCTGGACCAATTCTCTGGACCAGTTTTTCCTGAGGCTGTGGAGCGCGCTTTCGATGCCGCATTTCCGTTAGTAATCCCTTGACCGCCGACAGGGCGGTGCTAACGTTTGTCCAACCGGTCAAAATTTTGCGTAGCACGAAAACGCTGCGAAGACCAAGCCTTGGGAAGACCAAGCGTTAGCCGCACCGAAACAGGTTACAAGGGGAAATCTTGGTCATGTCCAACCGGCTGAAAGTCACGCCGAACGATCTCAGCGCATTCTGGATGCCGTTTACGGCAAACCGGCAGTTCAAGCAGGCGCCGCGCATGTTCGTGTCCGCAAAGGACATGCACTACACGACGAGCGACGGCCGCAAGGTGCTTGACGGCACCGCCGGCCTCTGGTGCGTAAACGCCGGCCACTGCCGGCCGAAGATCACGGAGGCCATTCAGCAGCAGGCGGCCGAACTCGACTATGCCCCGGCCTTCCAGATGGGCCACCCGATCGTGTTCGAGCTGGCGAACCGCCTGGTTGATATCGCGCCGAAGGGCATGGACCACGTCTTTTTCACCAATTCCGGCTCGGAATCGGTCGAGACAGCGCTGAAGATGGCGATCGCCTATCATCGGGTTCGCGGCGAGGGATCTCGCACCCGTCTCATCGGCCGCGAGCGCGGCTATCACGGCGTCAATTTCGGCGGCATCTCGGTCGGCGGCATCGTCAGCAACCGCAAGATGTTCGGCACGCTGCTCGGCGGCGTCGACCATCTGCCGCACACCCACCTGCCCGAGAAGAACGCATTCTCGAAGGGCGTGCCTGAGCATGGCGCGGAACTGGCGAACGATCTCGAGCGCCTCGTCGCGCTGCACGACGCTTCGACCATCGCAGCCGTCATCGTCGAGCCGGTCGCGGGCTCGACCGGCGTCATCCTGCCGCCGAAGGGCTACCTGCAGAAGCTTCGGGAAATCTGCACCAAACACGGCATATTGTTGATTTTCGATGAAGTGATCACAGGCTTCGGCCGCCTCGGCGCGCCGTTCGCGGCGGACTATTTCGGCGTCACGCCGGATATCATGACGACGGCCAAGGGCGTGTCCAACGGCGTCATTCCGATGGGCGCGGTGTTCGTCAGGAAGGAGATACACGACGCCTTCATGACCGGCCCCGAGCACATGATCGAGTTCTTCCACGGCTACACCTATTCGGGCAACCCGATCGCCTGCGCCGCGGCGCTGGGCACTTTAGACACCTACAAGGACGAGGGCCTGCTCACGCGCGGCGAGGAACTGGCGCCCTATTGGGAAGACGCGCTGCATTCGCTGAAGGGCGAGCCGCACGTCATCGACATCCGCAACATCGGCCTGATCGGCGCGATCGAGCTGGCGCCGATCGCCGGAAGCCCGACCAAGCGGGCCTTCTCGGCCTTCGTCAAGGCATTCGAACGCGGCGCGCTGATCCGCACCACCGGCGACATCATCGCGCTGTCGCCGCCGCTGATCATCACCAAGGGCCAGATCAACGAACTGATTGACCATGTTCGGGACGTTTTGAGGTCGATAGACTAGACTTAATCGACAGGTCGGGCGGCGTCGGGAACCGCCGCCCGACCGGAGACATGAATGAGAGGACTTTCAATGGCCGCCCCCGGCGAGAATCTGCGTATCAATTCAGACCGTTTGTGGGACTCCTTGATGGAGATGGCGAAGATCGGCCCCGGCATTGCCGGCGGCAACAATCGCCAGACGCTGACCGATTCCGACAAGCAAGGCCGCGAACTGTTCAAATCCTGGTGCGACGAGGCCGGGCTCACAATGGGCGTGGACCAGATGGGCACCATGTTCATGACGCGCGCCGGCACCGATCCGGACGCGCTGCCGGTCTATGTCGGCTCTCACCTCGATACCCAGCCGACCGGCGGCAAATATGACGGCGTGCTCGGCGTGCTCTCAGGGCTCGAGGTCGTGCGCTCGCTGAACGATCTCGGCATCAAGACCAGGCACCCGATCGTCGTCACCAACTGGACGAACGAGGAGGGCGCGCGCTTCGCGCCGGCCATGCTCGCCTCGGGCGTGTTCGCCGGCGTGCATACCCAGGACTACGCCTATGCCCGCAAGGATCTCGATGGCGCGACCTTCGGCGACGAGCTGAAACGCATCGGCTGGGTCGGCGACGAGAAGGTCGGCGCGCGCAAGATGCATGCCTATTTCGAGTACCACATCGAGCAGGGTCCGATCCTCGAAGCCGAGAACAAGCAGATCGGCGTGGTGACCCACTGCCAGGGCCTGTGGTGGCTGGAGTTCACACTGATCGGCCGCGAGGCGCATACCGGCTCGACGCCGATGAACATGCGCGTCAATGCCGGGCTAGCCATGGCCCGCATCCTGGAGATGGTGCAGACGGTCGCCATGGAGAACCAGCCGGGCGCCGTCGGCGGCGTCGGTCAGGTGAAATTCTCGCCCAACTCGCGCAACGTGCTGCCGGGCACAGTCATCTTCACTGTCGACATCCGCTCGCCTGACCAGGCGAAGCTCGACGGCATGCGCGCCCGAATCGAGAAGGAAGCGCCGAAGATCTGCGAGCCGCTCGGCGTCAAATGTTCGGCCGAGGCTGTCGGCCATTTCGACCCGGTGACCTTCGACCCGACGCTGGTCGGCCGCGTGCGCACCGCCGCCGAAAAGCTCGGTTACAGCCACATGAACATCATTTCCGGCGCCGGCCACGACGCCTGCTGGGCAGCCAAGGTCGCGCCGGCGACCATGGTCATGTGTCCCTGCGTCGGCGGCCTCAGCCACAACGAGGCAGAGGACATCTCCAAGGAATGGGCGGCGGCTGGCGCCGACGTGCTGTTCCACGCGGTGGTCGAGACGGCGGGAATCGTCGAATGACCGGATAGGTCCGCACCTCACCAGCACCGCTCGCAAAGAAGCGCGAAAGATCAGGGGAACAAGAGAATGACCAAAGTCATCAAGAACGGCACCATCGTCACCGCCGACCGCACCTGGAAGGCCGACGTGGTGTTCAGTCATGGCAAGATCATCGCCATCGGCTCGGACCTGCACGGCGACCACGAGTTCGACGCCACCGGCTGCTACGTCATGCCGGGCGGCATCGATCCGCACACCCATCTCGAAATGCCTTTCATGGGCACCTACTCGGCCGACGATTTCGAATCCGGCACGCGCGCGGCGCTCTCCGGCGGCACGACCATGGTGGTCGATTTCTGCCTGCCGGCGCCTCAGCAGTCGCTGCTCGAAGCCCTGCAGATGTGGGACAACAAGACCTCGAAGGCGTCGTGCGACTATTCCTTCCACATGGCGATCACCTGGTGGGGCAAGCAGGTGTTCGACGAGATGGCGACGGTGGTCGACAGGGGCATCACCTCGTTCAAGCACTTCATGGCCTATAAGGGCGCGCTGATGGTCGACGACGACGAGATGTATGCGTCGTTCCAGCGCTGCGCCGATCTTGGCGCGCTGCCGCTGGTGCACGCCGAGAACGGCGACGTGGTGGCGGCGCTTTCGCAAAAACTGCTTGCTGCCGGCAACAACGGTCCCGAGGGACATGCCTATTCGCGTCCGCCGGAGGTGGAAGGCGAGGCGACAAATCGCGCCATCATGATCGCCGACATGGCCGGCGTGCCGCTCTATGTCGTGCACGTCTCCTGCGAGCAGAGCCACGAGGCCATCCGCCGCGCGCGCCAGAAAGGCATGCGCGTGTTCGGCGAGCCGCTGATCCAGCACCTGACGCTCGACGAGACCGAATATTTCAACAGGGACTGGGACCATGCGGCGCGCCGCGTGATGAGCCCGCCCTTCCGCAGCAAGTGGCACCAGGATTCGCTGTGGGCCGGCCTGCAGGCCGGATCGCTGCAGGTGGTGGCGACCGACCACTGCTCCTTCACCACCAAGCAGAAGCGCAACGGCGTCGGCGATTTCACCAAGATCCCCAACGGCACCGGCGGGCTCGAGGATCGATTGCCGATCCTGTGGACCACCGGCGTCAACACCGGACGGCTGACGATGAACGAGTTCGTCGCGGTGACCTCGACCAACATCGCCAAGATACTCAACATGTATCCGAAGAAGGGCGCGATCGTCGAAGGCGCGGATGCCGACATCGTGGTCTGGGATCCGAAGCGCAAGAAGACGATCACGGCCAAGAAGCAGCAGTCGGTGATCGACTACAACGTCTTCGAGGGTTTCGAAGTGACCGGCCTGCCGCGCTTCGTTTTCTCGCGCGGCGAGCTTTCGATCGAAGAGGCGGACGTCAAGGCCAAGATCGGCCATGGCGAGTTCGTCGCCCGCGAGCCGAACGCGGCGGTCAACCGGGCGCTGTCGACCTGGAAGGAGATTTCCGCGCCGCGCAAGGTAGAGCGGACAGGCATTCCGGCGACGGGAGTTTGAGCGTGCGGGCTCTTTATCTTGCAATCGCGGCTGCCTCGCTGCTGACCGCAGGTTCGGCGTTTGCTGCCGGCATCGACCTCAGCAAGCCTTATGGCGACAAGTATGGCTGTATCAACAGAAACGGCCAGGAAGTCGCCGCCGATCGGATGCTGCTTCTAACCGACAAGGAGCTGATCACGGCGGCCAGCGCCTGCACCTTTAGCGACAAGCAGCCTCAAGCCGACGGATCGCTTGTGGTGACAGCAAAATGCGAGGCGGAAGGCGAAGAAGGCCAGTCGCCGACAAAGTTCATCATCAAGCGCAGCAAAAAGAATCCGAAGAAGCTGGTGATCGCCGACGAGGACGGCAATGCGATGGGCGAAGTCTCCCGGTGCAAATGACGCTTGGAGTTTTTCCCTCGATTCAGAAGCGAGACAGCATTTGTGCGACGCCAAGCGATTCCGCTTGGCTGCAAAATGCCTTATCTCTTGACGCAATTCCGCACGGAAAACCGTGTCACACTTTTCCTGGAATTGCTCTAGGCGACCAGCGTATCCAGTTCCGGCAGCAGGACCACGCTTTCCTGCTCGTTGGGATCGGTGCGGGCAATGACGGCCGAAGAGGGCGCGCCGCTCAGATTGGCGGGCAGATGCGGCACGCCGGCCGGAATGTAGAAGAGGTCGCCGGCCTTGACGACGATGTGGTGCTCGAGCCGGTCGCCGTACCAGGTGTGGACCTCGCCGGAGAGCACGTAGATCGCCGTCTCGTGGTTCTCATGCATATGCGCCTTGGCGCGAGCGCCGGGCGGCATGGTCAAGAGATGCATGCAGATGCCGGAGGAGCCGACGGTTTCGGCGGCGATGCCGGCGAAATAGCTCAGCCCCTGCTTGCCTTCATAAGTGCTTTCAGGGCGAATAAGATGACATGTGGGTTTAGGCGACATCGGCAAGGCTCCGGGCGTCGATCGAGTGGGACTGGACGAGTGGAAAACAACATCAACGCAAATGCAACGGGGTTTCGTCCTGCGCGGCAGCGGCTGCGAAAGGCAGGTTTCTGCCAATGAGCGGACAGTCGCCAGCCGTCGTTTCGGCAAGCAAGCTTGGCCTCACCTTCCAGACCAATGACGGTCCGGTGCAGGCGCTGTCCAATGTCGATCTCACCATCGGCAAGGGCGAGTTCGTCTCCTTCATCGGCCCGTCCGGCTGCGGCAAGACGACCTTGCTGCGCGTCATTGCCGACCTGGAGAAGCCGACCTCGGGAACGATCTCCGTCAACGGGATTTCGCCGGAGCAGGCGCGCGAGAAACGCGCCTACGGCTACGTCTTCCAGGCGGCGGCGCTTTTTCCCTGGCGCACGATCGAACGCAATGTGGCGCTGCCGCTGGAGATCATCGGGCTCGGCCAGGCCGAGCAGGCGGAGCGCATCAAGCGCACCATGGAGCTCGTCAACCTCTCCGGCTTCGAGAAGAAATATCCCTGGCAGCTTTCCGGCGGCATGCAGCAGCGCGCTTCGATCGCGCGCGCGCTCGCCTTCGATGCCGACCTGCTTCTGATGGACGAGCCGTTCGGCGCGCTCGACGAGATCGTGCGCGACCATTTGAACGAACAGCTTCTCGAACTCTGGGACCGGACCAACAAGACGATCTGCTTCGTCACCCATTCGATCCCCGAGGCGGTCTACCTCTCGACACGCATCGTCGTGATGTCGCCGCGGCCCGGTCGCGTCACCGACGTCATCGAATCGACGCTGCCGAGGCGCCGGCCGCTCGACATCCGCGAGACGCCGGAATTCCTGGCGATCGCCGCGCGCGTGCGCGACGGCTTGAGGGCTGGACACAGCTATGAGGATTGAGCGCCTTCACGAGCGAGCGGCCGCCTATGCCCTCGTCATCCTAGGGCGGAGCAGGGGCGCAACCGCGCGCGTGGTGGGAGCCGCCCAACGCGATTTCGTCATCCTAGGGCGGAGCGACGCGAAGCGGAGCGCAGACCCTAGGATCCATGCCGTGACCTCGGCCGAAGGACGCAAGCGGTCGAGAATATCCGCGCAGACGGGAGCGGAAGAGGGAGCCATGTTCCGCATCGTTGCGGAGCGGGAAGGTAATGGCATGGATCCTAGGGTCTGCGCCGCGTCGCTTCGCTCCTTGCTCCGCCCTAGGATGACGAAAAGAACGAACGCTGCGGCACCACCACAAACGAAGGCGTACGGCCTTCGCTTCGCTCCGGCCACCCTCTCCCCGGTGGGGAGAGGAGGAGGGGAGCGCTAGATGGATAGCTTCCGATCGAAAATCGTCCCGGTGACCACGATCCTCGCTGGCGTGGTCGTCCTCTGGTACGTCTTCGCCGTCATCCTCAACGCGCCGTTCCAGCGCGACCTCGACCAGAGGGCCAACGAAACACCCGGCACCGTCGAATTCATCGGCAAGACGCTGTCGCAGCCGAAGCCGACGCTGCCGGCGCCGCATCAGGTGGCGGTGAACTTCTTCGAAAACACTTTCCTGCGCAGCATCACCTCGAACCGCAGCCTCGTCTACAACGCCTGGGTGACGCTGTCCTCGACGCTGCTCGGCTTCGCCTTCGGCACGGCGCTCGGCATCGTCATCGCCGTCGGCATCGTGCATGTGACGACGCTCGACCGCAGCCTGATGCCGTGGATCATCGCCTCGCAGACGATTCCGATCCTGGCGGTGGCGCCGATGATCATCGTGGTGCTGGCGGCGGTCGGCATCACCGGGCTGATCCCCAAGGCGCTGATCTCGACCTATCTGTCGTTCTTCCCGGTCGCTGTCGGCATGGTGAAGGGGCTGCGCTCGCCCGAGATCATGCATCTCGACCTGATGTACACCTACAATGCCAGCAGATCGCAGACCTTCTGGAAACTGCGAGTGCCGGCATCGGTGCCGTTCCTGTTCACCTCGATGAAGGTTGCAGTAGCGGCAAGCCTCGTCGGCGCCATCGTCGGCGAATTGCCGACCGGCGCGGTCGCCGGCATCGGCGCCAAGCTGCTCTCCGGCGCCTATTACAGCCAGACCATCGACATCTGGTCGGCGCTGGTTGCGGGCTCCGTGGTCGCGGCGCTGCTGGTCATGGTGGTCGGCATCGCCGGCCGCCTGGTCGACCACGCCATGGGCGGGAGGCCGGCATGACCTTGCTGAAACCGTCCTGGCAATCGGTGCTGGCGATCCTCTTTTGCCTCATCGCCTTCGCGCTCGGCGCGATGTCGAAGCCGGAAGCGGCCGCGCTGGCCCAGCCCACAGCAACAATCGCCTACCCGTATATGGCCACGAAGGGTTTGATCCTTGGGCTGCTGCTGATCGCGGCATTGGTCTCGACGGTCAGGCTCGCGCCTGTCGTCGAGGCGGCCGTGCTGTTCATCGGCGCGCATATCGCGGCCTGGCTGCTGATCAAGGGCATCGCCGGCTTCGAGGGTACGGCGCTGGCGCCCTATTTTCTGGCCCTCGCAGCCGCCTGGCTGCTGGCTTGGCGCTGCGTGGCTCTGTTGTCCTCCCTACGGCCCGCGGCCAGCGGTGGCAAAACGGCGTTGCGCCTGATCGTCCCGGCAATCTTCGGAGCCTGGATCCTGATCATCTGGGAAGCAATTACACGCGGCGCCGGCATCCCCTTCATCCTATTGCCGCCGCCAAGCGCCATCGGCGCGCGCATCGCCAACTCGCTGCCGATCCTGGGGTCGGATGTGCGGCAGACGATCTTCAAGGCGGTGCTGATCGGCTACATCGTCGGCAATCTCGCCGGCTTCGTCGTCGCCATCCTCGCCGACCGGGTGCCGTTCTTGCGGCGCGGGCTGCTGCCGATCGGCAATATGGTGTCGGCGCTGCCGATCATCGGCGTCGCGCCGATCATGGTCATGTGGTTCGGCTTCGACTGGCCATCCAAGGCGGCGGTCGTCATCATCATGACCTTCTTCCCGATGCTGGTGAACACGGTGGCCGGGCTCGCCGCCTCCGGCCATATGGAGCGTGACCTGATGCGCACCTATGCGTCGGGTTATTGGCCGACTTTGCTGAAGCTCAGGCTGCCGGCGGCAATGCCGTTCATCTTCAACGCGCTGAAGATCAACTCGACGCTGGCGCTGATCGGCGCCATCGTCGCGGAGTTCTTCGGCACACCTGTGGTGGGCATGGGATTCCGCATTTCGACGGAAGTCGGGCGGATGAATATCGACATGGTTTGGGCCGAAATCGCAGTTGCAGCACTGGCGGGTTCGGTCTTTTATGGCGTGGTCGCTCTTGTCGAAAGAGCCGTCACGTTTTGGCATCCCTCTGTCCGTGGTGGATAGGGGCGGTGGGTTTGGGTGCTAACTTCAGAGGGTAAAAACATGAAAAGACTGGTAATTTCTGCTTTGGCCGGCGCGATGTCGCTGGCCGCTTTCCAGGCGATGGCGGCCGACAAGATGACGCTGCAGCTGAAATGGGTCACTCAGGCCCAGTTCGCCGGCTACTATGTCGCCAAGGCCAAGGGTTTCTATGACGCCGAGGGCCTCGATGTCGACATCAAGCCGGGCGGCCCGGACATCGCGCCCGAGCAGGTGATCGCCGGCGGCGGCGCCGACGTCATCGTCGACTGGATGGGCGGCGCGCTCGCCGCGCGCGAGAAGGGCGTGGCGCTGGTCAACATCGCCCAGCCGTTCAAGAAGGCCGGCATGGAGCTGGTCTGCCCGAAGGACGGCCCGATCAAGACCGAAGCCGACTTCAAGGGCCACACGCTCGGCGTCTGGTTCTTCGGCAACGAATATCCGTTCTATGCCTGGATGAACAAGCTCGGCCTCAAGACCGAGGGGGGCCCGGACGGCGTCACCGTGCTGAAGCAGAGTTTTGACGTGCAGCCGCTGATCCAGAAGCAAGCCGACTGCATCTCGGTCATGACCTACAACGAGTACTGGCAGCTCATCGACGCCGGCTACAAGCCGGAGCAGCTCACCGTCTTCAACTATTCGGCCATGGGCAACGACCTGCTCGAGGACGGGCTCTATGCGCTGGAAGACAAGCTCAAGGACCCGGCCTTCGAGGACAAGATGGTGCGCTTCGTGCGCGCCTCGATGAAGGGCTGGAAATACGCCGTCGACAATTCGGACGAGGCGGCAGGGATCGTCATGGACAATGGCGGCCAGGACGAGAACCACCAGAAGCGCATGATGGGCGAAGTCGCCAAGCTGATCGACAATGCCGACGGCAAGCTCGACCCGGCGACCTATGAGCGCACCGCCAAGGCGCTGCTCGACCAGAAGATCATCGCCAAGGAGCCCTCGGGCGCCTACACGACGGCGATCACCGACAAGGCGATCAAGTAAGGTCGAGCCCTGATGGCGCCATCGAAAGGGGCGGGCGACCGCCCCTTTTTCGTGATGCGGTAAAATATACGTGTGCCGGGATACAAAGCGCCCGCCAACCGTTGCAGTAGAGTCCGCGCGCAGGGGGGAGCCGTGGCGGACGCGCAGCCAAACGGAGGACATCCATGCGCATCCAAACCTTGCCGATACTGTCGGCGCTCGCCGTTTCGACCGCTTTCCTGCTCGCATCGCCGGCCATGGCCGAGACGATGAAGTTCAAGGCCACGCTCGATGGCGGCCAGCAGAACCCGCCCGTCACCACCAAGGCCAAGGGAACTGCCACGCTCACCTTCGACACCTCGAAGAAGAAGCTTACCTGGAACGTCAAATATTCCGGCCTCAGCGGGCCAGCGTCAGGCGCCCATATTCACGGTCCGGCCGCGATGGGTCAAAACGCGGATCCGGTAATCCCGTTCAAGAAGCTCAAGAGCCCGATCAAGGGATCGGCGACGCTGACCGATGCGCAGGCGGCCGACCTCGAGGCCGGCAAGTATTACGTCAACGTCCACACGAAGGCTAATCCGGACGGCGAGATCCGCGGGCAGATCGAGAAGGCCGCCGGGGCGATGTAGCGGACTTTCCGCAGGCAGGAACGAGGCGGGCGCCCGCCTCGTTGCTCACGACTTGTCGCGGATCTGGGTCAGCGTGCGGGTCGGCGTGATCGCTTCGGGATCGAGCCTGATCTCGACGATCGCCGGCTTGCCGCTGGCGCGGGCGCGCTCGAAGGCAGGCGCGAAATCCGCAGTCTTCTCGACCGTCTCACCGTGCGCGCCATAGGCGCGGGCGAGGGCCGCGAAGTCCGGGTTTTTCAGATCGGTGGCGACGACGCGGCTCGGATACTCCCGCTCCTGATGCATGCGGATCGTGCCGTAGATGCCGTTGTTGACCACGACGACGATGATCGGCAGGTCATACTGAACAGCGGTGGCGAATTCCTGTCCGTTCATTAGGAAACAGCCATCACCGGCAAAGGCAACCACGGTGCGGTCCGGAAATAGCGCCTTGGCGGCAACCGCCGCCGGCGTGCCGTAGCCCATCGAGCCGGAGGTGGGCGCCGCCTGCGTGGCGAAGCGGCGGAAGCGATGGAAGCGATGCACCCAGGTGGCATAGTTGCCGGCGCCATTGGTGAGGATGGCGTCCTCCGGCAGCGCCTTTTCCAGATAGTTCATGATCGGTCCCATCTGGACGGCGCCGGGTCCGGTCTGTGGCGGCGTCGACCATTCGAGGTAAGCGGCATGTGCTTTTGCCGTCTCCTCCGCCCACGAAGGCGTGGCGGCCGGCCTGCGCTTGGCGAAGGCCTCGATGAAAGCCGAGGGCGAGGCGTTGATCGCCAGCGTCGGGCGGTAGACGCGGCCGAGCTCGCCGGCATCGGCATGGACATGCACCAGCGCCTGGTCGGGGTAGGGGCTCTTCAGCAGCGTGTAGTCGGAGGACGGCATCTCGCCCATGCGGCCGCCGATCAGCAATACGACATCGGCCGCCTTGATCTGCGCCGCCAGCTTCGGGTTGATGCCGATGCCGACATCGCCGGCATAGTTAGGATGAAGATGATCGAACAGCATCTGGCGGCGGAAGGAGCAGCCGACAGGGAGCGACCACGTCTCGGCGATCGTCTGCATCTTGGCAACTGCATCCGCGTCCCAGCGCGTGCCGCCAAGAATGACGAACGGGCGCTTCGCATTGCTCAACAGCATTTCCAGCGCGTCGAGCTCGGCTTCGCCGGGGCGAGTCTCGACCTGCGTGTATGGAAGCGCTGCCGGCGCCTCGACCTCGCTGGTCAGCATGTCTTCCGGTAGCGAGACGACGACGGGGCCGGGCCGGCCGGAGGTCGCCACCGCGAAGGCGCGGGTGACGAATTCCGGAATGCGCGAGGCGTCGTCGATCTCGACCACCCATTTGGCGATGTCGCCGAAGAAGCGCTTGTAGTCGACCTCCTGGAACGCCTCGCGCTCCTTGGCGTGGCTGGCGACCTGGCCGATGAACAGGATCAGCGGCACCGAATCCTGCATGGCGATGTGGATGCCGGCCGAGGCGTTGGTGGCGCCGGGGCCGCGGGTGACGAAGCAGATGCCGGGCTTGCCGGTCAGCCGCCCCTGGCAGTCGGCCATCATCGCCGCGCCGCCTTCCTGACGGCAGACGATGGCGCGGATCGACGAGTCATGCAGCGCGTCGAGCACCGCCAGATAGGATTCGCCGGGCACGCAGAAGATGCGGTCGGTGCCGTTGGCTTCGAGCGCTTCGACGATCAGTTGTCCGCCGGTCTTCATTTTGTTGACCTCTCCAGTTCGGCAAGGATTTCCTGCGTGTGCTCGCCAAGACGCGGCGAGGGGCGCTCATAAACCAGCGGCGTGCCGGACATCACCATCGGCGCTCGCACCGAAGGCAGGCGATTGCCATGGCCGTCGTCGAGGTCGAGCCGCATGCCGCGCGCGATCGTCTGCGGGTCGGCGAACATCTGGCCGATCGTGTTGATCGGGCTCGCCGGCACGCCGGCCGCCTCGAGCTTCGCCAAAAGCGAATCGCGATCCCACGTGCTCAGCGTCTCGATGATCAGTGCGCGCAGCTTCGCGCGGTTGGCGACGCGCGCCGGATTGGTGGCGAAATCCGGATTGGCGGGCAGGTCGGTGAGACCGACCACCGCACAGAACTTGCCGAACTGGCCGTCATTGCCGACGGCCAGGATGATGTGACCGTCCTTCACCGGCAGCACCTCGTAAGGCGCGATGTTCATATGGGCGTTGCCCATCTGCACCGGCGACTTGCCGGAGACCAGGTAGTTGAGGTTCTGGTTGCCCAGTGCCGAGATCTGGCTGTCGTAAAGCGCCATGTCGATGTGCTGGCCTTCGCCGGTCTTTTCGGCATGGCGGAGCGCGGCCTGGATGGCGATCACCGAATAGAGACCGGTGAAAAGGTCGGAGATGGCGACGCCGGCCTTTTGCGGCTCGCGGCCTGCCTCGCCGGTGATCGACATCATGCCGGCCATCGCCTGGATGATGAAATCGTAGCCGGCGCGCGGTGCGTAGGGGCCGTCCTGGCCGAAGCCGGTGATCGAGCAATAGACGAGACGCGGATTGATCTTCTTCAGGCTCTCATAGTCGAGGCCGTATTTCTTCAGGCCGCCGAGCTTGAAGTTCTCGATCAGCACGTCGGCCGTGGCGACGAGGCGGCGCAGCGTGTCGGCGCCCTCGGGCTTGGAGAAATCGATGGCGATCGAGCGCTTACCGCGATTGCAGGAATGATAGTAGGCGGCCGACAGGTTCTCGCCGTCATGGCTCATGACGAAGGGCGGGCCCCATTTGCGGGTGTCGTCGCCGCCATCCGGGCTTTCGACCTTGATGACGTCGGCACCGAGATCGGCGAGCAATTGCCCGGCCCAAGGGCCCGCCAGGATGCGGGCGAGTTCGATAACGCGGATGCCTTTCAGCGGGGGTTCGGCCATGGATCACCGTGATGGGTCGAAAGCGCAGCCTCTACCAATAGTGACTGTCGCTGTCACGGCCCATACGCTAGGCCAATTGCCGCGAAGACTTCAGCATATGATCTGCCCAGACGGCGAAATCGTTCATGACAGTGTCGCGATTGATCTCGTTGAGGCTTTCATGGCGGGTCTCGGCGTAAACCTTTGAAACCAGATTCGAAAAGCCCATTCGATCCATGCGCCGGGCGAGGTGGCTGACCGCCTTGCCAAAGTCGGAGGCCGGATCCTTCTCGCCGCCGGCCAGGTTGACGCAGAGGTCGCGGCGCATGCCGGCGAAGCTGGAATCCTTGCCGGCGTAAAGCGCCATGCCGACCACGTCGCGCCACATCGAGACGGAAGCGTCCCAGCCGCAGAGCGGGTCGGCGATGTATTTGTCGACCTCGACCGGATCGCGCGACAGCCAATCGAACAAAGTCCTGTGGTTGGGCACAGCCTTGCCCCAGGCCTGGAAGGTGAGCCTTGGCAGCAGGCGCGACGGCACGTCGGAGCCCAGCCGCATCCGTTCCCAACCGAGAATGCCCAGCGCCAGCTGGCCGAGCAGGCCTTGCGAAAAATTGCCGTTCCAGATCGCGGCGGCATGGACGCGCGCGGAATGGCGGAGCACGAAGTTCAGCGCGATCGAGGCGCCCAGCGAATGGCCGAAGACGATGACCGGCAGGCCCGGATGCGCGGCAGCGATCAAGTCGTGGACGGCACCGACATCGGCAATCACCTTGGCGATGCCGTCGACATCCGCGAACCTGCCGAGCGGCGCGTCGGGCGCCTTTGTGGCGCCGTGGCCGCGATGGTCATGGGCGTAGACATGGAAGCCGCGCGGGGCGAGGAAATCGGCAAAGCGGGCATAGCGCGCCGCATGCTCTGCGAGGCCGTGATTGATCTGGATCACGGCGCGCGGAGTCGTCTCCGCTTCTTTCACATAAAGGTTGAGGTCGGCCCCGGTCGGTGAGGCCAGCCCGGTCTTTCTGTCGAATGGCATGTCTCGCTCCCTTCGCGACTGATGGGCGAGGGTTTCGGCGGCGTCAAGAGAGCGCAGAGTTGACAGCATGCTGTCAATCAGTTATATGACAGTATGCTGTCAATTTGGAGCCCGGGGGAAAGCTATGAAGACGTCGACCATCGATGGCCCGCAGGGCCGGCTTGCGATCTACAGGCTGGGCGGAGGCAACGGCTTGCCGATCCTGTTCCTGCACGGCGATTGCAGCCGTGCATCGGCGTGGCAGCAGGTGATGCAAGCCACGGCCGATGGCCGGCAGGCGGTTGCCTTCGACTTTCGCGGTCACGGCGCCTCGGCGCCGGCCGCGGATGGCGACTATGGCTATGGCGGGCGTGCGGCCGACGTCGAAGCGGTCGCCGATGCGTTCAGCCTGAAAAGGTTTCTCGTTGTTGCCCATAGCGGCGCGGCGGGGACGGCGCTCGCCTACGCCGCCAGCCATGCGAACCATGTCGCCGGCATCCTGCTGGTTGATCCGGCGACCGATCCGCGTGCTTTGCCGAAGGATATCCGCGAAGGGTTCATCCGTGATCTTGCCGGCCCCAATGCATCCGACGTGTTGAAGGCGTATTACACGTCCATCGCCGGGTCCAATCCTGCCGTCCGCCAGCGGGTGCTTGCCGACGCGTCGGTCGTCGACCCGGCGGCGGTGGCGGGTGTCGGCAAGGCATTGGCCGAATGGAACCCGGAGCCCGCGCTCGATGCCTATCACGGGCCGATGCTGGTGCTGGCGACCGAGCCCAACAACAATCCGTCTGCGCTTTATCACCTGCGAGCCGGCATTCCGCATCAAGTCGTGGCGGGCACCGGCCATTGGGTCATGCTTGACAAGCCCGAGGTGGTGGCGGAAGCCATCAACACATTCATCGCGACCATCGGGACCGGCCACGAATGACGACCAGGACCGAAGCCGCAGACACGCTTACAGAGATTGTGCTCGCGGTGTTCAGGCTGAACGGCCGCTTCCTCGAAGCGGCCGATCGGCTGGCCGCTCCGGCGGGACTGACCGCGGCGCGCTGGCAGGTGCTGGGAGCCGTTCTTGGAGAGCCGAAATCCGTTGCGGAGATCGGACGCGACATGGGTCTTGCCCGGCAGAGCGTGCAGCGCCTCGCCGACATACTGGCCGAGGAGGGGCTTGCCGCCTATGCCGACAATCCGGCGCATCGCCGCGCCAAGCTTTTGTCGGTGACCGAAGCTGGCTGGACGGCAGTCCGCCACATCGCCACCCGTCAACACGCATGGGCGAACTCTGTCTCCGAGGGCCTCGACCCTCAGGAGCTCAAGGCTGCGCTGACGCTGTTGCGGGTGTTGGCGCTGCGGGCGGAGCAGGCTGAGAGCTGACAAACGTCCAGGCCAAAAGCCTTCATCTGGGGATTATTTTCGCCTGACGAAAAAGATCGCAATTCTGACACGTCGCCTGTTCTAGTGTGACGAATCCAATACGGTTCAATGATTGCCGGGAGAGCGGGAATGCGGGTTTGGGCACTATGGGGTTCGGTTGTTCTGGCTCTGGTTGGCGTCGGCACGGCGAATGCCGATGTGAAGATGAGCGGCACGTTCGTGGCCGACAGCGCGTGTCCGGCGACGCAAGCCATCAAGAGCGGCAAGAACCCCGGCAACGTCTCCACCGAAGCAGGACAAAGCTATCAGCTTCTGGCCGGCAACAAGGACGAGCCCACCCACTATCTCATCCAGGTCCCGGGCGCCGATCCGGAACGACGCTGGGTGAAGATCAACTGCGGTCATGTCACCGGCGGCAGCGCGTCGACCACGCAGGCGCCCGCCGACCAGGCCAGACCGTCGCAGCCGGCTTCCGGCAAGCCTGAATATGTCTTTGCGCTGAGCTGGCAGCCCGCCTTCTGCGAGACCAAGGCCAACAAGCCCGAATGCAAGGCGCAGAATCCCAACGAGTTCGACGCTTCGCACTTCACCTTGCACGGGCTGTGGCCGCAGCCGAACGGCAATTTCTATTGCCAGGTGTCGGCGGGCGACAAGGCCAACGACAATCCCGCGCATTGGGGGGATCTGCCAGCGGTCGACCTCGACGCCAATACGCGCGCCGAGCTCGACCAGGTGATGCCGGGCACCGCCTCCAAGCTCGAACGCCACGAATGGATCAAGCACGGCACCTGCTACGGCAAGAGCCAGCAGGAGTATTTCTCCGACGCGCTCAATCTGATACGCGCCGTTAACGCTTCGCCGGTGCGCGATCTCTTCACCAAGAACATCGGCAAGCAGCTGACATCGAACCAGATCCGCGATGCTTTCGACAAAGCCTTCGGTGCTGGCGCCGGCGACCGCGTGCGCGTCTCCTGCCTGGTCGATCCGTCAAGCGGCAGGCGGTTGATCGGCGAGCTGACGCTCGGCCTTTCCGGTCCGATCGGTTCCGACAGCAAGCTCGCCGACCTGCTGATGGCGTCGGCGCCGACGGGCAAGGCCGGCTGCCCGAAGGGCACGGTCGACGCGATCGGGTTCCAGTAGGGGCTGCGCGGGTTTAGCCGCCGAACCGGCAGTCCCGCGGCTTGGCGAAAGATCGTGATGTGCCGAAAGCGATTGCCGTTCGGCGCTTCATCGCCTACATAGCGCGCAACCCCCATCCAACTCGACAGTTCAGTTTCAGGGAAAGCGCGCGTGGCTCGCCAATTCATCTATCACATGTCCGGCCTGTCGAAGGCCTATGGCACCAAGAAGGTGCTCGATAACGTCCACCTGTCCTTCTATCCGGACGCCAAGATCGGCATCCTCGGCCCCAACGGTTCGGGTAAGTCGACCATCCTGCGCATCATGGCCGGGCTCGACAAGGAGTATCAGGGCGAGGCGTGGCTGGCCGAGGGCGCGACCGTGGGCTACCTCGCGCAGGAGCCGCAGCTCGACCCCAACAAGACCGTGCGCGAAAACGTCATGGACGGCGTCGCCAGGAAGACGGCCATCATCGAGCGCTACAACGAGTTGATGATGAACTATTCCGACGAGACGGCGGACGAGTCCGCCAAGCTGCAGGATGAGATGGATCGCCTCAACCTGTGGGACCTCGAGCAGCAGGTCGAGATGGCGATGGACGCGCTGCAGTGCCCGCCGGCCGATTCCGAGGTGACCAACCTGTCGGGCGGCGAGCGTCGCCGCGTGGCGCTCTGCCGGCTGTTGCTGGAGCAGCCCGACCTGTTGCTGCTCGACGAGCCGACCAACCATCTCGACGCCGAGACCACGCAATGGCTGGAAAAGCATCTGCGCGACTATCCCGGCTCGGTGCTGATCATCACCCACGACCGCTACTTCCTCGACAACGTCACCGGCTGGATCCTCGAGCTCGACCGCGGCCGCGGCATCCCCTATGAGGGCAACTACACTAAATATCTCGATGCCAAGGCCAAGCGCCTGATCCAGGAAGGCCGCGAGGACGACGCCCGCCAGAAGGCGATCTGGCGCGAGCGCGAGTGGATCCAGTCTTCGCCGAAGGCGCGCCAGACCAAGTCCAAGGCGCGTATCAAGGCCTATGAGGAACTGGTCGAGCAGTCGCAGAGCCGCAAACCGACCGACACGCAGATCGTCATCCCGTCGAGCGAGCGCCTCGGCAACGTCGTCATCGAGGTCGAAGGCCTCAACAAGGGCTTCGCCGACGAACTGCTGATCGAAGACCTTTCCTTCAAGCTGCCGCCAGGCGGCATCGTCGGCGTCATCGGCCCGAACGGCGCCGGCAAGACGACGCTTTTCAAGATGATCACTGGCCAGGAAACCCCGGATGCCGGCTCGATCCGCAAGGGCGAGACCGTAAGGCTCGGCTATGTTGATCAAAGCCGCGACGCGCTGGACCCGAACAAGACGGTGTGGGAAGAGATCTCAGGCGGCGCCGAGGTCATCAAGCTCGGCAAGCACGAGGTCAACAGCCGCGCCTACTGCTCGTCCTTCAACTTCCGTGGCGGCGACCAGCAGCAGAAGGTCGGCAATCTTTCGGGCGGCCAGCGCAACCGCGTGCATCTGGCCAAGATGCTGAAGGGCGGCGGCAATGTGCTGCTGCTCGACGAACCGACCAACGACCTCGACACCGAAACGCTGGGCGCGCTGGAAGACGCGCTCGAAGCCTATGCCGGCTGCGCGGTGATCATCAGCCACGACCGCATGTTCCTCGACCGCATGGCGACCCACATGCTCGCCTTCGAAGGCGACGCGCATGTCGAATGGTTCGAAGGCAATTTCGAGGAATATGAGAAGGACAAGCTTCGCCGCCTGGGCGCGGAAGCGGCGACCCCGCACCGCATGACGCACAAGCGGCTGACAAGGTAAGGCATCCCGATCCGTTGCGGGCATCCGATGTTTGACCTAGATTGATTGGATGGAGCTTCCGATATGATCACGGTCGAATTGCCTGACAGAGTCGAGAAGCTGCTGGCCGCTATGGCCAAGGACAGCGGTCGTTCGACTGATCAGGTCGTAACAGAAGCCATCCTCGAGGCGATCGAGGATTGGCAGGATGCGAAGATCGCGGATGAACGCCTGAAGAATGACGACGGCGTTCGCATTCCGCTGGACGACGTGGTGAGGAAGCTTGAGCATCGTGAAGCCGAGGAGCGTCGCAAGAAGCCTGCTGCTGAATGAACTGGCGTGTCGAGTTCACGCCAGGAGCCGTGAAGGACATCGAACGGCTGTCGACCAAAGACCAACGCCGCATCCTAGAGTTCCTGAATCAGAGAGTATCACCGCATCCCAACCCAAGGGCCCTGGCCAAGCGGCTTGCGGCGACTAGGGCCGAGGCTTGGCGTTTTCGCGTCGGCGCTACAGGATCATCGCTCAATTCCGGGACAGCCGGCTGGTTATCCTGGTCGTGGAAGTTGGAAACCGTCGCGAAGTTTATCGATGATTGATACACCCGCCGAAATGAAACCCGACTGGTCCGCCGCCCAATATTTGAAGTTCGAGGACGAGCGCACGCGGCCCGCGCGGGACCTGGCGACACAGGTTCCTGTCGACTTTCCGCGCCGCGTCGTCGATATCGGCTGCGGTCCGGGCAATTCGACGGAGCTGCTGGTCGAGCGCTGGCCGGATGCCGAGGTCAGCGGCTTCGACACCTCGCCCGACATGATCGAGAAGGCGAGGGCGCGGCTGGCCAACGTCACCTTCGCGCTCGCCGATGCCGCCAAATGGCAGCCGGAGAACCCGGTCGACGTGATCTTCGCCAACGCCGTCTTCCAGTGGCTGCCGGAGCATCCGGCGGTGTTCCAGCGGCTGATGGGGCTGCTCGCGCCCGGCGGCGCCTTGGCCATTCAGATGCCCGACAATCTCGCCGAGCCTTCGCATCAGCTTATGCGCGACACGGCGGCCGAGATGCCGTTCTCGGCGAAGCTCAAGAGCGCGACGCGCGCGCCCCTGCCGCCGGTTTCGTTCTACTACGATCTCCTGTCGCCGCTCGCCGACCGCGTGGATATCTGGCACACGATCTACAATCACCCTCTGGCGGATGCCGAAGCGATCGTCGAATGGGTCAAGGCGACAGGGCTGAAGCCGTTCCTCGATCCGCTCGATGCCGATGAGAAGAAGACTTTCCTCGAAAGCTATACCGCCAAGATAGCAAAGGCCTATCCGAAGACGGCGAATGGCAAGGTGCTGCTGCGCTTCCCGCGCATCTTCATCATCGCCAAGCGGGCCTGACAGCCTTCCAGTCAACTTATCGCGATAGCCGCGCACGCCAGAGATTTAAGCTGGCATAAACCGGCCGAATACGACAAGGGTTGCGGCGGGCCGTGTCCGCGCCCACATCAGAGCCCGCAACGCCCGTGCCATTTGTTTCAACGCAATTCCGGACGGAAAACCGGTTCCCACTTTTCCTGGAATTGCTCTAGACGGATTGGACATGCATCGCGTCATCATCAGCGGCATCGGCGCCGAAATCCCCGAGCCTGTCATTACCAATGAAGAGCTGGTCGAAAGCTTCAACCGTTGGGTCGACACCGAGAATGCGCGTCGCGCCGTCACCGGCGAGACGCCGCTGCAGAAATCGGACAGCGATTTCATCGTGCATGCCTCTGGCGTGCAGACCCGCCATGTGATCGAGCGCGAGGGCATCCTCGATCCGACCCGCATGGCGCCGCGCATTCCGGCGCGGCCGGATGACGCGCTGTCGCTCCAGGCGGAGTTCGGCATTGCCTCGGCAAGAAAGGCGATTGCCCATGCCGGCGTGGCAGCGTCGGACATCGACCTGGTGATTTGCTCGGCCTCGCACCATCAGCGTCCCTATCCGGCGATCGCCATCGAGATGCAGGAGGCGCTGGGCACCAAGGGCGCCGGCTTCGACATGGGGCTGGGCTGCTCTTCCGCCGCGGCAGCACTGCATATCGCGGTCAATCTGGTCAGGGCCGGGGCGCATAAGCGCATCCTGGTGTCGACGCCCGAAATCATCACCGGCCATCTCAATTTCCGCGACCGGCAGACGCATTTCATCTTCGGCGATGCTTCGGTCGCGATGGTCGTCGAAGGGCTCAACCAGGGCGAGAAGCGGCCGGGACGCTTCGAGGTGCTCGACACGCGCACCTGGACGCAATTGTCGAACAACATCCGCACTAATCTCGGCTACCACACCCGGACCGCCCAGGACGATCCTTACCAGATCAAGCTCGAGGGTAACCTGATCAAGCAGGTCGGCAACAAGGTGTTCAAGGAAGTCACCGTCGCAGGCCACAAATTCATCGTCGAGTTCCTGGCCGAGCATGGGCTGACGCCGCAAGGCATCCGCCGCTTCTGGCTGCATCAGGCCAATGCGCGCATGAACGCGATGATCCTGAAGCTGGCCTTCGGCCACGACGTCGGCCATGACCGCGCGCCGATGGTGCTTGAGCGGCTCGGCAACACGGCCGGCGCCGGCGCCATCGTGGCGCTGTCGGAAAACCATGCCGACATGAAAGCGGGCGATTTCGGCCTGCTCTGCGCCTTCGGCGCCGGCTATTCGATCGGTGGCGCGCTGCTGCGCATGCTTTGAATTTCACACATCCTGACGCGTCAGGCCGGCGCGAACGGCACCAGCATCGGCACGCGCCTGGCGTAGTCGTCATAGGCCGGGCCCAGCTCGCCGCGCAGGAAGCTCTCTTCCAGCCGCGCCTTGACGACGATGCCGACAAGCAGGAGCGCCGCGCCGGCGATGCCCCAGACCGTGCCTTTCGCCGCCATGGTGGCGAGGATCGACAAAAGCAGACCGGTGTAGATCGGGTGGCGGACCAGCCGATAAGGCCCGGTGTCGACCACCCGGTGATCGGCCTTGGCGGTGATGGTGCCCGACCACAGCTTGCCGAGATGCAGGCGCGCCCACCAGGCGAAAGCGATGCCGACGGCGATAAGGGCAACGCAGATCCAGGCTTCCGTCAGCGTCGGCATCCAGAGCCGAAGCCGGCCGACATAGCCATGCGCCGGCACGAACAGCAGGATGGTGCCGGCAAGCCACAGTGCCCGATACTGGGCTTCCGCTCGGAAGCCTGCGCGCTTTTGCACGGGGTCGGCCCAAAAGGCGGCAAGAGCCCAGGACACCAGCCAGATCAGCCACAATGCCGCGATTGCGGGTCCGGGTTGCATAGTCGATCCTCATCTTGGCGGCGCCATCAAAGCGATGCAGCGCGGCAAAGGCCAGTAAGAACGTCGTGATTGCCACGACGCATGATCCCGGCCAAGCCGCGCCGCAACTGGATCCTCCTCGCGCTTGAGAACTGCGAAGGCTGCATCCCCGAGGGCTCCTGTCGGCCCGATTATTGCGCGGCGGCCATCGCTGCCGCTACTAGCGCATCGCCCGAATATTGCCGGCCGCCGATGCCCCAACCGCCGTCGGGCGCATTGACGATGTTGATCCAGGTGTCTTCAGGCTTGTGGTCCGGCACGCAGAGTTCGGCGACGATCCTGGCGGCGGCCGTGATGAAGGTCTGTCGCGCCTCGATGGAGGCCAGGCCGATATTGGGCAGTTTCAACTCCACCATGACGACAGGCCGGTTGGCGCCGCCCGCATAGATGCGCTGAAGCGGCAGGATATGGACCGTTCCTCCGACAATTGCGGTGAAGAATGAATTTCCGGTGGCTCCGGAAGCCTCGATGAGCGCGGCGCTCAGGCGAGGCAGGATTTCGCGCTCTCCGGCTGCAGTCAGCACGCCTTCGGGCGCGGTCACGGTGATCGGCATATTGGTTCTCCCTTCCTTGCTGCGAATGGCTGACGGCCTTGTGCTTGTCAGGTTACGTATTGATTGTTACGTTACCCGTAAGAGGCAAGTCAATAGGTTTCGTATCGATCACTATGGAAAATTTGGAGAAGCCGCGCGGCGGCAGGCCGCGAGCGTTCGACCCTGACGCTGCGCTCGACGCAGCGATGCATCTGTTCTGGGAGCATGGCTATGAGGCGACCTCGCTTGCCATGCTGCGCGAGGCCATGGGCTTGACGCCGCCGCAGATCTACAACGCCTTCACCGACAAGGAGACATTGTTCCGTCGGGCGCTCGCCCGATACCACGAAACGGAGATCGGCTTTGCGCTGGAGGCGTTGAACGCGCCGGTGCCGACGAGGGAGGCGGTCCGGCGGTTGCTGATGGGCGCGGCTGAGGCCTATTCCAGGCCCGGCAAGCCCGGCGGATGCCTTTTCGTCAGCGGTGCGCTTGCGGCCTCGCCGCAGGCGCAAGCCGTCGCGGATGAGCTTAAGACCTATCGCAAGGCGAGTGAAGCGGCGATTGCCCGCCGGTTAGCGCAGGGCCTGGCAGTGGGCGACCTGCCGCACGGACTGCCTGTCGAGGGCTTCGCCAAATACCTGGCCGGCGTCATGAATGGCATGTCGATCCAGGCGCGGGACGGCGCTTCGGTCGAAGAGTTGCGCGCTTTGGCCCAAACCGCTCTTGCGGCCTTCCCGGGCTGAGTGGGCGAGGCAGGAAGTTACGCCGCCATGGCGGCGTAACTGGATCTTGGAAAGCCTAAGCTGCCTTGCGGTTCTTGTTCGCGCCTTGCGCCATTACGGAGACATCGTCCCACTTTTCCCAGGTGGCGATGCGGTTGGCGTATTCCTGCCTGATCATCGGCAGGCCGCCGTCGCCGAAGAAAACCCTGAGCGGCGGCTCGGCCGCATCGATGATGGCGAGCATCGCCGGGCCGGTCGCCTCGGGATCGCCGGGCACGGCGCGGCTGCGACGCTCGGCCATGGCGGCGCGGGTGGGCGCGTAGGCTTCGATCGCTTTTGAGACCTTGGCCGAAGGACCGGCCCAATCGGTGGAGAAACCGCCTGGCTCGACAAGCGTGACGTGGATGCCGAATTCAGCGACCTCCAGGCTCAGCGACTGGCTGAACGCCTCCAGCGCCCATTTCGAGGCATGGTAGAGGCCGAGCGAGGCAAAGGCGTTGACGCCGCCGATCGACGATATCTGGATGATGTGGCCGGAGCGCTGCGCCCGCATGATGGGCAAGGCCGCCTGCGTGACCCAGAGCGCGCCGAACACGTTGGTCTCGATCTGGTCGCGAGCTTCCTGCTCGCTGACTTCCTCGATGGCGCCGAAATGGCCGTAGCCCGCATTGTTGATGACGACGTCGAGCCGGCCAAAGCGCTTATGCGTTTCGGCAATGGCAGCTTCGACCGCTTTCTTGTCGGTGACGTCGAGGGCGATAGCGGCGACCTTCTCGCCGTATTTCGCGACGAGATCGGCGAGGGTGCTTGCGTCGCGAGCGGTCGCTGCGACACGATCGCCGCGGGCAAGCGCCGCCTCGGCCCAGACGCGGCCAAAGCCCTTCGACGATCCGGTGATGAACCAAACTTTATCAGTCATGATCTGTGATCCTTGCTCTTAGAACGGTTCAGCGTTTCAAGAATCGCAAAACCGCTCCAAACCTTTGTTTTTGCACAGTTCCTTCCTGGAACTGCTCTGCTGGCGATGAATTCCGGGAGATAAGCGGAGGGCGCTCCGCTTGATCTATGTACGGCGCTTTCGGCGTTTTTCCAGAGGCGCCGCCGGAATTATTTGGTGCGCGGGTCAGGGATAGCGCACCGCGCTCGACCAGGCCGGGTCTTCGTGCTTTTGCCAGTAGAGGCGCATCAGGCGCTCGGTAGCCGCGCCGACCTTGCCATCGGCCACTGGGGCGCCGTCGATCACAGTGACCGGCATCACGCCGCCGGCGGTCGAGGTGATGAAGACTTCGTCCGCCGTCTTGAGCGCGGCCACGCTGACGTCCGCCGCTGTTGCGGAGAGTCCCATCTCGGCGCACAGGTCGAACACGGTGCGGCGTGTGATGCCGGGCAGCACGCCGGCGGCGGGCGTCGACAGCTTGCTATCCTTGACGCGGAACACGTTGAAGCCGGGACCCTCGGCGACGTTGCCGTTGAAGTCGAGGATCAGCGCGGTGTCAGCGTCGCGGTCGTAGGCGTCGTAGAGACCGCGCACCAGATCGAGCCAATGGTAGTTCTTGATCGTGGGATCGATCGAGGCAGGCGGGATGCGGACCTTGTCGCTGATCGCGACATGCAAGCCGCGACGCAACTGCTCGGCATTGGCGACCGAGCCGAAAGGGACGGCAAAAGCCATGAACCGGTTGATCGCCTGACGCGGATCGCGGCTGAAGGTCGGCGAGACGCCGCGCGTGCACAGCATCTCGACGTAGGCGGCGCGATGGCCGGACAACGCGACGCAGTTGTGAAGGATTTCGGCAACGCCGTCGCGATCGAACGGGATCGTCATGCGAAGCTTTTCCAGCCCGCTGAAGAAACGCTCGATGTGCAGATCGAGACGGAAAAACCGGCCGTCCCAGACATGGACCGTGTCGTAAGTGGCGTCCGAGTGCAGGAAACCCCAGTCCAGCACCGAGACCTTGGCCTGCGACATCGGCAGATATTGTCCGTCCAGGTAAGCCACGCCGTCTGGATAGGTGTGCGGGTCGAGATAACGATCTGAAAGAATGGGGAACGGCCCGGCGGGCTTGGCGGCGGCTTGGCTCATTTTCACTCCTCCCCGTTGTTCTGCGACGGCAGGCTAGCCTTCGGCTTCGAACGAAGTAGAGCCAGCCCACCGGCGCTGCTTGTCCTGCGAGGTGGCTATGCGACCGCAACGGGTTTCCGTCAGCTCTATTCGTCCTCGTCGTCTTCCTCCAGCAAGCGCGTGGCGCGCCAGCGGGTGAGCACCTCATTGGTCTTTTCGATGACGAAGAAGCGCGCCGAGTCCCGGTCATAGCCTTCGGCAAGCAATCTCTCGTAGTCGGTATGGGCGTGGCGGACATGGGCGATGGTTGCCAGCCACACCGCGATCGTCGGCGGCAAGGTCTTCATGTGCACTGAACCGGCGTCGGCGCGGATCTTTTCCATGTCGGCATAGGGGGCGAGCGGCAGGAGCGCGGTCAGCGCCTTGGCAATGGCGCGGCGGCGGCCGGTGGGCGCGCTCATTTCTCGTCGCGCCCCGCAATGGTTGCTTCAGGGAACGCATCGGTCGAAGCGTAATAGGGCTTGATGTCGATGACCGGTGTGCCGTCGAGCACGTCGATGGCGTCGATCTCGATCCGGCCAGCCGCGATATCGAGCGCGACGAGCTTCGCGACATGCAGCCCTACGGGGTTCGGGCGGGCAGGGGAGCGCAGCGAGAAAACGCCTTTCGGTTCAGCCGCATGGCGTGGTTTCTGCACAATCAGATCCCGCGGCGCACGATCGAGCCAGGAGAGGACGACGAGGTGGCTGGCGCGGTCGAGATTTTGCAGTCCCGGGCGGTAAGGCTCGTCGACAAGAACTGTTGCCGTCCGTCCGGTCTCACGCGCGGTGCGCATGTTCCTGGGACAATCCTCGCGACTCGCCCAGGGCGAGACGATATGGCCGATGAAGACGACATGGCCGTCCGGCGGCAGATCAGCCGGGTCGGTCTCCAGAAGCTTCTCACCCTCGCGCGTCTCGAACATCGGCTTTGTCCCCATCAGTCCGCGGAAGAGCGGCGGAGCGCATGCCGATCATGGCTGCGCCATTTTCTTGTCCGGAAACGACATAGCGCTTGCCAGGGTTTCAAATTCGACATAAACATATCTTTATATCTTTCAGCGAGAACCACTCATGCATGTCACGCTCGACACGATGGTAGATACATTGAAGGCGGCGGCCGAATCCAGCCGCCTGCGTATCCTCGTGCTGCTGTCGCGCGGCGATCTCACGGTCTCCGACCTCACTGAGATCCTCGGCCAGTCGCAGCCGCGCGTGTCGCGGCATCTGAAGCTCCTGCTCGATGCCGGGCTGATCGGCCGTTACCAGGAAGGATCGTGGGCGTTCTTCAGGCTGTCGGATACGGACAGCTCGCGCGATTTCGTGCAGCGCCTGGTCTCCGGCGTGCGCGAGGCCGATCCGCAGGTGGTGCGCGATCTGGAGCGGCTGGCGGCGGTCAAGCGCAAGCGGCAGGACCGGGCCGCTGAATATTTTTCCGAGAACGCCGCAAGCTGGGACCGCATCCGCTCGCTGCATGTGCCCGATCGCGCGGTGGAAGCGGCACTGCTCAAGCTCGTCGGCAAACGGCCGTTCCAGTCGATGCTCGACCTCGGCACCGGCACCGGCAGGCTGCTGGAGATTTTTGCACCGCTCTACCGGCGCGGCGTCGGCATCGACATGTCGCGCGAGATGCTGACGGTGGCGCGCGCCAATCTCGACAGGGCGGGGGTCGCCAATGCGCAGGTGCGCCAGGGCGACATTTTTTCGCCGCCGGTCGAGCGCAACGCCTTCGATCTCGTCACCATCCACCAGGTGCTGCACTATCTCGACGATCCGGCCCGCGCCATCGGCGAGGCGGCGCGGCTGCTGCGTCCAGCGGGCAGACTGGTCATCGTCGACTTCGCGCCCCATAATCTGGAGTTCCTGCGCGATCAGCACGCCCATATGCGGCTTGGCTTCTCCGACCGGCAGATCGCCGACTGGTTCGAGGAGGCAGGGCTCGATCTCGAGGACAGCCAGGAATTCGAGCCGCGCGGCCAGGCAGAGGCAAAACTCACCGTCAAGCTCTGGCTCGGCCGCGATCGCCGCCTGCTGATCGCCGACCCGTCCAATGACTCGCTACCAGCCAAAGCATATCCAATGGGGGAAACAGCCTGATGAACCAGTTCCGCTTTTCCCGCCGCCCCGATATTGGCGACAAGGTCCGGGTTTCGTTCGAGTTCTTCCCGCCGAAGACGGACGAGATGGAGGCAAGGCTCTGGGACACCGTCACCCGGCTGGAGCCGCTCAAGCCGAGATTCGTGTCGGTGACCTACGGCGCCGGCGGCTCGACGCGCGAGCGCACCGCGCGCACGGTCAGGCGCATCTTGAACGAGACCACGCTGACGCCGGCGGCGCACATGACTTGCGTCGACGCGGCCCGCCATCAGGTCGACGCCGTCATCCAGGAATTTGTCGGTATGGGCGTCACCCGTTTCGTCGCCTTGCGCGGCGATCCGGCCGCAGGCGTGGGCACCGCTTACCGTCCGCATCCCGATGGCTATGCCAACGGCGCCGAACTGGTCGGGGCGCTGAAGAGCGTCGGCGATTTCGACATCTCGGTATCGGCCTATCCGGAAAAGCATCCGGAAAGCCCTGACTTCGCCACCGACATCGACATGCTCAAGCGCAAGGTCGACAATGGCGCGACGCGGGCGATCACCCAGTTCTTCTTCGACAACGATCTCTACGAGCGCTATGTCGAGCGGGCGCGCCGCGCCGGCATCTATATCCCGATCGTGCCGGGCATCCTGCCGGTGCACAATTTCACCCAGGTCGCCAATTTCTCGTCCCGCTGCGGCGCGCTGGTGCCGGCTTGGCTGGCCGAGCGCTTCGAGGGGCTGGAGAACGATCCGCAAACGCACGCGCTGGTGGCGTCTGCGATGGCGGCGGAGCAGGTCCATGATCTGGTCGAGCGCGGCGTCGGCGATTTCCACTTCTATACGATGAACCGCGCCGATCTGGTCTTTGCCGTCTGCCATATGATCGGCATCCGCTCGCATGAGGCGGCGGCGGCGGCCGGCTCAGCCGCGGCCTAATGCAATGTCGGCCCAAAAGTGTGCGGCGGTTTTTGGAATACGGCATGCATAAAACAAAGACTGAAATGGAAAAGGCCGGGTAGAACCCGGCCTTTTCGAATTGTTTGGACTACTCTCGGTATTGATCTTCCCGGCTTTGGCGGGTCAGGGAAGAACACCTATGATAAGGGCACCGATGAATGCGAATGCGGCACAAATCATCAAAGCGTTGATTGGCCTCGTCAGTCCCATGCCATAGCCTCCTCTTCAGAGCTATGGCCGGAATCTAGAGTCATTTGGGTCACAGGCAAGCGGAAAATATGCTGCATTGCGACGTGATTGTGGAATTTGCGACTTCCGATTTGCCGTTAGCCGTTGAAACTCTTCGGCAAAAACCGATCCAAGAGTTGTGAATAAATTGTGGCGGCGGTGTGGCATGACACCGCTACCATCGGCCGAACAGGCGCCCGTCGATGGTGACCAGCCCGAGTCCGATCAGCGCCATGCCGCCGATTTCAAAGACCGCCAACCGTTCGCCGAGGAACAGGAATCCGAGCAGCACGGCGCTGACCGGCACGATCAATGTGACCAGCGAGGCATTGGTGGCGCCGGCCGAGGCGACGAGGTTGAAGTAGAGAATGTAGGCAAAGGCCGTGGACAGCAGCGCCAGTCCCAGCACTGCCGCCCAGACCGGCGGCGAGGCCGAAAACAGCCCGGCCGGGCCATAGGCAATGAGCACGACGGGGATCATGATGATGGTCGAGGCGGTTAGTTGCCCGGTGGCGATGACCGGCGAGGGCACGCCCTTGAAGCGCCGCGCGATCATCAGGGCGACCGCATAGGAGAGCGAAGCGCCGATCAGCGCGAACTTCGCCCAGACCGGGCCGCCAAGCCCCGCGAGCAGGCCCGGACCGATCATGACAGCCGTTCCGGCGACGCCGAGCGCGATGCCGGCCAGTTTGTTCCACGACAGCTTCTCGTCCGTGGTGAGCGCATTGGCGAGGACCAGCGTCCAGAACGGCGTCGTGGCGTTGAGCACAGAAGCGACACCGGCGCCGAGCTCGGTCTGGCCGGCGAAGATCAGCGAAAAGGGGACGACGTTGTTGGTGAGGGCCAGCAGGAAGAACAGGCCGGCATAAGGAAAGGCGAGGCGGAAGGACGGACCACGGATCGCCAGATAGAGCTGAAGCGCGGCCGCCGCGATGGCGACGCGAAACAGCACCAGCGCCAGCGGATGGATCTCGGACACCGCAATGCGGGCAAAGAAGAACGAGCCACCCCAGATCGCGCCGAGCAGCAACAGTTGCGCCCAGTCCTTGAGCGCCATCGGTCCGCGCATCGCCGCGGCGCCAGCCGTCATCGTCATGTCGTCAACCCTCCCAGGCCGGTCGCAATCTCAGCCGCCAAACAGCTCCAACCGATATCCGGTCTGGCGGCAAAGGCCACCCGAAACCTGACCGATGGTTTAGCGTTCGCGGAAAAAGGTGCAGCTGGCCGAGCGGGAAAGCGAGACACACAACTGTTTTCTTTGGCGGCTAGCTAGGATTAATTGTGCGCGCCCAGATCAAGGATTCGTCCATGCAGCGATTCGAAAATGCCCGCGAGGCGGCGCTGGCGCTTCGCCCGGACGATCCGGTCTACTGCTTCCGCCCGCAGGTGCTGAAGGCCGATGCCTTGCAGTTCATGGGCATGTTTCCCGGCAAGACCGCCTATGCGGTCAAGACCAATGGCGAGCAGATCGTGCTGAAGACGCTGGTGGAGGCCGGCGTCGGCGCTTTCGACGTCGCCTCGCCGGGCGAGTTCGCCGCCGTGCGCGCCGTCTCGCCGGACGCCGAAATGCTTTACATGCACCCGGTCAAAGCGCAGTCGGACATCAAGCTGGCGCTGGAGAAATACGGCATCCGGGTCATTTCGCTCGACCATGAGGACGAGATCACCAAGTTGACGCGCGTGGTGCGGGCGCTCGATATCGACCCTGGCGCGGTCACGGTGTTCGTGCGCATCCAGACCAAAGGCCTCGCGGCCTATGAGCTGTCGAAGAAGTTCGGCGCCGGCCCTGCCAATGCGGTCGAGCTTGCGGAGCGGCTCAACCGCACCGGCTACAAGGTCGGCCTCTGCTTCCATGTCGGCAGCCAGATCGAGGATCCAGACACCTATGAGCGGGCGCTGGCGTCGGCCGACTGGGTGCGCAACCGGCTGACCTTCGACATTGCCGGGCTCGATGTCGGTGGCGGTTTTCCGGCCGAGTACGGCCATGACCCCAATCGCAAGCACATCGAGATGCCGTCGCTCGGCCAGCTCATGTCGCGGTTGGCGGGCGATCTGAAGGAGTATCAGTTCGACCAGATGCCGCTGGTGGCGGAACCCGGCCGCGTGATCGTGGCGCGCTGCCTGTCGCTGATCGTGCGCGTGCTCTTGCGCAAGGGCAAACGGCTCTACATCAATGACGGTATCTGGGCGTCGCTTTCGGATTCATGGACCGGCAAGATCACGCTGCCGGCGCGCTTCATCCCGGATCCCGCGATCCGCACGCGCAACGGCGCAGAAAAGAACATCGTGCCGTTCAAGGTCTGCGGCGCGACCTGCGATTCCGTCGACATCCTCTCACGGCCGTTCTGGCTGCCGGAAACGGTTGACACCGGAGACTGGATCGAGATCGGCCATATCGGCGCCTATTCGCTGTCACTGAGGACGCGCTTCAACGGCTTCTTTCCCGATACGTTCGTCGAACTGGCGACGCCGTTCGACGAGGGTGAAGCGCCGGAAGGGTTCGCGAGTTTGGAGACGATGGCGGATTAGGAAATAGTGAGTAGGAAATAGTAAGTAGTGAATAGTGAATAGTGAATAGTGAATAGTTTGCACTCACTTACTACTCGCTACTCACTACTCACTCGCTACAGCTTCGCCAAAAGCTCCAGCGTCGGCCAGCCGTCCACCGGAAGGCCAAGCCGCATCTGTTCCTTGCGGATCGCCTCGCGGGTGTTTGTGCCCAGGATGCCGTCGACTGTTCCCACATCGTAGCCTTTGGCTTCGAGCTTGGTCTGCAGCGCCTTCATCTGATCGCCGCTGAGACCTTGCTCAGGCGTGCGCGGGTCGAATTGCGGCGCGCCGGCAAACCGCGTCGCAAGCACCGCGGCGGTGAGCGCATAAGTGAAGGACTGGTTCCACTCCAGATAGACGTCGAAATTGTCGTAGGTCAGAAAGGCAGGACCCTTGCGGCCCATGGGCAAGGCGAGCCCGGCCTTCAGGCCGTTGTCGACGAGCGGCGTGCCGTTCGGATTGGTCACGCCCCACTGGGCCCATTGCGAGATCGGCAGCTTGTTCGTGCGGCCTGTCTGGTCCCAAGGCATGTCGTCCGGAACGCGCACTTCCTCGACCCAGGGCTGGTCGCGCTTCCAGCCACGCGACAGGATCTTGTCGGCCGTGGTCATGATCACGTCCGGCACGCTGTTCCTGAGATCGACCGTGCCGTCACCGTCGCCGTCGACACCGCGGGCGAGGTAGTCGGTCGGCAGGATCTGCGTCTGGCCGATCTCGCCGGCCCAGGCGCCCTTGACGTCGGCCGGCAGCACGCCGCGATCGATCAAGGTCAGCAGCGGCACGAGTTGCGGCCGGAAGAGCTGAGGGCGGCGGCAGTCATGCGAGAGCGTGATCAGCGCGTCCAGCGTATGGAAATCGCCCTGCACGGCGCCGAAATCGGTTTCCAGTCCCCAGAATGCGGTGATGACCGCCGGCTGCACGCCGAATTCCTTGTCGGCGCGCGCGAAGACATCGGCATATTTCTGGAGGTTGGCCGCGCCCTGCTTGAGGCGATAGCCCGAGATCATGCGGTTCGAGAATTGGGTGAAGGTCTGGGTGAACACCCCTTGAGCGCGGTCGCGCGCCAGCACCTTCTCGTCGATGGTGGCGGCTTCCAGCGCGTCCAGCCCAACGGCGCCGACGCCGGCCGCCTTGGCTTCGGCCGCGACGCCCTGTTTCCAGGTTTCGAAATCGCCGCCGCATTCCTGTGCCGCCGCCGGCCAGGCGAAAGCACCGAGGATCAGCGCCGCCAAAATTTCAACGCGCAATCGCATCGCTTCCCTTTCGAGACCGCCGCATTGATCCGTGAAACCCGGCCGGGTCTGGACAGGATCATGCCTAGATTTCAAAGTTCAAGAGCGCCGTTCGGCACCCGGGTAGGGTGCGCCGCTCCGCATCACCAGCGGTTGCAACTATCGCCGCCCGCCGTGTCGAAAAGCAGGCACGGGGGCCGATGTCAACGGGTGTTCTGCCGCAGCCACTTGTTCCAGGCGGCTTCTGAGCCGTTGAAAACGTTGATGTCGGACTTGCCGGTCATGCCGGGCACGATGCCGGTGCCGGTATACTGCCAGAAGGCGAAAGGATGGCTGCCGTATTTCTGACGCGGATGGCCGGCGACCGAGCGCAGCCAGTAGGGATAGCCGCGGAAGGTCGCCAGTTGATTGTCGTCGAAGAAGTCGAGCGAAGTGTAGATGATCGGCTTCTTGCCGTAGTGGCGCTCGACCATCTCGAGGAAGGTGGTCATCTCTGCGCGCACCGTCGCGGGATCGGGGCGCAGCCTGCAGGTCGGCGACTTCGGGTTCCATTCCATGTCGAGCACCGGCGGCATTGCCGACGCGTCTCTCGGGACATTGGCGATGAACCAGCGCGCCTGGGTGGCGGCCGGCGTGCAGAAATAGAAGAAATGATAGGCCGCGCGCGGGATTCCGGCGGCTTTGGTGCGGGCCCAGTGCTCGCTGAAATAGTCATCGAACCGGTCGCCGCCTTCCGTTGCCTTGATGAAGGCGAAGGATATGCCGCTGGCCTTCGCCGCCGACCAGTCGACCGAGGTCTGGTATTTGGAGACGTCTGTGCCATGGATGGCGTAGGTCCACGGCGCGCCGCTGTCCCATTCATGCGGCTTGGAATCTTCGAAACGGGGCGCGCGCACCGCAACCGTCTGCGATGACGGCGCCAGCGGCGAAAGATCGTCGACGGTCGAGCAGGCGCCCAACAGCGTAAGCATCGCAATGGCCGCAAGACGGCGCATGACATTCCCCGGGGCCGGGATCAGCCGGCCGCTGATGGGTCCTTCACTGATGGTGGTCGCTTACGCGGCCCCCCGCCGGACGATCGCCCCACAGGACCGCCCGTTCTTCACGCATGTCGTTGTCCCAAAGCAGCTTGGCACTTTTGGATCACATCCCTCCGTGATCGCCGAACATGGTTGATAATCCGTTGACGGCGCTCGACATCGGACATGATTTTGCGGAAGCAATGGCGGCAAATCGATGACATAAATCGAGCCGGGAAATCCAAGGGGCGGGAAAAAGATGCGGGCTGTCGTGAAGTTCATCAAATGGCTGCTGGGCCTCGTCGTGCTGGCGGTGGTCGGGCTATTCGCTTGGCTCTACTTTGCGCCGCCCGAGTTGATCCGCGTCGGCTCCGGCTATTCGGCCAAGATCGTCTGCTCGAACGTGTTCATCGCCGGCCGGGACCCGAACGAGGTGCTCGCCGTCGACGTGCAGGCGCCGGGTCACCCGCTGCTGCGCCTGATGAAGGTATCCGTCGACAAGGAGAGGGGGCTTGTTTCGGCGGGCCTGTTCGGCGTGCTGGGCAAAAGCGTCGCGGTCGAGCGCGACGGGCTCGGCTGCGCCTCGGTTCCGAACGGTGATACCGGTCAGGCGAGGCAGACATCCGTGCATGTCGAGCCTCTGGCGGCAGCCGCGCAGCTGGACGCGCTCTGGCCCGATGGTGAACGGGTGGATGCCTCGCAAAGCCCGCAAATGTCGAAGATCATCGACGATGCCGCCATGGCCGGGACCGGCATGCGCGCCCTCGTTGTGGTGAAGAACGGCCGTATCGTCGCGGAGCGCTATGGCGACGGCTTTACCGCCAAGACGCCGCTGCTTGGCTGGTCGATGACCAAGACTGTGAATGCCGCGATCGTCGGCACGCTGGTGAAGGACGGCAAGCTGGCGCTCGCCAGCAAGAACCTGTTCGCGCCGTGGAAGGCGGACGGGCGGGCCGCCATCAGCCTTGCCGACATGATGGCGATGTCGAGCGGGCTGGAGTTCAACGAGGATTATGGCGACGTCGCCGACGTGACGCGCATGCTCTATCTCGAGCCGGACATGGCGGGTTTCGGCGAGGCCAAGCCGCTCACCGGCGAGGTGGGCAAGGTGTTTTCCTATTCGAGCGGCACGGCGGTGATGTTGTCGCGGCTATGGCAGGACGCGGTCGGCGACAAGGCAAAGGCGTTGGCATGGCCGCGGGCGACGCTGTTCGGGCCGCTCGGCATGCACAGTGCCGTGCTCGAAACCGACGAGCAGGGCACGTTCGTCGGCTCGTCCTATCTCTATGCCACGGCGCATGACTGGGCGCGCTTCGGCCAGTTCCTGCTGCAAGGCGGGGTCTGGAACGGCAACCAGGTGCTGCCGGCCGGCTTCGTCGACTGGATGCGGCAGCCGGCGCCTGCCTCGAAGGTCTACGGCAAGGGTCAGGTCTGGATCGAGGGTCCGGGCGACGAGGAAAGCCCCGGCGCAGGCGCCGCTGCCGGCTTGCCCAAGGACACCTATTGGATGGAAGGCCATGACGGCCAGACGGTGGCGATTGTACCTTCGGAGCAGTTGGTGGTGGTGCGTCTGGGCTTGACACCCGCCAAGCTCAACTATCGGCCGCAGACGATGGTGGCGGCGCTGGTTAAGGCGCTGCGTTAGCGCTAGCAATTTAATGGGTCGTGATCCTAGAGCGGTTCAGCGTTTCACGGAATCGCTGAACCACTCTAAATACTTGTTTTTACGCAATTCCGGACGGAAAACCGCTACGCACTTTTCCTGGAATTGCTCTAGCAGGCGTTGACCTGTCTACAGGACCAGCCTCCGCCATCAGTATCATGGCAGTCTTCATAGCTGCCGTAGCACGTATTTGTGGAGTTACGATACCAGGGATAACCGCCAGGACAGCAGACGTCCTGCTGAGCAGTCTGAAGAAGTTGTCTTGTCGGACGGCTTTGTTTTTCGGTATTGCCAGGGTATGTAATATTCCACTTGTTTGGCATGTTCAGGCTCGAGTTGCTCATTGCAGACGAGCTCAAAAAAATCGTGCAGGCAGCCAACAAAAAGATCCCCCGCGTACTCATGTTCTCTCCCCCTTGAGTGAAATAGAGATGGGCCGATATACCAGTTTTCATGCGTTGCGTCGATTGCCCTGGACAGCCGCAAAAGCCCCCTTATGACGATGTGGTGCGTCCGGCGTTCGGCCAACATCCCTGCGGCCGGCATCGTGTCTTCAAAATATCAAATGGCGATCTTGATCACCGCCAGCCAGGCATAGCCGCGATAAAGCGTTCTGAAACGGAAGGTTGCGCCGGCCCGCTCGGATTCCGATTCAAGCAGGTCGCGCAGCGAGGCGCGCGGCTCGACATGGAATTTCCGCAGCCAGCCGCGCAGCAGCATCCGAAACCAGCGCGGCAGGCCCTCCTGCTGGCCGAAATCGACGACATGCAGCGAGCCGCCGGGAGCAAGCGCGACGAGCGCGGCCGAAACCGTCTTTTCCCACCCAGGGATCATCGACAGCGAATAGGAGACGAAGACGCGGTCGAAGCGCGCGGTGCCGAAAAGCGCTTTTGCGTCGAAGTCGGTGGCGTCGCCGCGCGCAAGGGTGACGCGAGCGGCGAGACCTTCGCGGGCCATAGCGGCGTTCGCCGTTTCCAGCATCTCGGTCGAGATATCGAGGCCGAAGAAACGGGCGTTCGGATAGCGGCGGGCAGCAAGCACGATGTTGCGGCCGGTGCCGCAGCCGAGCTCGAGCACGGTGCCGCCTTGCGGCACGTCGAGCCCTGCGATCAGCCAGTCGCGGCCGAGCAGGTAGTATTTGCGGGTGAGGTTGTAGATGTGGCGCTGCCAGCGATAGACGCCGTCCATCAGCTCGGCATGGCTGGCCGGCAGCTCGGTCGTGCTCATGCGGCGCGCTTCACATAGAGGTGGAAGCCGCCATAGATAGCCGAACGGTCCTCGGCGGAGAATTCGCGCGAGGCCTCGTTGTCGTAATGCCACTGGTCGAGCAGGGAGTTGGAGACGCGGCCCGGCAGCAGGCTGGGCTCGGCCGCGGTGCGGAAGATCACGCGGGCGCCAACCGAGGCCGTGCGGGTGATCTCGGTCCACAGCGCGTTGAGCAGGTCGTCCGTCATCCAATCCTGCGCGTCGAGCAGGACGAAGCGGTCGACCGAGCCCGCATCCTTGCCGGCCAGGAATTTGATCAGGTTGGCATGATGGATGGCGACGCGATCGATGTTGGCGCGGATCGTTTTGTAGTTACCCGGTTCGAGATAGGCGGGCAGGGCTGCCTCGCCTGGCTCCGGGTAGCGGCGGGCAAAGGCCTGCCAGGCGAAATAGTTGTTCTTCAGCGGGAAGTCGCAGGCGAGCTTTTCCAGCCGCGCCTTCAGGACGCTCGCCATCGAGCCGTCGCCGGAGGTGATCAGCGAATCGTACTGTGCCGGCGGGATGCCGAGGCCGAACAGCGAGGCCTTGCGCGACGTCGCCCAGCGGAGGAGCTTCTTGTCGAAGACCGGCGCCAGCTCCTCGTTGAAGAAGCGGCGCTGCTCGCCGATGTTCTCGGCCCTCATGATGCCGGCCGGATCGACGCCGAACAGCTTGCCGACGCGATGGCCCATGGCAATGAACAGGCCGAGCAGGCCGGTCTGGTAGAAATTGCGATCGAAGACCGAGATGCGGCGGCGGCCACGCCAATTCCTGCGTTCCCAGTAATGGCGGCTGACCGGATCGAGATGCGGCGCGATGAAGCGGTCGTAGGCTTCCGAATTGTGGCTGGTGTCGGCGGCGCCGAAGAAGCGGAACAGGTCGCCCTGCGACGGCAGATGGCGCACCGCTTCCAGCTTCATGCGGTTCAGCGCGATGTGCGCGGCGTTGAGGTCGACGGCGTCGATCCGGGCCGGCGAGCGGGTGAGGTAAGCCAGGATGTTGCAGCCGCCTGACGCGATTGTGACGACGCGATGGCCGGCGCCAAGCTGCATGGCCTCCATGTCGACATCCGGGTCCTCCCAGATCTGCGGATAGACAAGGCCGGAAAACAGGAAGGCGAAGAGACGTTCGGAAATACCGTCCTTCGACAATGCCCGGTTTTGGTAGACCGCCTTTCCGACTTCCTTGCCCCGGCGATAAACGAGTTCTCCCGAAACATCCGACATGGCAAGGTGATTCCCCGTTTGCGTTGGCGCAAGCGGGTAGCGCAGCGTCATGACAGGCAGGTGACAGGCTGTTGACGCTGGTATTTACGCCTTGCCGAACCCGCCGGGTGTCGGCGTGATGACGATGACGGCCTCGCCGGCGTCGAGCGTGGTCTGGTCGCAGGCCTTCAGCACATCGATCGAGCCGTCGTTGCGCCTGATCTTGGTCGAGCCGGCCTCGCCATCGCCGCCCCCGTTCAGACCCTGGGGTGGGCGGTTGCGGTGCGAGGAGAGGATGGCGCATTCCATCGCTTCCAGGAAGCGGATGGTGCGCTTGGTGCCGTCGCCGGCGTTCCACTTGCCCTTGCCGCCGGAACCTTCGCGGATGTGGAAATCCTCCAGCACGACGGGGAAGCGCAATTCCAGCACCTCCGGATCGGTAAGCCGCGAATTGGTCATGTGCGTGTGGACGCCGGAGGTGCCTGTAAAGCCGCGGCCCGAATTCATCCGGCCGGCCGGCGAGCCGGAGCAGATCGTTTCGTAATACTGATACTGCCGGTTGCCGAAGGTCAGGTTGTTCATCGTGCCTTGCGCGTTGGCCAGCGCGCCCATGGCGCCGAACAGCGCGTTGGTGACGTGCTGCGAGGTCTCGACATTGCCGGCGACGACGGCTGCGGGATAGGCAGGCTTCAGCATGCAGCCGTCGGGGATGATGATGTTGATCGGTCGGAGGCAGCCGGCGTTCATCGGGATCATATCCTCGACCATGACGCGGAAGGCATAGAGCACGGCGGCTCGCGCCACCGGCTCCGGCGCGTTGAAATTGTTCTTCATGACCGGCGAGGTGCCGGTGAAATCGACCGTCGCCTCGCGCTTCTCCCGGTCGACGCTGATCTTGACCTTGATCACCTGACCGGTGTCGGTGGGATATTCGTAGTCCGAAGTGTCCGGCAAGCGTTCCAGCACGCGGCGCACGCTCTCGGCGGCATTGTCCTGGACATGGCCCATATAGGCCTCGACGACATCGAGGCCGAAATGCGCGACCATCTTGCGGAGTTCGGCCACGCCCTTTTCGTTGGCGGCAATCTGCGCCTTGAGATCGGCGATGTTCTGGACGGGATTGCGGGCAGGGTAGGGATGGTCGGTAAGGAGCGTCTCGAGCTCCTTCTCGCGGAAGCGGCCGCGATCGACGATGCGGAAATTGTCGAACAACACGCCTTCCTCGTCGACCGTGGTGGCTAAAGGCGTCATCGAGCCGGGCGCCGTGCCGCCGACATCGGCATGGTGGCCGCGCGAGGCAACGTAGAAGAGGATTTCCTCCCCCCTTGAGGGGGAGGTGCCGCCGAAGGCGGCGGAGGGGGTCGTTGCGGCAGTGCTCGACGTTCTTGTGGTGCCTTCTGAGAGGACCCCACCCGGCCGCTGCGCGGCCACCCTCCCCTCAAGGGGGAGGGAGAACACCGGCGTCACGACAGTGATGTCGGGCAAATGCGTGCCGCCATTGTAAGGCGCGTTGAGGGCGAAGACGTCGCCCGGATGGATATCGCCCGAGTTCAGGCGGATGACGGTTTCGACCGAGCGGTCCATGGAGCCGAGATGCACCGGCATGTGCGGCGCGTTGGCGACCAATGCGCCATGGCGGTCGAACACCGCACAGGAAAAGTCCAGCCGTTCCTTGATGTTGACCGAATAGGCGGTGTTCTGCAGCGTCACGCCCATCTGCTCGGCGATCGACATGAAGAGGTTGTTGAAGACTTCCAGCATCACGGGATCGGCCTCGGTGCCGAGCGCCGCCTGTCGGGCCTTTTTCTCGATGCGCCGCAGGAGCACGTGGTTTCTGGCCGTGATCTCGGCCTGCCAGCCCGGCTCGACGACGATGGTCTGGTTCGGCTCGATGATCAGCGCGGGGCCCGCCACCTTGTGACCGGGCTTCAGATCCTCGCGGCGGAAGATGCCGGCATCGCGCCAGGCGCCGTCGGCAAAGAATTGCCGGGTCTGCCAAGGACTTGCCGCCTTGTCTTCGAGACTTGATTCATTTTCGTCGCGCACAGCGGTCCCGGCATCGCTGCCTTCGACGCCAACCGCCTCGACGATCATCGGCTTGTTTTCATAGACGAAGCCGAACTGCGCCTTGTGGGCGGCCTCGAAATCGCTTCTGGCGCGGAAGATCGAGCCTTGTTCGAAATTCACCGGCAGCGCCGTGTCGGTGCCGTCATAGCGGATCTGCAGGACCGGTTTCGAGGCGATGGCGGCCTCCGCAATGCCTTGCGCGGCAAGCTCGGCGACGACGCCTTGGCGCAATGCCGCAATCAGGTCCTCGATAGACGAACGCGATTCTTCGGCGAGAGGTTCGAGCAATGCCTGCTGGCGCGAGGCGAAAACCGTCGACAGCCCGATACCGTAAGCCGAAAGCAGGCCCGAGAAGGGGTGGATGAGCACCGCTTCCATGCCGAGCGCATCGGCGACGAGGCAGGCATGCTGGCCGCCGGCGCCGCCGAAGCAGTTCAAGAGATATTCGGTGACGTCATAGCCACGCTGCACCGAGATCTTCTTGATGGCGTTCGCCATATTCTCGACGGCAATGGTGACGAAGCCCTCGGCCACCGCTTCCGGCGCGCGCCCGTCGCCGATCTCGGCGGCCAAGGCCGCGAATTTTTCGCGCACGGTGCCGACATCGAGCGGCTGGTCCTGGCCGGGACCGAAGATCGCCGGGAAGACATCGGGCTGCAGCTTGCCGAGCATGACATTGGCGTCGGTGACGGCGAGCGGGCCGCCGCGCCGGTAGGCGGCCGGGCCGGGATTGGCACCGGCCGAGTCGGGGCCGACGCGGAAGCGATCGGCCTCGTAATGCAGGATCGAGCCGCCGCCGGCGGCGACCGTGTGGATGCGCATCATCGGCGCGCGGATGCGCACGCCGGCGACTTCGGTATCGAAGGCGCGCTCGTAGTCGCCGTCATAGTGGGCGACGTCGGTCGAGGTGCCGCCCATGTCGAAGCCGATGACCTTGTCGAAGCCGGCGAGCTTCGCCGTCTCGACCATGCCGACGACACCGCCGGCCGGGCCCGACAGCAGCGCGTCCTTGCCCTGGAACATGTCGGCGGCGGTCAGCCCGCCCGACGACATCATGAACATCAGGCGGGGGCCGGCGCCCAACTCTCCCGCCACCCTTTGCACGTAGCGCGACAGGATCGGCGACAGATAGGCGTCGACCACGGTGGTGTCGCCGCGGCCGACCAGCTTGATCAGCGGCGAGACCTCGTGGCTCACAGAGATCTGGCTGAAGCCGATCTTGCGGCAGACCTTGGCCACCGCCTTTTCGTGGTCTGGATATTTCCAGGCATGCATGAAGACGACGGCGACCGCGTCGATGCCGTCCGCCTTGGCCTGTTCGATCGCGGGGCGGCAGGCGGCGATGTCGAGCAGGCGCTCGACGCGACCGTCTGCGCGCACGCGTTCGTCGATCTCGATCACCCGCTCGTAGAGCTGCTCAGGCAGGATGATTTCCTTGGCAAAGATATCAGGCCGCGCCTGATAAGCGATGCGCAGCGCGTCGCGAAAACCCTTGGTGATGAGCAGGAGCACGCGGTCGCCCTTGCGCTCGAGCAGCGCATTGGTGGCGACTGTGGTTCCCATCTTGATGTCGCCGATCCGGTCGGCGGGAATGGCGGCGCCGGTTTTTAGCCCAAGCAGGTCGCGTATGCCCTGGATGGCCGCATCGGCATAGGCTTCAGGGTTCTCGGACAGGAGCTTGCGCGGGTGCAACTGGCCCTGCGGATCACGGCCGATGATGTCGGTGAAGGTACCGCCCCGGTCGATCCAGAAATCCCATCTCGAGGTCACAGGTGTCTCCCCTGGGTGGTGCCGATGTAGGTTTTCATTGCCTTATCGACGGCAATACGTCAATATATTATCGATAAATCATCGGAAAGGTGTTGCATGCAGCGGGAAGAATGGGGGCCGATCGTTTCGGCATCGCATCTGTCGGTTGGGGCCATGCCGTCCATGTCGGAATTGGAGTTCGCCCTGACGGTCACCGGCAACGCCTTTCAGCGCTGGACGGTGAGGTGCATGGCGGCCGCCGGCTATCCCAGCCTCACTCATCTCGACGTCCTTCTGCTGCACGCCACCAACCATCGAGGCCGCGAGAAAACGCAGGCCGATCTCTGCACCATGTTCAACATCGAGGACACCCATCTTGCGACCTATTCGATCAAGAAACTCGCGGGAATGGGCCTTGTCCGAACCGGCAGACGCGGCAAGGAAAAGATCGTAGGGGTTACCGAAGCTGGCGCACGGGCGTGCGAGCGCTATCGGGAGTTGCGCGAAGGGTTGCTGATTTCGAGCATCAAGACGCTCGGACTCGATGAAGAGGCGCTCAGCAGGCTTGCGGCGCTGATGCGCGTGGTATCCGGCCAGTACGACCAGGCTGCCCGCGGCGCCGTCAGCCTGTAATGGGCGCGCCATCTCCGCCAAATTGCCTGCAATACCGGGGTGTTAGCAGTTATCGCGATGTTACACACAGAAACGCAACGTTACGAAACCCGCGAGCCACTTGATGCATTTCTCCTGCGACTGTTCACCGAAACGTGAACGTTTGTCGAAGGAGTGATATCATGAAGAAGCTCATTCTGGCGTCTGTTTCGGCGCTCGCCCTGCTGGGGGTCGCGGCTTGCAGCAACAGCGGCACGGACAATACGACCACCCAGAGCACCAATCCGCCGGCCACCGAGCAGCCGATGAAGCCAGCTACGCCTGACGCTTCGAAGCCTGCTGAACCGGCTCCGGCAACACCTCCTGCTGCGCCAGCGCAGTAGAAGTCGATCCAATGATTCGAGAAGGCCGGCTTCTGCCGGCCTTCTTTTTGCCGGGAGCGGTCAGCGACCATTGGACCTGCGGCATCGTCCCGGCTTGATAGCGGTGCCCGGTTCGCACTAAGAAGCCGGCATGTCGATTTGGGACCGCCTCGGCGACTTCATCGCTCGTGTTTCGTCGTCGGCGTCCTCGGGCGTCGCCGATGTCGTCGAGGCCGTGCGTACCGTGTTTTCCGGCGACCCGGATTTGCGCCGGCGCGTTGCCTTCTCAGTGGCGATGATCGCGCTCTCCGCCAAGATGGCCAAGGCCGACGGCATCGTCACTCAGGACGAGGTGCGTGCCTTCCAGGAAATCTTCGAGGTGCCGCCGAGCGAGACGCGCAACGTGGCGCGCCTCTACGACCTCGCCAAGCGCGATGTTGCCGGTTTCGAGATCTATGCCCAGCGCATGGCGCAGCTTTGTGGTTCCGGCCATGCGAATTGCATGATGCTGGAAGACATACTCGATGGGCTGTTCCACATCGCCAAGGCCGACGGCCTAGTCCACGAGCGAGAAGGGCAATTCCTGCATCGCATTGCCGAGATTTTTCGGATCGACGAGGCGCATTACCAGACGATCCTGTCGCGTCACGTCAATCTCGGTGCCGCCGATCCCTATGTTGTTCTTGGCATCGAGCGCGGAAAGCCGTTCGAAGAGGTCAGGAAGCGCTACCGCAAGCTGATCTCCGACAATCACCCGGACAGGCTGATCGCGCGCGGCCTGCCGCAGGAGTTCATCAAGATCGCCACGACAAGGGTCGCTGCGATCAATGCCGCCTATGAGATGATCGAACGGGGTCTCAGGCACGTATGAGCGGTTTTTTGCCCGACCAGCCGGGTGCCGAGGTCAGGGTGTCGCCGAATTTCGGCCCGCGACGCGAGATGCTCAGGCCGGACATGATCGTGTTGCACTATACCGGCATGGCGACGGGCGCCGGCGCCGAGGCGTGGCTGTGCGATCCGGCAAGCGAGGTGTCCTCGCATTATCTTGTCCATGAGAACGGCAGCATCGTGCAGATGGTTCGCGAGAGCGACCGCGCATGGCATGCCGGCAAGAGCTCCTGGTTCGGGCGCACCGACATCAACTCCTGCTCTGTCGGCATCGAGATCGTCAATCCCGGGCATTCGCTCGGCTACAAGGCCTTCCCGAAGCGGCAGATCGATGCGGTGATCGGATTGTGCGCGGGGATCACCGGCCGGCATTCCATTCCACCGCAAAGGGTGCTTGCGCATTCCGACGTGGCGCCGGGGCGCAAGGTCGACCCGGGCGAGAAGTTTCCCTGGCAGGCGCTCTTCGCGGCCGGCGTCGGCCAACTCGTTCCCGCGGCCCCGATCAGGCAGAATGCGACGTTGAAGGCGTGCGATACCGGCGCCGACGTCGAGGCGCTGCAGTCGATGCTGGCGCTCTACGGTTATGGCGTCGAGATATCGGGCGTCTTCGATCGCCAAACGGAAATCGTGGTGGCGGCGTTTCAGCGGCATTTCCGGCGGCGGCTCGTCGACGGCGTGGCGGACAGCTCGACGATCCGCACACTGCAAAGGCTGCTGGCTTCCGTAAAGGCCGCCTCGCCAGAATAATCTGGCCAAGGTGTCTAAATTACAATTCGTCATACAAAGTGAATTGCCTCGCCTTCATTGGCGCCAATTCGCTCTCCAAACGCATCTCCCGCAAGTTGTCGGACATCTATCCCCCCAAGATGCTCCGATGTTGAGTTGGCCCTGCTGCGTGAAATTCTTCGCGCGGTTCTAACAGAACAGGATTACATGCAAAAATTGACCGTTGTAGCGGCAGCCGTTGCTGCCGGAGTGATGACTTTTGCCTTCAGCCCGGCTAACAGCGCGCCGCAGAGCCTGCGGGCGGCAGATAATGGGTTTGCAGCGACCCCTGTGACGCCGAAGGCGGCCCCGGACCTCAAAGCCGAAAAAACCAAGAAAACCGCTGCGGCAAAGGTGCAGAAGACCGCCGCATTGAAGTCGGCAAAATCAACGGTCAAACGCAGCAGGAAGCGCGGCAGGCAGACTGTCGACCTGACGACGACAGCGTCCATTCATCCTGAAAAGCCCGCATTGTCGTCTGCGGCCACCGACGGCAGCGGCCAATATTCGGCGATCATCGCTCGCTATGCTGCAAGCTATGGCGTGCCGGTGTCGCTCGCCAAGGCCGTCATCAAGATCGAAAGCAATTACCGGCCGAACATGGTCGGCGGCGCCGGCGAGATCGGCCTGATGCAGATCAAGCCGGCGACGGCGCGGATGATGGGCTATACGGGTTCGGTCAAGGGACTGTTCGATCCCGACACCAACATCAAATACGGCATGAAGTATCTCGCCATGGCGCAAGGCCTCGGCGGCGGCACCACCTGCGGCACGATCCTCAAATATAATGCCGGTCATGGCGCAAGGCGGATGAATCCGGTTTCAGCCGCCTATTGCAGCAAGGTGAAGGTGCAGATGGCGGCGCTCGGTTCGCCCGCGTAAAAAGCAAGTTCGCCTTTTTTATTTGCGTTTTCAGGCGGGAATCCCTTTATACGCGCTTGCCAGCTGGCCGGGCGGCCGCGCCTGCAAGAGCCGAAAGGCTGCGGGTGAGGAAAGTCCGGGCTCCATGGAGACACGGTGCCGGCTAACGGCCGGCGGGGGTAACCCCAGGGAAAGTGCCACAGAAAGCAAACCGCCGCGGCATCAGCCGCGGCAAGGGTGAAAGGGTGGGGTAAGAGCCCACCGCGCGACTGGCGACAGGAGCGGCACGGCAAACCCCACCGGGAGCAAAACCGAATAGGGGCGGTGCGAAGGGAAACCTTCGAGGGCTGTTTCCGGCCCACCGTCCGGGTAGGTTGCGTGAGGCGCATGGCAACATGCGCCCAAGATGAATGGCCGCCACGTTCTCGCGCCGCAAGGCGCGGGGGCCATACAGAACCCGGCTTACAGGCCAGCTGGCATTTTTCCTCCGTTATATCCAAGATGTTCCTGAAATCAGCAGGTTGTGCCATCGGGCTCGCCTTTTGATTCAAGGATGGGGATACACGCTTCTTGAAGCTGGTACGATTAAATCGTACCTTGGCCACAAGGAAAGCCTCGGAGCGCATCATGGGCCAGGTCGACAAACGCAGCATCACACTTTCGCCCGAACTGGCGCAGGCGGTCGACGACGTGGTCGCCGCTGGCGAGTACGCTTCGGCGAGCGAGGTGATCCGGGACGCGCTCAGACAATGGAAGGACCGGCGCGACCTACTCGGCTACACGGTCGAGGAATTGCGCAAGCTGGTGCAGGAGGGGATCGACAGCGGGCCTGGCCGGTTCGTGTCGATGGATGAAATAAAGGCCGAGGCCCGTAAGCGATTGAGATCCGACGACGCGGCATGAAGGTGCTGCCGATCATTCGTGCGGCGCGCGCTGAAGACGATCTGATAGCGATCTGGCTCCACATGCGCGGGATAGCGAAGCTGCAGCGGATAGGGTGCTCGATCGCATCGAGGCCCGTTGTCGGCAGCTTGCTGCCTATCCGTATTCAGGTCCTCCGCGCGAAGACATCGCACCCGGTATCCGTCATCTGATCGTCGGCGAATACCTCACCTTCTATCGGATCCGCGACGATGTTATCGAAATCGTTCGCGTGCTACACGGCCGGCGGAAAATCGAGGCTGACGATCTGGTATCGTGATTGGCTCAACTGCCGATCTTATCAAGCGAAGCCTCGATCTCCTGCCAGAGTTCCTCGACCGGCTCGCAGCCGATAGACAGGCGTAAGAAACCGGGCGGCACGGCGTCGCCGCGCTTCGATCGCCGTTCAGCTGAGGTATGCACGCCGCCAAAGGAGGTCGCCGCTTCAATCAGCGGGCAATTGTTGATGAAATCCTCGGCCTGGTCTTCCGAGGCCAGTTCGAACGAGATCAAGAAGCCGAAGCGCTCCATCTGGGCACGCGCCAGATTGTGCGAGGCATCACCCTCGAGCCCGGGAAAGCGCAGGCCGCTTACGGCGCGATGCCCCTTGAGACGACGGGCGATCGTTTCCGCGGAAGAGCACATGCGGTCGAAGCGCACCTCCAGCGTTTCGAGGCCGCGATGCACGAGCCATGCCTCGAACGGTCCGGGAATGCCGCCGGCCGTTTCGCGCCAGTCTCTGACCCTGGCGACAATGTCCGGATTGCGGCTGGCGACATGGCCGAACAGCACGTCCGAGTGCCCGTTGATCGCCTTGGTGTCGGCCGACACGACGATGTCGGCGCCGAGGTCGAGCGGGCGCTGACCAAAGGGCGTCATCGTCGTGTTGTCGACGACAAGGACCGCACCTTGCTCGTGAGCCGCCTTGGCGACGGCGGCGATGTCGCAGATATCCAGCCGCGGGTTCGACGGATTTTCCACGAAGATCATTCGGTAGCCGGCGAAACCGCCGTCGAGCATATTGGATGTGGCCCTGACGTCATAGGTGACGCCGAGCGGTTTCAGAAAACGCTCCGCCAGGGCGCGTGTCGTGTGATAGCCATCCGAAGGCAAGAGAATGCGGTCGCCCGATTTGACGAGCGAAAAAAATGCCGCTGAAATCGCAGCCATTCCCGACGGAAAGGCGACGCATTGCGCATCTTCCAGATGGCCAAGCACATGCTCGACGGCGTGCCATGTCGGATTGCTGAAACGACCGTACTGATCGTAGCCCGTCGCGTCGCCCGGCGAATGAAAGATCGAGGCCATGGTCAGGGGCAAGGGGATCGGGTCGCCCTTGGCGAAATCGCCGCTGCGCAGATGGGCAAGTGTCGCGGCGCGTGACTTCGCGGTTTCAGGCATGGGCTCATTCCTTCGATGAACAGAGGTTCGACGCTAGGCGCGCGGAGGGCTCGCAGCAAGCCGCGTCCTTATGGGCCAGATCGTTCTAAACGCTTCGTTAGGCTTAATAGACGATAAAGACGGGACGCGCCGTCTGCCTGCCCTTTCTGGTTGTGGGGCGCATGTTTGTAATGCCTCTTCCCGTTGACGCCCATAATACCCCATGATATCCCATTCGCATCATCAAGCCTTCGTTCCGCGTCAGGGTGAAGCGTACGCCAATCGGGCAGTCGCGGCGGCTGCGCGTTTGCCGGTTTTCGCCTTGGTGAATGAAGCGATTTGTCGTGAGGCGATGCGCGGCGGCGCGGAGAAAAACATGAGAAGGGGTGCGGCGGCGACAGCGGCTGTAACGCGTAGTGGACCGATTTCTGTCAAACGCAGTGAACAGGATCGATGCGAAGGGGCGGGTGTCCGTTCCGGCGCACTTTCGCGCGGTCGTGCAGAAACGTGGCTATGGCGAGCTCTATGCGCTACGTTGCCTGGACCTTCCGGCGATGGACGTCGGCGGGCTCGATCTGCTCGACCGCTACGAGCAGCGGATCGCGCTCGAGGATCCCTTCCTGCAAACGGCGGACGACATGTCCTTCTTCTGCCATGGCGACGGGACGTTCCTGAAGCTCGACCAGGACGGCCGCATCACGATGACCGATTTCATCCGCGAGCATACGGGCATCTCGACAGAGGTGGCCTTCGTCGGCCGCGGCAATTTCTTTCAAGTCTGGGAACCGGGCCGGCTTGCCGCCTATGGGGCGCAGGCGCGGGCCAGGCTTTTGCAGCTTCGGCAGGGGACGAAGCCTGGGGAGCGACCGGAATGATGGCTGGCCACGGCGATGATCGTCGCGCCGTTGGCGGACTGGTCCGTCACATTCCGGTCCTCCTTGCCGAAGTGCTGGAGGCGCTTGCGCCAAAGGCCGGCGAGACAATCGTCGACGGGACGTTCGGCGCCGGCGGCTACACCGGCGCCATCCTCGAGCGAGGCGCCTCGGTCGTGGCCATCGACCGCGATCCGGATGCGATCGCGGCCGGCCGGACCCTTGAGCAGCAGGCCGGCGGCAGGCTGAAGCTCGTGCAGGCGCCGTTCTCGACGCTGGACGAACAGGTCGAGAGCGCCGACGGCGTCGTGCTCGACATCGGCGTCTCTTCCATGCAGCTCGACCAGGCCGAGCGCGGCTTTTCCTTTCGCGCCGACGGGCCGCTGGACATGCGCATGGCGCAGGCGGGTCTCTCCGCCGCCGACGTCGTCAACACCTTCAAGGCGGGCGACCTTGCCCGCATCTTCGGCTTCCTCGGCGAAGAACGGCATGCCGGCCGTATCGCCCGCATGATCGAGGCCCGGCGCGAGAAACGGCCCTTCGAGCGCACGCTCGATCTGGCCGACGCCATCGCTACCCATATCGGCCGCGCGCCGAAGGACAAGATCCATCCGGCCACCCGCGTCTTCCAGGCGCTGCGCATCTTCGTCAACGACGAGCTCGGCGAACTGGCCGGCGCGCTGTTCGCCGCCGAGCGCGTGCTCAAACCCGGCGGGCGGCTTGCCGTGGTTACTTTCCATTCGCTGGAGGACCGCATCGTCAAGCGCTTCATCGCCGATCGGGCCGATGCGGCCAGCGGATCGCGCCATATGCCAGATGCGCCGGCGCGGCCGGCGACCTTCCGCAAATCCGGCGGCGGGGTTGCGCCAGGAGAGGCCGAGATCGCCGCCAATCCGCGCGCGCGCTCGGCCAGGCTGCGCGCGGCAATCCGCACCGACGTGCCGGCGCGCGCCGGCGACTTTTCGATTTTCGGCCTTCCAAAGCTTCCCGCCGTCCAGCGGCCGGGGGAGAGGTAAGCACGTGTTTCGTACCAGCGACATAGTCCTGATCGCCGTCATGGTCTCGGCGGCGGCGTTGACCTACAAGACCAAGCGCGAAGCCGAGGACCAGCTGGCGGCGGTGCAGAAGCTGCAGGCGCAGATCCGCTACGAGGAAGACACGATCGATCTTCTGAAGGCCGACTGGAGCCTGCTCACCCAGCCGGCGCGGCTGCAGAAGCTTGCCGAAATCTACAAGGGCCAACTCGGGCTCGAGCCGCTCAACGCCCGTCAGATCGGCGGCCTCGACGACGTGCCGATCAAGCCCGTCAACATCGAGGACCTGTCGTCGCAGCGGCTCGGCGGCATGGCGGACAATTCCGGCAAAGAGCCTTCGGACGGCAAGGATCCGGTGATCACCGGGAGCACCGTGCAATGATCGGCAGGCTTCCAAAGATCGGTAAGCTGCTGATGCGTCGCAAGAAGGTGGCCTCGGACGGGTCGATCGTCGTCGACGCCGCCCGCAAGGCGACCGGCGGCAAGGCCAAGACCCGCATCATCATGACGATGGCGGTGTTCTTCACCATCTATTCGACGATTGCCGGCCGGCTGGTCTATCTCGGCCTACAGAACCCGGACATGTCGGGCGGTCCGGAGAGCCGGGTCACCGCGTCGCGGCCCGATATCGTCGACCGCAACGGCGAGGTGTTGGCGACCGACATCAAGACGGCGTCACTGTTTGCCGAGCCGCGCCGTATCGTCGACGCCGACGAGGCCATCGAGAAATTGTCGACCGTGCTTCCCGAGATCGATTACGAGCAGACCTATCGCAAGCTCAAGAGCGGCGCCGGCTTCGTCTGGCTGCAGCGCCAGCTGACGCCGAAGCAGCAGGCCGACATCATGGCGCTGGGCGTCCCCGGCCTAGGCTTCCGCACCGAAAAGCGCCGCTTCTATCCGAGCGGCGAGACGTCTTCCTACATTGTCGGGCTGACCAACATCGACAACCAAGGCATCTCCGGCATGGAGAAATACATCGACGACCAGGGGCTGACCGACCTGCAGGCGTCGGGGCTGGCGGTGGCCAGGGACCTGAAGCCGGTGAAGTTGTCGATCGACCTTCGCGTCCAGCATGTCGTGCGCGACGAGGTCGCCGCCGGCCTGGAGCGCTATCGCGCCATTGGCGCTGGCGCCGTTGTGCTCAACGTCAAAACGGGCGAAGTGGTGGCCATGGCCTCGGTGCCGGATTTCGATCCGAACAATCCTTACAATGCACAGGAAAAGGACCGGCTGAACCGTATGTCGGCGGGCCTTTATGAGATGGGTTCGACCTTCAAGAGCTTCACCTCGGCCATGGCGCTCGATTCCGGCAAAGCGACGATGGAAAGCCGCTTCGACGCCTCGCATCCAATCCGGGTCGGCCACCAGGCCATTCACGATTTCCACGGCAAGAACCGCGTGCTGTCGTTGCCGGAGGTGTTCCTCTATTCGTCCAACATCGGGTCGGCCAGGGAGGCCGAGCTGGTCGGCATCGAGGGGCACCGCGAATTCCTGCATCGCCTCGGAATTTTGGACAAGATGCAGACCGAACTGCCGGAAGTCGCCCGCCCGACTGAACCGAAGGTCTGGAAACAGGTCAATTCGTTTACCATCGCCTTCGGCCATGGTGTGTCGACGACGCCGCTGCAAGCGGCTGTCGGCTGCGCGGCCCTGATGAATGGCGGCTATCTGATCGAGCCGACCTTCCTGCCGCGTACCGTGGAGCAGGCAATGGCGGTGGCCAAGAAAGTGGTCAGCGAAAAGACGGTCGAAGGCATGCGCTACCTCTATACGCTCAACGCCGAGAAGGGCTCTGCCAGAAACGCCAGGGTCCCCGGCTACCGCGTTGGCGGCAAGACCGGAACAGCCGAGAAGGTCATCAATGGCCGTTACTCGAAAGACTTGAATTTCAATACCTTTGTGGCCGCCTTCCCGATGGACGATCCGCAATATCTCGTGTTCACGATTGCCGACGCCCCGCATCCGGAAAAGCCCGGCATGACAGACGTCGCGGCCGCGAATGCGGGGGTCATAGCTGGCAATATCATCAGGCGTTCGGCGGCCATGCTTGGCGTGAAGCCAGATTTCAGCCATGAAAATGGTGCAACGCTGGTTTCCTATCAGTGATTCTTGGGGCGCGCCGGCAACTGCGCGCTATTTTGTTGCGGTGAACGGGACTCAATGCATCTGAAAGATCTAGCCGGTATCCTGCCTGTCGAGGGAACAGCTTCCCCCGGTCTGGAGGTTACCGGTCTCTCCTCCGATTCGCGTCAGGTAAAACCGGGCGTCGTCTTCTTTGCGCTCGCCGGCAGCAAGGCCGATGGCTCGACCTATGCAGCCGATGCCGCTGGCCGCGGCGCTGCCGCAATCGTCGCGGCCAAAGGGAATACGATTTCCGGACTGTCGGTCCCGGTCCTTGCCGTGGACGATCCGCGCCTGGCGCTGGCGTTGAGCGCGGCGCGCTTCTTCGGCAAGCAGCCCGAAACGATGGTCGCCGTCACCGGCACCAGCGGCAAGACGTCGGTCGCCGCCTTCACCCGCCAGATCTGGGAGCAGGCCGGCCTTGCCGCCGCTTCGATCGGCACGACCGGTGTGGTGGCGCCCGGCCGCAACGAATATGGCTCGCTGACAACGCCGGATCCGGTGGCGCTGCACAAGCTGCTGAAAGAGCTGGCCGATGCCGGCGTTACCCACGCCTCGATGGAGGCCTCCAGCCATGGTCTGGACCAGCACCGCCTCGACGGCGTCAGGCTGGCGGCCGGCGGCTTCACCAATCTCGGCCGCGACCACATGGACTACCATCCGACGGTCGAGGACTATCACCGCGCCAAGCTGCGCCTGTTCGACACGCTGCTGCCGAAGGGCGCGCCGGCTGTGATCTTCGCCGACGATCCCTGGTCGGAGCCGACGGTTCATGCCGCGAGGGCAGCGGGTCTCAACGTGCTGACGGTCGGCCGCCATGGCGAATTCCTCACGCTGAAGCGCGTCGAGCACGAGCGGCGGCGCCAGCGTGCCGAGGTGGAAGCCGACGGCGTGCTTTACGAGATCGACCTGCCGCTCGCCGGTGATTTCCAGATCGCCAATGCGCTGGTTTCGGCCGGCCTTGCCATCTCGACTGGAACATCCGTCGGCAAAGCCTTGGCCGCGTTGGAAAAATTGAAAGGCGCGCCGGGCCGGCTCGATCTTGTCGGCACGACGGCGGCCGGCGCTCCGGTCTATGTCGACTACGCGCACAAGCCCGATGCGCTGGAAAATGTGCTGACCTCAGTTCGCCCGTTCACCACAGGCCGTGTCGTCGTGGTGTTCGGCTGCGGCGGCGACCGCGATCGCGGCAAGCGGCAGATCATGGGCGAGATCGCGACCCGGCTGGCCGATGTCGTCATCGTCACCGACGACAATCCGCGCACTGAAATTCCCGAAACCATACGCGCGGCCATCCTTGCCGCGGCGCCCGGCGCCATCGAGATCGGCGACCGCCGTAAGGCGATCCATGAGGCCGTGGCGATGCTGCATGCCGGCGACACGCTGATCGTCGCCGGCAAGGGGCATGAGGAAGGCCAGACCATCGGCACCGAAACCTTCCATTTCTCCGATCACGAGGAAGTGCGCGAGGCGCTCCAGGAGCGCGCCGCATGAACCTGCTCTGGACATCGGAGGCGCTTGTCGAGGCCACGGGCGGCAGGCCGATCGGTTCGCTGCCGGAAGGCATTACCGGCATTTCCATCGACAGCCGCAGCCTCGAGCCTGGCAATGCCTTCTTCGCCATCAAGGGCGAGACGATGGACGGCCACGATTTCGCGACCGCGGCGGTGAAAGCAGGCGCCGCCGTGCTGGTCGTCGCCGAGGGCAAGCTGCCGTCGCTCGGCCGGCTGACGGCGCCGATGATCGTCGTGCAGGATGTGCTTGCGGCATTGGAGAAGCTCGGCGTCGGCGCGCGTGCCCGCTCCCGGGCCAAGATCATCGCGGTGACCGGCTCAGCGGGCAAGACGACCACCAAGGAAGCGCTGCGCCACGTGCTGTCGGCGGTCGGCAAGGTGCATGCCTCGGCGCAGTCGTTCAACAATCATTGGGGCGTGCCGCTGACGCTCGCGCGCATGCCGCAAGACTGCGACTACGCAGTCTTCGAGATCGGCATGAACCATCCGGGCGAGATCAGGCCGCTGGTCAAGATGGTCAGGCCGCATGTCGCGATCGTCACGCTGATTGCCGCCGCCCATCTCGGCTTCTTCAAGAATCTCGACGAGATCGCCATGGCCAAGGCCGAGATTTTCGAGGGGATCGAGCCCGGCGGCGCCGCGCTGCTCAACCGCGACGATCCGCGCTGGAAGCTGCTCGGGAAAATGGCGAAAGAGGCTGGTGTCGAGCATGTCTTCGGCTTCGGCGAAAATGCCCGCTCGGCCTTCCGCCTTGCCGGCTGCGAGCTTTATGCCGATCATTCCGACATCGCCGTCAAGATCGGCAAAAAGGACGTGACGGCCCGCGTCGGGGCGCCCGGCCGCCACATAGTGCAGAATGTGCTGGCCGTTCTGGGCGCCGCGCAACTGGTCGGCGCCGATCTCGACAAGGTCGCGGCGGCGCTCGCCGACCTTTCGGCCGAGCGTGGGCGCGGCAGGCGCCACATCTTGCATCATCCGAGCGGCCCGATCACGCTGATCGACGAAAGCTACAACGCCAACCCGGCGTCTATGGCGGCGGCCATGGCGCTGCTCAACGCCACGCCTGTCGCCGGCGAGGGCAGGCGCATCGCCGTGCTTGGCGACATGCTGGAACTCGGCAGCCACTCGGCAAAACTCCACGCGGCGCTCGCCGAACTCATTGTCGGTACGGAAACGCGCAACGTCTTTCTCGGCGGTCCGGAGATGCGGGCGCTGGCCGATGTTTTGCCTTCCGATGTCGAAACCGAGTACCGGGCAGGGGCGGAAGAGCTGAAGCCGGTCGTGATGTCGGCGATCAGGCCCGGCGACGTGGTGATGGTCAAGTCGTCGAAAGGCATCGGATTTTCAAAGCTGGTCGAGGCATTGCTCGGCAAATTTCCGGCGGAAGCCACAACCATTGAACCGACCTGAGGTCGGCCTCCGGGGGACGGAAGCGCATGCTCACTTTACTCGTTGATTTCGCGGACAAGATCTCGGCCTTCAATGTCTTCCGCTACATCACCTTTCGCACCGGCGGCGCGCTGATCACCTCGGCGCTGATCGTCTTCATATTCGGACCGACCATCATCAACTCGCTGCGGCTTCGTCAGGGCAAGGGCCAGCCGATCCGCGCCGACGGACCGCAGACGCATTTCAAGAAGGCGGGAACGCCGACCATGGGCGGGCTGATGATCCTGTCCGGCATCATCGGCTCCTCGCTCCTATGGGCGAACCTCTCCAGCATCTATGTCTGGGTGGTGCTGTTGGTCACCGTTGGCTTCGGCTCGATCGGCTTTTACGACGACTATCTCAAGGTCACCAAGCAGTCGCATCTGGGCTTCTCCGGCAAGGCGCGGCTGGCGATCGAGTTCGTCGTCGCCGGCATCGCCGCCTGGGTGATCATGCACAATGGCCAGGCGCCGTTCTCGTCTTCGCTGACCTTCCCCTTCGCCAAGGAATTCCTCATCAATCTCGGCTGGTTCTTCGTGCCGTTCTCCTGCTTCGTCATCGTCGGCGCCGGCAATGCGGTGAACCTGACCGACGGTCTCGACGGGCTGGCGATCGTGCCGATCATGATCGCGGCCGCGTCCTTCGGCGTCATCGCCTATCTCTCGGGTAACGCGGTCTTTGCCGAATATCTGCAGATCCATTTCGTTCCCGGCACCGGCGAGCTTGCCGTCGTGCTCGGCGCGGTCATCGGCGCCGGCCTCGGCTTCCTCTGGTTCAACGCGCCGCCGGCCGCGATCTTCATGGGCGACACCGGCTCGCTGGCGATGGGCGGGCTGATCGGCACCATCGCGGTCGCCACCAAGCACGAGATCGTGCTGGTCATCGTCGGCGGCCTGTTCGTGGTCGAGATCCTGTCGGTCATCATCCAGGTCGGCTACTTCAAGATGACCGGCAAGCGCGTGTTCCTGATGGCGCCGATCCATCACCATTTCGAAAAGCTCGGCTGGACCGAAAGCCAGGTGGTGATCCGCTTCTGGATCATCGCCGTCATCCTGGCGCTGGTCGGCCTTTCCACCCTCAAGCTCAGATAGGACACCGCTTGGTTCCCGCCGCTTCCTTCGCTGGCAAACGCGTTTCGCTCTTCGGGCTCGGCGGCTCGGGGATCGCGACCGCGCATGCGCTGATCGCCGGCGGCGCCGAGATCCTCGCCTGGGACGACAATCCGGACAGCGTCGCCAAGGCGGCCGCGGCGGGGATCGCGACCGGCGACCTGCGCGCCGCCGACTGGTCGCGCTTCGCGGCCTTCGTCCTGTCGCCAGGCGTGCCGCTCACGCATCCGAAGCCGCATTGGGCGGTGGAGCTGGCGCGCGGCGCCGGCGTCGAGGTGATCGGCGACGTCGAGCTGTTCTGCCGCGAACGGATCCGGCTGGCGCCGAGCGCGCCCTTCATCGCGATCACCGGCACCAACGGCAAGTCGACGACGACGGCGCTGGCGGCGCATATCCTGAAGTCCGCGGGACGCGACACGCAGATGGGCGGCAATATCGGCCGCGCCGTCATGACGCTCGATCCGCCCGAGCCCGGGCGGCACTATGTGGTGGAGTGCTCCTCCTATCAGATCGATCTCGCGCCCTCAATCAACCCGACCGCAGGCATCCTGCTCAACCTGACGCCCGACCATCTCGACCGGCACGGCACGATGGCGCATTACGCCTCGATCAAGGAAAGGCTGGTCGCCGGCAGCGACACCGCTATCATCGGCGTCGACGATTCCTGGTGCGCCCAGATCGCCGACCGGCTGGAGCGGGCCGGCCGCCAGGTCATCCGCATTTCCAAGCGCCTGCCGCTGACCGATGGTTATTTCGCCGACGGCACTAATTTGATGGAAGCCGTGCACGGGCGCTACAGCCGCGTCGCCTTCCTGGAAGGCATCGGCTCACTGCGCGGCCAGCACAATGCGCAGAATGCGCTGGCCGCCGTTGCCGCCTGCCTGAGAGTCGGGTTGGAGCTAGGCGAGATCCAGGCGGGGCTCGAGAGCTTCCCGGGGCTGGCGCACCGCATGGAGCAGGTCGGCCGCAAGGACCATGTGCTGTTCGTAAACGATTCCAAAGCGACCAATGCCGATGCTGCAGCACCGGCGCTGTCGAGTTTCAACCGCATCTACTGGATCGCCGGCGGGCTTCCCAAGGAAGGCGGCATCGAGCCGCTGCGCGGCTTCTTCCCGCGCATCGCCAAGGCCTATCTGATCGGCGAGGCGGCGCCCGCCTTTTCCGCCACGCTCGGCGAGGCCGTGCCTTACGAGATATCCGGAACGCTGGCTGCCGCGGTCGATCATGCCGCCCATGACGCCGCGAGCGATACCAGCGGAGAGGCGGTGGTGCTGCTTTCGCCGGCCTGCGCCAGTTTCGACCAGTTCAAGAATTTCGAGGTTCGCGGCGAAGCCTTCAGGCAAGCTGCGACTGCTATTGATGGGGTGAAATCCATCGGAGGGCCACGTTGATGCAAAGCCGTCTCGACAAAAGTCCGGTCGCAACCTGGTGGTGGACGATCGATCGCTGGTTCCTGGCGGCATTCCTGTCGCTGATGGGGCTGGGCATCGTTCTGTCCTTCGCGGCAAGCCCAGCGGTCGCCGAGAGGATCGGCCTCAGCAGCTTCCATTTCGCCACGCGGCAAATCATCTTCACCATCCCGGCTCTCATCGTGATGCTGGCGGTTTCTTTCCTGGAGGCCCGGCAAATAAGGCGCATGTCGCTGGTGATGCTCTGCATCATGCTGGTGCTGATGGTGGTGGTGCTCTACATCGGCGTCGAAGTGAAGGGCGCGCGGCGCTGGGTGTCGCTCGCCGGCCTCTCCATCCAGCCGTCCGAGTTCCTGAAGCCGGCCTTCGTCATCATCTGCGCCTGGCTTTTCGCCGAGCACAAGCGCCAGCCCGACATTCCCGGCAATCTCTTCGCCATGCTGCTGCTCGCTCTGGTGATCTCGCTGCTTGTGGCGCAGCCCGACCTCGGCCAGACGATGCTGGTGCTGGGCACCTGGGGCGTGATGTTTTTCATGGCCGGCCTGCCGTGGCTCTGGATCGTCGCGCTGGGCGCTGCCGGCATTGGCGGCGTGTTCGCGGCCTATACGGTGTTTCCGCATGTCGCCGCCCGCATCGACAAGTTCCTCACCGGCGAAGGCGACACCTTCCAGGTCGACATGGGCCGTGAGGCGCTGATCAATGGCGGCTGGTTCGGTGTCGGCCCGGGCGAGGGGACGGTGAAGCGGGTCATCCCGGACAGCCATGCCGACTTCGTGTTCTCGGTCGCGGGCGAGGAGTTCGGGCTGATCATGTGCTTCTTCATCATGTCGATCTTCGCCTTCATCGTGCTGCGCGGATTGAGCATCGCGCTGAAGGAGCACGACGATTTCACGCGTTACTCCGTCGGCGGGCTCGTCACCATTTTCGGCCTGCAGTCGGCCATCAACATGTGCGTGAACCTGCAGCTGATGCCGGCCAAGGGCATGACGCTGCCCTTCATCTCCTATGGCGGCTCCTCGCAGATCGCTATCGCCATCTCGATGGGCATGGTGCTGGCGCTGACGCGCAGGCATCCCGAAAAGCGCAAGCAGATAGGCTATGCCTTCTCGCAGCGCACCCTTCCGGCGGAATGAGGCGGGATGTCGAGAGGTGTCATCCTGCTTGCGGCCGGCGGAACGGGCGGACATCTGTTCCCGGCCGAGGCGCTCGCGCATGAGCTGATCGAGCGCGGCTGGGAGGTGCATCTTGCCACCGACCGCCGCGCCGAGCGCTACTCCGGCCACTTTCCCGCCGCCGACATTCACTCGATCCCTTCGGCCACGCTGGGCTCGAAGAATCCGATCGCCATGCTTTCGGCCTTCTGGACGATCTGGCAAGGCGTTCGCAGGGCCGGGCGCGTCATCGCCAAGATCAAGCCGGAGGTCGTCGTCGGCTTCGGCGGTTATCCGACGCTGCCGCCGCTCTATGCGGCAACCCGGCGCAAGGTGCCGACGCTGATCCATGAGCAGAACGCCGTGATGGGCCGCGCCAACAAGGCGCTTGCCAGCCGCGTCGATGCCATTGCGGGCGGCTTCCTGGCGGAGGGTGAAAGCGCTGCCGGGGCCAAGACGGTGACCACCGGCAATCCGGTCAGGCCGCAGATACTCGAGGCGACAAAGACGCCCTACACAGCGCCGAGCGACGGCGAGCCGTTCCGCTTCCTGGTGTTCGGCGGCAGCCAGGGCGCGCAGTTCTTCTCCGACGCCGTGCCGGCGGCGATCGCGCGTCTGCCCGAAGCGCAGCGCAAAAGGCTGGCGATCACGCAGCAGGCGCGCGCGGAAGACGTGGCGCGGGTCAAGGCCGCCTATGCCAATCTTGGCGTCGATGCCCAGGTCTCGCCCTTCTTCACCGACATGGCGGCTCGCATGGCGGCGGCGCATCTGGTGATGTCGCGCTCCGGCGCCTCGACCGTATCGGAGATCGCCGTCATCGGCCGCCCGGCGCTGCTGGTGCCTTATCCGCACGCGCTCGACCATGACCAGGCGGCCAACGCCGCAGCACTTGCCGCCACCGGCGGGGCCGAGGTGCATCCACAATCCACGCTTTCGCCCGAGGGCATCGCTGCGCTCGTTGGCGGGCTGATGGGCAACCCCGACAGGCTGACGGCGATGGCCGCGGCCGCCCGTTCGGCCGGAAAACCGGACGCTGCGCGGTTGCTCGCCGATCTGACAGAGGCTATTGCGTCCGGCAAAACGGTTTCGGACTACAGGAGGACGCGCCCATGAAGATGCCGCAGACGATCGGCCTCGTGCATTTCATCGGCATCGGCGGCATCGGCATGAGCGGCATTGCCGAAGTGCTGCACAATCTCGGCTACAAGGTGCAGGGCTCGGACCAGGCGGACGGCGCCAATGTGCAGCGGCTGCGCGATAAGGGCATCGAGTGTTTCGTCGGCCACAAAGCCGAGAATATCGGCGACGCCGAGGTCGTGGTTGTATCGACGGCGATCAAGAAGTCCAACCCCGAACTCAAGGCCGCGCGGGAGAAACTACTGCCGATCGTGCGGCGCGCCGAAATGCTCGCCGAACTGATGCGCTTCCGCCAGGCGGTCGCCATCGGCGGCACGCACGGCAAGACGACGACCACTTCGATGGTGGCGACCTTGCTCGAAGCCGGTGGGCTGGATCCGACCGTCATCAATGGCGGCATCATCAATGCCTATGGCACCAATGCGCGCATGGGCGACGGCGAGTGGATGGTGGTCGAGGCCGACGAGAGCGACGGCACCTTCCTCAAGCTGCCGGCCGATATCGCCGTCGTCACCAACATCGATCCCGAGCACCTCGACCACTATGGCAGCTTCGACAAGGTGCGCGAAGCCTTCCGTCAGTTCGTCGAGAACGTGCCGTTCTACGGCTTCGGCGTGATGTGTACCGACCATCCCGAGGTGCAGGCGCTGGTCGGCCGCATCGAGGACCGGCGCGTCATCACCTATGGCGAAAACGCGCAGGCCGACGTGCGCTTCACCAATCATCGCATGGACGGGGCTGTATCGGAGTTCGACGTGGTGATCCGCGACCGCAAGGGGCGCGGCTCGACGACGATCAAGAACCTGCGGCTGCCGATGCCGGGACGGCACAACGTCTCCAACGCGACGGCGGCGATCGCGGTCGCGCACGAGCTCGGCCTTTCGGATGAAGCGATCAAGAAGGGCCTGTCGTCTTTTGCCGGCGTCAAGCGGCGCTTCACCCACACCGGCTCCTGGAATGGGGTCGAGGTGTTCGACGACTATGGCCACCATCCGGTCGAGATCGCGGCGGTGCTCAAGGCCGCGCGCGGGGCAACCAAGGGCCGTGTGATTGCGATCGCGCAGCCGCACCGCTTCACCCGGCTGCACGATCTGTTCAATGAGTTTTCCGTCTGCTTCAATGACGCCGACACGGTGATGGTGGCGCCGGTCTATGCGGCCGGCGAGGAGCCGATCGAGGGCGTAACTTCGGATGCCCTTGTGTCGCGCATCCGCGCCGGCGGTCACCGCGACGCGCGCTATATCGAAGGCCCGGCGGCGGTCGCCCCGGCCATTCGCGCGCTTGCCAAGCCCGGTGACTTCGTCATCTTCCTTGGCGCCGGCAACATCACGCAATGGGCCTATTCGCTGCCCAAGGAACTTGGGGGAACACCCTCATGATGCGCGGCCAGGCTCTGATCGACAAACTCGGTGGCAAGCTTGCCGGCCTGCGCGGCCGCATCACGCCCAATGCCGAGATGGACAAGATCACCTGGTTCCGGGCCGGCGGCCTGGCGGAGGCGCTGTTCCAGCCGGCCGACGAGGAGGACCTCGCGGCTTTCCTGCGCGGCGTGCCGGAGGAAATCCCGATCACCGTGGTCGGCGTCGGCTCGAACCTTCTGGTGCGCGACGGCGGCATTTCCGGTTTCGTGGTGAGGCTTTCGGCCAAGGGCTTTGGCGAAGCCGAAGCCACCGGGCCGACCACGATCAAGGCGGGCGCGGCAACGCCGGACAAGCGTGTCGCAGCGGTCGCTTATGAGGCCGGCATCGGCGGGTTCCATTTTTACCATGGGATTCCGGGCGCCGTCGGCGGAGCGCTGCGGATGAACGCGGGCGCCAATGGCGTCGAGACGCGCGAGCGCGTGGTCGAGGTGCGGGCGCTCGACCGCACAGGCAATGTCCATACGCTGAGCAACGCCGATATGGGCTATGCCTACCGCCATTCGTCGGCGCCCGGCGGACTGATCTTCACCTCGGCCACCTTCGAAGGCGTTCCGGAAGACAAGGCGGCGATCAAGGCGGCGATGGACGCCGTGCAGAACCATCGCGAGACGGTGCAGCCGATCCGCGAGAAGACCGGCGGCTCGACCTTCAAGAATCCCGAAGGCACCTCGGCCTGGAAGGAGATCGACAAGGCCGGCTGCCGCGGGCTGATGATCGGCGGCGCGCAGATGTCGCCGATGCATTGCAACTTCATGATCAACACCGGCACCGCGACCGGCTACGACCTCGAATATCTCGGCGAGACGGTGCGGGCGCGGGTGCTCGAGAATTCGGGCATCCGGCTGCACTGGGAAATCCAGCGACTGGGCAACTTCCGGCCGGGTCATGAGGTGCAGGAGTTCCTGGGACAGCTTCTGTAGCTCATCAAGATGTTCAAGTAGTGCTTGAACTTCCGGGGTAGGCACGGCCGCCGACCGTTGCCGCAAAGACTCAATGACACGCTTTTCTGACCTGTTTTCGCGGAAAGTGAATCTCTCGGAATCATAGGCACTTGCCAGGGAATCAACTCTCTGATTCTCTGCCCTAAAGCGTTTCCTGATTTGAGTCGTTTGACGCGTTACCCGCGTTTTCCGTCTGGGGGGCAACCTGCCGGAAGACTTGGACTCACTATGCGGCAATGTTGCGTGCGGAAATATCGGTTGCGGGCCCGGCGTGAGAGGGGATGACGGGATGAAGAAGAAGCATGTGGCTGTTCTTCTGGGGGGATTCTCCTCGGAGCGGCCCGTGTCTCTGTCCTCGGGGAAGGCATGTGCGGATGCGCTCGAGAATGAAGGCTATCAGGTCACTCGGGTCGATGTTTCGCGCGATGTCGGGTCTGTGCTTGCCGAGCTCAAGCCCGATGTCGCCTTCAATGCGCTGCACGGCCCGTTCGGCGAGGATGGCACCATCCAGGGAATTCTCGAATATCTCGGAATTCCCTACACCCATTCGGGTGTGCTCGCTTCGGCGCTGGCCATGAACAAGGAGCAGGCCAAGAAGGTCGCCAAGGCGTCGAGCATTCCGGTCGCGGAATCGAAGGTAGTCAACCGCTTCGCCGTCCAGAACAAGCATCCGATGAAGCCGCCCTACGTGGTGAAGCCGGTCAACGAGGGCTCGAGCTTCGGCGTCGTCATCGTGCATGAGGGGCAGTCGCATCCGCCGCAGGTGATCGGCTCGTCCGAGTGGCGGTATGGCGAGATCGTCATGGTCGAGCGTTACATCCATGGGCGCGAATTGACCTGCGCGGTGATGGGCGATGTGGCGCTCGGCGTCTGCGAGATCATTCCGACCGGGCATTCCTTCTACGACTACGATTCAAAGTACGTGCCTGGCGGATCAAAACACGAAACCCCTGCAAAAATTTCACCGAATATTTACCAAAAAATACAGACACTGGCCCTCAAGGCTCATCTTGCTATCGGTTGCCGGGGCGTCTCCCGGTCGGACTTCCGTTACGACGACCGTCACTCCGAGAACGGCGAGGTTGTCTGGCTGGAGATCAACACTCAGCCGGGCATGACGCCGACGTCTCTGGTGCCTGAAATCGCCGCGCAAGCGGGACACTCGTTCGGCGATTTGTTGAGTTGGATGGTGGAGGACGCTTCGTGTCTGCGTTGAGGTGGGGACAGGGCAAAGGCGGCGGGGCTGGGCCCGCGCTGATTGGTGTGTCGCTGTCGTTCGACCATTTCGTTTTACCGCGCCAGCTTCGCCGGCCGGTGCGTGTGCTTGCCCGTCTCTGCAGTGGCGAGTATGAGGCGCCGCGCTTTTCCGCCGCGATCCTCTCGGCTGCGTTGTTGGCTTCATTCGGCGCCTATGGCGCCTATCTCGGCGGTTATAGCGACAGCATCGTGCAAGGCGTGACCGCCCGAACCGGGTTTGCGGTCGACCAGATCAAGGTCGTCGGCAACCGCCAGACTTCAGAGATCGACATACTGGACCGGCTCGGCCTCGACGGCTGGACTTCGCTGATCGGCTTCGACGCCGAGGCCGCGCGCGAGCGCATCGCGACGCTGCCCTGGGTCGAGGTTGCGGCGGTGCGCAAGATCTACCCGCATACGCTGGAGGTGCGCGTCGAGGAGCGCGAGCCCTTCGCGCTTTGGCAGCAGGGCAACTCGCTTTCGGTGATCGAGCGGTCGGGCGAGGTGATCGCGCCGTTCTCGGGCGGCAAGCAAGCTTTGCTGCCGCTGATCATCGGCACTGGCGCGCCGGCCAAAGCGCCGGACTTCCTGGAGAAGATCAAGCGCTATCCCGAGCTGGCGGCGCGGGTCAAAGGCTATATCCGTGTCGGCGAGCGGCGCTGGGATCTGAGGCTCGAGAACGGCATCACGGTGAAGCTGCCGGAGGATGACGAGGATCAGGCGATCGCCGAACTCGTCAAGCTCGACCATGACAATGGGCTTTTGACGCGCGACATCGCCGCCGTCGACATGCGGCTCACCGATCGGCTGGTGGTGGAGCTATCGCCCGAGGCCGCGACACAGCGCGAAGCCGCGCTCAGCGAAAAGCCGAAGAGCCTGACGAAGCGCAAGCCGGGGACGAAGATATGAGCTGGCTTGGCGGCAGCGGTGATGCATCTTCGCGCCGGTCGGGCACGCTTACGGTGCTCGATGTCGGCTCGAGCAAGGTTTGCTGCGTGGTGGCGAAGCTAAAGCCGCGCGACGACGGCAAGCTCCTGCGCGGGCGCTCGCACCGCATCCAGGTGATCGGCATCGGCCATCAGAAATCGCAAGGCGTGAAGTCCGGTGTCGTGGTCGATCTCGACCGCGCCGAGCATGCCATTCGCCTGGCTGTCGACGCGGCCGAGCGCATGGCCGGGCTCACTGTCGATTCCCTCATCGTCAACATGACGGCCGGCCGGCTGAAGAGCGAAGCCTTCTCGGCAACCATCAATCTCGGCGGCCACCAGGTCGAGGAAGCCGACATCAAGCGCGTGCTCGCCGCCGGCGCCAAGCAGGCGCTGCGGGCCGAGCGGGAGGTGGTCCATTCGCTTCCCGTCGGCTTCTCGCTCGATGCCGAACGCGGCATGCGCGATCCGCGCGGCATGGTCGGCGACGCGCTCGGCGTCGACATGCATGTGCTGACCGGTGACGCCGCGCCGATGCGCAATCTGGAGCTCTGCATCAACCGCTCGCATTTGTCGGTGGAGCGCATGGTGGCGACGCCCTACGCCAGCGGCCTTGCGGCTCTGGTCGACGACGAGCTCGAAATGGGCGCCGCCTGCATCGACATGGGCGGCGGTACGACGACGATCTCGGTGTTCTCGGAAGGCAAGTTCGTCCATGGCGACGCCATCGCCATCGGCGGCAACCATGTGACGCTCGACATGGCCAAGGGCCTGTCGACCTCGCTCGATGCCGCCGAACGCCTGAAGGTGATGCATGGCTCGGCGCTGCCAGGCAGCGCCGACGATCGCGACCTGGTCTCCATCCAGCCGATCGGCGAGGAAGGCGAGTTGCCGTTGCAGATTCCGCGCTCGGTGATGACGCGCATCATCCGCGCGCGCATCGACGAGACGCTGGAGCTGTTGCGCGACCGGCTGAACAAGTCCGGCTACGGCAATGCCGTCGGCAAGCGCGTCGTTCTCACCGGCGGCGCCAGCCAGTTGGCCGGCCTGCCGGAGGCGGCGCGCCGCATCCTCGGACGCAATGTGCGCATCGGCCGGCCGCTGGGCGTGGCGGGCCTGCCGGAAGCGGCAAAGGGGCCGGCGTTTTCGACCCCGGTCGGACTTCTGATCTATCCGCAGATGGCGAGTTTCGAGAGCCAATCGGCGAAAGGAATTTCCGGTTTCAGGATGACCGGAACGGGCGGAAAACTGCATCGCATGAGTCAGTGGTTGAGAGACAGTTTTTAATTTGACGGGGACAGCCCCATAGGCGGCCGCAGCGGCGAGGCGGCGGGAAAGGCAAAAGGACGGAGACAATGACCATCAATCTGCAAAAGCCGGACATCACCGAGCTGAAGCCACGCATCACCGTTTTCGGTGTCGGCGGCGGCGGCGGCAATGCCGTCAACAACATGATCACAGCCGGTTTGCGCGGCGTCGAGTTCGTGGTGGCCAACACCGACGCGCAGGCGCTGACCATGTCGAAGGCCGAGCGGCTAATCCAACTCGGCGCGCATGTCACCGAAGGCCTCGGCGCCGGCTCGCAGCCGGAAGTCGGCCGCGCGGCGGCGGAAGAATGCATCGACGAGATCATCGATCACCTCTCCAACACGCATATGTGCTTCGTCACCGCCGGCATGGGCGGCGGCACCGGCACGGGCGCTGCTCCGGTCGTTGCCCGCGCGGCGCGCGAGAAGGGTATTCTCACCGTCGGCGTCGTCACCAAGCCGTTCCATTTCGAAGGCCAGCGCCGCATGAAGACGGCCGACATGGGCATCGAGGAGCTGCAGAAATGCGTCGATACGCTCATCGTCATCCCCAACCAGAACCTGTTCCGGCTGGCCAATGACAAGACCACCTTCGCCGACGCCTTCGCCATGGCCGACCAGGTGCTCTATTCGGGCGTCGCCTGCATCACCGACCTGATGGTCAAGGAAGGCCTGATCAATCTCGACTTCGCCGACGTCCGCTCGGTGATGCGCGAAATGGGCAAGGCGATGATGGGCACCGGCGAAGCTTCGGGCGAGGGCCGCGCAATGGCCGCGGCGGAAGCCGCGATCGCCAACCCGCTGCTCGACGAGACCTCGATGAAGGGCGCCAAGGGCCTGCTGATCTCGATCACCGGCGGCCGCGACCTTACCCTGTTCGAGGTTGACGAAGCCGCGACCCGCATCCGCGAGGAGGTCGACCAGGACGCCAACATCATCCTCGGCGCCACCTTCGACGAGGAGCTGGAAGGCGTTATCCGCGTTTCGGTGGTCGCCACCGGCATCGACAAGTCGGCGGCCGAAATCGCCGCGGCGCCGATCTCGATCCGCGCGCCGCAGAAGCCGGTCGCCCGTCCGGCGGCGCCTGTTCAGGAAATCCGTCCCGCACCGGTTCAGCAGCAGGCTTACGAGCCCCGCGCCGTCGATCCGGTCGCCGAAGCGATCCAGCTTGCCGAGGCGAACGCCGCCGCGATGGCGCAGCCGCGCCCGGCGCCGGTCGACGACTTCCGCCCGCAGAGCAAGATCTTCCAAGCTCCGCCAGCGCAGCCGCAGCCGCAGCCGGTGGTGCAGCAGGTTGCGCAGCCCGCGCCGCAGCGCGAGATGCCGCAGCCGATGGCGGCGGCGCCGCAGCGCATGCCGCGCGTGGAGGACTTTCCGCCGGTCGTGAGGGCAGAAGTGGAAGCCAAGACCCGTCCCGCGGATCATGAGAACAGCGGTCCGATGGGGCTGATCAAGCGGCTGACGAACGGCCTGACCCGCCGCGAGGAAGAGCCGGCCCGGCTGCAGCCGGCGCAGCCGCGCGAGCCGAAACTGCGCCAGGCCGCACCGGAAATGCGCCGCCTCGCCAGCCAGGACCCGCAGCTCTACGCGCCGCGCCGCGGCCAGCTCGACGACCAGGGGCGCCTGACGCCGCAGAGCCGCACGGTGCAGGAAGACGACCAGCTGGAGATTCCGGCGTTCCTGCGCCGCCAGGCCAACTGATCGATAAAGCGCGCCGCGTCACGCGGCGCGCTTTACGCCTTGATTTGATGCATGTCGTTCTGCCGAAGCCGCTGCGCACTTTTGGCCGACATGCACTAACGATATATAACAGTTGTTAACTGGCAGACGAGGAATCGTCTGCCTGTTGTCGTTAAAAACTATTTTAGAACAAAGCGTTACGCGATCTTTCTCATTCGATGTCGCGGTTACACAGGGAAAGAAACCGTGATTTGGAGTCTCCCGGACGGGCCATTATCTTCCCGACGGACTAAAGTCGGTTTGCCGGGATTCGGGGAGTTGGCCCTGCCTGCCGATCATTTCAGAGCCGCCATGCCTTGTTCATTTGCCGCATTTTCGCGGACGCCAGGTGACCCATCTGGCTGAAAATGCTCAAGAGGCTGACAAGGCGGACGCAGGCAGTTAGGGCTTATGGGGTTTGTCTTGCACGACTATCAGACGACAGTTAAAACGCGCGCGACGTTAACCGGCACGGGCGTGCACAGTGGCAGGCCCGTCACCGTTCATTTCCTGCCGGCCGACGCCGATACCGGCATCGTGTTTCATCTTTCGAACGGCCGCGAGGGCCGCGAGTTCCGCGCGCTGGTCTCCGAGGTCGGCGCCACCGATCTTTGCACCATGCTCGGCGACCCGGCAGGCGAGCACATCGGAACCGTCGAGCATTTGATGGCGACGGTGTTCGGACTTGGTATCGACAACCTTGTCATCGAGATCGACGGTTCGGAAGTTCCCATTCTCGACGGCAGCGCGGTTGCCTTCGTCGAGGCCTTCGACCAGGCCGGCATCGAGACGCTTGCGGTCAAGCGCCGCTATATTCGCGTGGTCAAGCCGGTCCGCATAGAAGCCGGCGCCTCGTGGGCCGAATTCCGTCCCTATGACGGCACGCGGTTCGAGGTCGAGATCGATTTCGAAAGCCCGGCCATCGGCCGCCAGCTCTTTGCCTCCGACATCAACCCCGACATCTTCCGCCGCGACATCGCGCGGGCCCGCACTTTCGGCTTCATGAAGGACGTCGAGCGGCTGTGGGCCGCCGGCTATGCGCTTGGTTCGTCGCTGGAGAACTCGCTGGTCATCGGCGACGACAACCGTGTCATCAATGTCGGCGGGCTGCGCTATCCCAACGAATTCGCCCGCCACAAGACGCTCGACGCCATGGGCGATCTGGCGCTTGCCGGCGCGCGCTTCATCGGCTGTTTCCGCTCCTATCGCGGCGGTCACCGGATGAATGCGGCGGCGCTCCGCCGGCTGCTGTCCGACCGCACCGCGTTCGAGATCGTCGAGACGCGGCGCCGCGAGCGCGGCAGGGTTGCCGAAATGATCGCCGTCAGCGGGCCGGTCTACGCGCCCTGGGTGATCTGATTCTTAACGATTTTCTGGCTTTGTAGCGAAGCTTGTGTTGCACAAGTGCATCACAAGCCCCTGAAATTATGCAGGTGTGAGCACGACGCCAAACCGCCACAAAAATGTGCGATTGGCCGGACATAGCGTTGCCGGGCAAGGGGATAATGGTTTATGGCTGCGGCCCGGACCGAAACGACGCCGAAAGGGCGGAATCCAAACATGTTTTTTTCGCGAGTTGGTCAATCGGTAGTGCCGCGTCGGGCCACCCTGCTGGCGCTGTCGGTGGTTGCTCCCGCGCTCGTGCTGTCGGCCTGCATGTCGTCCGAGAAGGATGTCAACCTGGCGACTTATGTCGACCAGACCGAGCCGGCCGACGTTCTTTACAACCAGGGCCTGGCCAATATGAATGCCGGCCGCCTCGATGAGGCGAGCAAGAAGTTCGACGCCGTCGACCGCCAGCATCCCTATTCGGAATTCGCCCGCAAATCGATGGTGATGGGCGCCTTCGCCGACTATCGAGCCGGCAACTACGACGAGGCGATCGGTTCCGCGAAGCGCTACCTGACACTCTACCCGTCGACCGACGATGCGGCTTATGCCCAGTACATCATCGGCTTGAGCTACTACCGGCAGATCAAGGACGTCACCCAGGACCAGAAGGAAGCGCGCCAGACCGTGCAGACCATGAACGACCTGGTGACCCGCTGGCCGAACTCCGAATATGTCGACGACGCCAAGGACAAGATCCGCTTTGCCACCGACCAGCTCGCCGGCAAGGAGATGCAGATCGGTCGCTATTATCTCGAACGCCGCGAGTATATCGCCGCCGTCAAGCGCTTCCGCACCGTGGTCGAGAACTATTCCAACACGCGCCATGTCGAGGAGGCGCTGGCGCGCCTGACCGAGAGCTACTACGCGATGGGGCTGACCTCGGAAGCGCAGACGGCCGCGGCGGTGCTCGGCACCAACTATCCGGACAGCCAGTGGTACAAGGATTCCTACAAGCTCCTGCAGAGCAACGGGCTTCAGCCGCGTGAAAATGCCGGATCGTGGATTTCCAAGGCCGGGAAGCTGATCACCGGCGCCTGACACTCCTGATGCTGTCCAGACTGTCGATCCGCGATATCGTCCTGATCGAGAAGCTGGACATCGATTTCCTGCCTGGACTTTCGGTGCTGACGGGCGAGACCGGCGCCGGCAAATCCATCCTGCTCGACGCGTTGTCGCTGGCGCTCGGCGCGCGCGGCGACGCCTCGCTCGTCCGCCATGGCGCGGCGCAGGGCCAGGTCATCGCCGTGTTCGACGTGTCGCGCAACCATCCGGCGCGCGCGCTGCTCGCCGACAACGACATCGAGGACGACGGCGACATCATCCTGCGCCGGGTGCAAACGGCCGACGGCCGCACGCGCGTCTTCGTCAACGATCAGCCGTCAAGCGTCACCCTGATGCGCGATGTCGGCCGCGCTCTGGTCGAAATCCATGGCCAGCATGACGAGCGCGCGCTCGTCGATCCTGGCGCGCACCGCGAATTGCTGGACAGTTTCGGCGGCCATTTCGGCGCCGTGCGCGGCACAGGCGAGGCCTGGCGCTATTGGCGCGGTTGCGAGCAGGAGCTTTCCCGGCACCGCGCCAAGGTCGAGGCGGCGGCGCGCGAGGCCGACTATCTGCGCGCCTCCGTCGCGGAGCTGGCGAAGCTCGATCCGCAGCCGGGCGAGGAGACCGAGCTCGCCGAATTGCGCGCCCAAATGATGCGCGCCGAAAAGATCGCGTCCGAGATCCACGACGCGCAGGACGTGCTGTCGGGACCGTCCTCACCCTTGCCGCAGCTCGCCAGCCTGCTGCGGCGCCTGCAGCGCAAGTCGGGTGAAGTTCCGGGACTGCTCGACGACGTCGTGAAGTCGCTGGACGAAGCGATGATCTCGCTCGACGCAGCGCAGTCCGGCGTGGAATTTGCGCTTCGCGCCACCGAATATGATCCGCAGCGCCTCGAAAAAGCGGAGGAGCGGCTGTTCTCGCTGCGCGCGGCCTCGCGCAAGCACAATGTCGCCGTCGACGACCTGGCGCAGCTGCGCGACACGATGGCGGCCGACCTTGCCGATCTCGATGCCGGCGAGGAGCGGCTGCACGGACTGGAGAAACAGGCTGCCGCCGCGCGCGAGGCCTATGACATTTCCGCGGCGCAGCTGTCTTCACTGCGCCACGCGGCGGCAACCGGACTCACCAAGGCGGTGATGGCCGAATTGCCGGCGCTCAAGCTCGAGAGGGCGGAGTTCATCGTCGAGATGGTGAGCGATGCCGAAAGCCGCACGGAAGAGGGCATCGACCAGGTCGAATTCTGGGTGCGCACCAATCCGGGCACGCGGCCCGGGCCGATGATGAAGGTTGCCTCCGGTGGCGAGCTGTCGCGCTTCCTCCTGGCGCTGAAGGTGGCGCTGGCCGATCGCGGCTCGGCGCCGACCCTGGTCTTCGACGAAATCGACACCGGCGTCGGCGGCGCGGTGGCCGACGCCATCGGCCAGCGGTTGGCGAGACTGTCGAAGCGGGTGCAGGTGCTTTCGGTCACCCACGCGCCGCAAGTGGCGGCGCGCGCCGCCACGCATTTCCTGATCTCGAAGTCCGGCGGCAAGGACCGCGTCGCCACCGGCATTGCCGAGATGGACCGCGCGGCGCGCCAGGAAGAGATCGCGCGCATGCTGGCCGGCGCCACCATCACCGATGAAGCGCGCGCCGCGGCAGAGCGGTTGCTACGCGAGAACACGGCCGCCGCTTAGAGCCTGATCCCTCCCGCTCGGAGGATGAGTCAGCAGATGGCTGCATCTTGCTGTTCAGCAATGATTTTTGCGCGAGCCGACTCCCCCATGCCGAATCCTGATTTATAGTGGCCCGCCATAATTCGAGGACCGCGCTTCATGTCGGAAAAACCAATCGAATCGCTGAGCGAAAGCGAGGCCGCGGAGGAGTTGAAGCGGCTGGCGGCTGAGATCGCCGAGCACGACCGGCGCTACCATACAGAGGATGCGCCGACGATCTCGGACGCCGAGTATGACGCGCTGGCACGGCGCAACCTTGCCATTGAAGAGCGCTTTCCCGATCTCGTGCGCGAGGATTCGCCGTCGCGACGGGTCGGCGCGCCGCCTGCGGAAGGCTTTGCCAAGGTGCGCCATGCCGTGCCGATGCTCAGCCTCGCCAAGGCCTATACCGACCAGGATGTCGCCGATTTCATCGAGCGCGGGCGGCGCTTCTTCGACCGCGACAAGGATCTCGACATCGCCTTCACCGCCGAGCCGAAGATCGACGGCCTTTCGGCTTCGCTGCGCTATGAAAACGGCGTGTTCGTGCAGGGTGCTACACGCGGTGACGGCGCCGTCGGCGAGGACATCACCGCCAATCTCAAGACGATCGCCGATATCCCGAAGACGCTGAAGGGCTCGGGCTGGCCGGAGGTCATCGAAATCCGCGGCGAGGTCTACATGACCTATGCCGAATTCGAGGCGCTGAAGCAGCGCTCGGCGGCTGTCGGCGGGCAGGACTATGTCAATCCACGCAACACGGCGGCCGGATCGCTGCGCCAGAAGGACCCGGCGGTCACCGCCAGCCGCAACCTCAAATTCTTCGCCTATGCCTGGGGTTATACGACGGCGGATCCGGCGCCGACACAGTATGATTCGGTGCAGAAATTCGCGGAATGGGGTTTCAAGGTCAGCCCACTGATGGTGCGAGCGAAGTCGATCGCGGAACTCATTGCGCAGTATCACCAGATCGAGGAACGGCGCTCCTCGCTTGGTTATGACATCGACGGCGTCGTCTACAAGGTCGACCAGCTCGAGTTGCAACGCCGCTGGGGGTTTGTCACCGGCGAGCCGCGCTGGGCGGTCGCGCACAAATTCCCGGCCGAGCAGGCGATGACGACGGTCGAGAGGATCGATATCCAGGTCGGCCGCACCGGCACGCTGGCGCCGGTGGCGCGGCTGGCGCCGGTGACGGTCGGCGGCGTGGTGGTCGAGAACGTCACGCTGCACAACGAGGACTACATCAAAGGCTTCGACAGCAACGGCCAGCCGATCCGCGACGGCATCGATGTCCGCATCGGCGACACGGTCGTCATCCAGCGGGCAGGGGACGTCATTCCGCAGATCGTCAGCGTCGTCATCGACAAGCGTCCGGCCGATGCCGTGCCTTACGAATTCCCGCACACCTGTCCGGTCTGCGGTTCGCCGGCGACGCGCGAGATCAACGAGAAGACCGGCAAGGAGGATTCGCGCCGCCGCTGCACCGGCGAGCTGATCTGCCCGGCGCAGGCGGTGGAAGGGCTGCGCCACTTCGTGTCGCGCGGCGCGCTCGATATCGAGGGCCTCGGTGCCGAAAACATCGACCTTTTCTTCAATGCAGGGCTGATCAAGACCGCCGCCGACATCTTCACGCTCAAGGACCGGCGGCCCGCCGTCACCAAGGCGCTGGCCGAGCGGCGCGAAGAGCAGGCGCGGCTGCGTGAAGAGGCATCGGGCAAGACGCGCAAGAATGTGCGCAGCGTCGAGGAGCGCAATTACGAAGGGCTGGACAAGCTGTTTGCGGCCATCGACGCGCGCCGCGAGCCGGAGCTGGACCGCTTCATTTTCGCCCTCGGCATCCGCCATATCGGCGAGACGACGGCAGCCGTGCTTGCCCGACAGTTCTCGACGATCGAGGAACTGATCCGCATCGGCAAGGAGACGGCAAAGGCGGAGGATCCGCACACCGTGTTCCCGTCGATCAACGGCATCGGCGATACGGTGATCGGCGCGCTGCGTGACTTCTTCGGCAATGAGCGCAACGACGATGTGCTCGATGCGCTGCTGGCCCAAGTTCACCCGAAGCCCTACGTGGTCGAGATCTCGGCCGGCAGCGAGGTCTCCGGCAAGACGGTGGTGTTCACCGGCACGCTGGAAAAGATGACGCGCTCCGAGGCCAAGGCGATGGCGGAGCGTCTGGGCGCCAAGGTCGCGGGCTCGGTTTCTGCCAAGACCGATCTGGTGGTCGCAGGTCCTGGCGCCGGCTCAAAGCTCAAAACCGCGACCGACCTCGGCATCGAGGTGATCGACGAGGATACCTGGCTGCAGCGCATCGGCAGGGGCGGCTGATGGCCGGCGCGTTCAAGGGTTTTGGGCAAAAGGCCATCCCGTTCCTGAAGGCGCTCGATTTCCACCAGAATCGCGAGTGGTTCCAGGAAAACCGCGACCTTTACCAGAGCGACCTGCACGAGCCGTTCTGCGATCTCGTCGAGACGCTGAGCGAACGCTTCGAGGCGGCAAAGCTCGGCTTGCGCGGCGACCGCAAAAGGTCGCTGTTCCGTATCAATCGCGACGTGCGCTTCTCAAAGGACAAGCGGCCCTACAACCGGCATCTGTCGGCCATCCTGTCGCCGGACGGCACCAAGATGTCGCAAGGCGTCTTCTACGTGCATATCGGGCTGGAGCGCTGCTTTGCCGGCGTCGCCTGGTGGCAGCCGGCCCCGGAACTGCTGCAGGCGATGCGCAAGGCGATCGTCACGAAGCCGGCGTCGTTCCGTGGCATGGTCTCGTCGCTCAAGAGGGCTGGCCTGGAGCTCGACCCTGAAGACTGCCTGAAGCGCGCGCCGCGGGGCTTCGAGGATGTCAGCGAAGCCGATCTCGCCCAAGCGGTGCGCAACCGGCATTTCGTGGTCCGGCACGAGATCGATGTCGCGGGAATACACACCCCGGCGCTGGTCGACGAGCTCGTCGATTTCACCTTGCGCGCCAAGCCCATGCTCGACTGGGGCAGGGCGATCCAGGGCACGGCCGTGTGAGCCATCCGAAGGGCCCGGCGATCAGTTCCGCTGATCGTCGGCTCAAGCGAATTGGTGTGACAAGCAAGCCGATGCTTCCTACATCAGGCGGCCTAAAGCGCGTCGCGACGAAACGGATTCGGCGACGCGCTTTAAGTCCTTGTTTTGATGCATGTCGTTGTCCCAGAACCGCTGAGTGCACTTCTGGGCGACATGCATAGGGGAGCAGTTGAATGACGGCGGAAGCAATCTCCGAAAGCCGCGCGAGGAGCGATTTCTGGGACGGCGTGCGGCTGTCGATGCCGGTGGTCGTCGCCTCGGCGCCGTTCGCGGTGCTGTTCGGCGCTTTAGCCGTCGACAACGGCTTTTCCGTCGTCGAAGCCTTTCTGATGAGCGCCATGATCTATGGCGGCGCCAGCCAGATGGTCGGCATCGAATTGTTCGGCCAGCATGTCGCGCCGTGGCTGATCGTGCTCTCCATCTTCGCGGTGAATTTCCGCCATGTGCTCTATTCCGCCGGCATCGGCCGCCGCATCGCGCATTGGCCAGTGCTGCAGCAGGCGCTCGGCTATTTCATCCTGACCGATCCGCAATACGCCGTCGCCGAGGCGAGGGCTGCCTCCGGGCAATCCGTCGGGTTCATCTGGTATCTCGGGCTCGGCCTGCCGGTCTACGCATTCTGGGTGGCCGAAAGCGCGCTCGGCGCGGTGTTCGGCAAGCTGATCCCCGACACCCATGCGCTGGGTATCGATTTCCTGCTGCCGATCTATTTCCTCGGCCTTGTCCTCGGTTTCCGCAAGCGGCCGCTGTGGCTGCCGGTGGTCGCCGCGAGCGCTGCCGCTTCAATCGTGGCTTACAAGACGGTTGGATCGCCCTGGCACGTTTCCATCGGCGCCATCGCCGGTGTGCTGCTTGCCGTCATCCTGCCGCCGCACCACAGCGGCGTGGGGGAGCGGCCATGAGCACGACCTTCTGGATCATCCTTGCCGGCGCCGTCGCCACCTATCTGACGCGCGTCGGCGGCCACCTCGTCATCTCGCGCTTCGACAACATCCATCCGCGCGTCGAGGCGGGCCTCAACGCCGTGCCGGCGGCTGTGCTGACGACGCTGGTGGCGCCGGCCGCGCTCGGCGCCGGACCGGGCGAATGGGCAGCGCTGATCGTCACCGCTTTGGTGTCGCTGCGCGGTGGCCTGATGGCGATGTTTTTGGCCGGCGCCGCGGTGCTGATTATTGCCCGCCAGTTCGTCGGGTAGGGTGCGCTGATATTCGGATGATGCCCGCCTGCGAATGACGTTTTCCTGCGCTTCCGGTGCTCACGTACTCAGAGTACGCTCCGCTCCGGTTCTCGGAAACCGCCATTCTCGGCTCGGCCTGATCCGAATCTCACCACACCCCAAGCTGAATCAGATCTTGGCGTCATGCGGCAGCGGCGCAGTGGCTTTTTCCAGCCAGGCCAGCGTCTCGCCGTCCACCATCGGGCCGATCTCAGCCAGAACCCGCGCGTGATATTGGTCGAGCCAATGCAGTTCGTCACGCGTCAGAAGATCGGTGCGGATGAGGCGCTTGTCGATCGGCGCCAGCGTCAGCGTCTCGAAGCCATGCATGGCGATGTCGCCGCCTTCGATCTGCTCGGCCGGCGTGACCAGGATCAAGTTCTCGATGCGGATGCCGTAAGACCCTTCCTTGTAGTAGCCGGGCTCGTTGGAAAGCATCATGCCGGCAAGCAGTTTTTCGGTGCCGGTGCGGGCGATGCGTTGCGGCCCTTCGTGCACGGCAAGGTAGGAGCCGACGCCATGGCCGGTGCCGTGGGCGAAGTCGCAACCATGCTGCCATAGCGCCATGCGGGCGATGGCGTCGATCTCCGAGCCGCGCGTGCCGGCGGGGAAACGAAGCGTCGAAATGCCGATCATGCCCTTCAGCACCAGCGTGAAGCGCTCACGCATCTCCTCGGTCGGCTGGCCGATCGGCACGGTGCGGGTGATGTCGGTGGTGCCGTCCTGGTATTGCCCGCCGGAATCGAGCAGGAACAGCTCGCCGCTCTGAAGCTTGCGGCTGGTGGCGCGCGAGACGCGGTAGTGCATGATCGCGCCGTTCGGGCCGGCGCCGGAAATGGTGTCGAAGGAGACGTCGCGCAGCGGCATCTGCGTTTCCTCACCGGTCTGCCGGCGCACCTCCTCGAGCCTGGTCACGACGGCGATCTCGTCGAGCAGGCCCGGCTTCTGCCGGTCGAGCCAGCAGAGCAGCTTGGCGACCGCTGCACCGTCGCGACGATGCGCGGCGCGGCTGCCGGCGACCTCGGCCTGGTTCTTGGTGGCGCGCGGGATGCGGGCTGGATCGGCAGCTGAAACGACCGTGCCGCCATTGCCCTCGACAAGCATCTTGAGCTTTTCCGCCGCCAGCACCGGATCGAGCGCGATTTTTGCACCGCCTTTGGCAAGCCCGGCGATCGCTGCTTCGAATGCGCCTGGATCGTGCAGATCGGCAAGCTGGGTGAGATAGGCGGCGACCTGGCGCGAGAATTTGCGCTGGTCCATGAAGAGCTGGTGCTTGCCGTCGGCGGCGAGGATGGCGAAGCCGAGCGCAAGCGGCGTGTGCGCCACGTCTCCGCCTCGGATGTTGAAGGCCCAGGCGATCGAGGAGGGATCGGTGAGCACCGCATGGGTCGCGCCGTCCTTTTCGATGGCGCCCGCCAGCCGCGCCAGCTTGTCCTTGGCAAGCTCGCCGGCAAAGGCGATCGGGTGGAGTTCCACCGGCGCGCGCGGCGGTTCGGGCTGATCCTTCCAGATGATGTCGACCGGGTTCTTGTCGAGCGGCACCAGCGTCGCGCCGGACTGCTCGGCCGATGCTTTCAGCGCCTTGATCTCGCCAATCGTGTGCAGCCAGGGATCGAAACCGAGCCTTGAGCCCTTGCCGAGATTGTCCTTGATCCAGGACGGCGGGGGATTGTCGATGAGGCTTTCGATCGTGAAGATCGAAAGGTCGACCTCATTGCGCACCTGCAGCGTGTAGCGGCCGTCGACGAAGATGAAGGCGCGATCGCGCAGAATGATGGCGACGCCTGCCGAGCCGGAAAAGCCGGTCAGCCATTTCAGCCGCGCCGAGCGATCGGCGACATATTCGCCCTGATGCTCGTCCGCGCGCGGCACCATGAAGCCGTCCAGACGGTTCTCCGCCAGCCATTGGCGCAGCATCGCCACGCGCGGCTTGCCGACGGCCGGATCGCCGGCGGAATCAAAAGTCTGGAACATGGTGGCATCTCCCTCGAATGGCTTGCCGCGACCGTAGCGCATGGCCTTCCAAACCGGAATCGATTTCGGCAAGGCCAGACGATTGGACTGGCTCAGCGCTTGAGGTGGATCGTCACCCAGCCTTCGCGATGCAAGGTGCGGACGTGGCGGAAGCTCTGGCCGACATAGGCCGAGATCACCGCATCGCGCTGCCGGTCGAGGATGCCGGAGAGCACCAGCGAGCCGCCGAGCCTGATATGCTTGGCCATTTCCGGCGCCAGCCGCATCAGCGGCCGCGCCAGGATGTTGGCGACGATCAGGTCGAAGGGCGCGCGCCTGGCGAAGATCGGGTGGTGGAAACCAGGTGCGGTAACCGCCTCGACCAGCGCCTTCACGTGGTTGAGGCGGGCATTGGCTGCGGCGACGCGGACTGCGACCGGATCGATGTCGGTCGCCAGCACAGGGATGTGCGCGAGCTTCGCCAGCGCTATCGCCAGCACCGCGCTTCCCGTTCCGAGATCGAGCGCGTTGCGCGGGCGTTCGCGCAGCACCACCTGTTCCAGCATTTCCAGGCAGCCGGCGGTGGTGCCGTGATGGCCGGTGCCGAAGGCAAGGCCCGCCTCGATCTCGATGGCGAGATCGCTGCTGTGGCGCTTGCCGCGATCATGCGCGCCATGGACGAAGAAACGCCCGGCGCGGACTGGCTTCAGTCCTTCGAGCGAGCGCGCGACCCAGTCGATGTCGGGGAGCGCTTCGCGTTCGACCGGCTTCGGCAAAGCGAGGCCAGCGAGGATGTCGTTGATCCGGGCTTCGACTGCATCGACGTCGCCATCGGCATAGAGCGAGACTTCGTGGATGTCGTTGGCCTCGTCGACTTCCAGTACGGCAAGCGGCAGGCCTTCGTCCTCGAAGGCGGCATCGAGCGCCGCGAAGATGCGGTCGGCCTCGATCTTGGTCGCGATGAAATGGAGCCTGGTCTGCGCCATCAGGGCGACTCTTGTTCAAGCATGATCATTTCCGAGAACCGGTTCCCACTTCTTGCTACGCTGACCTTCGGTTCGGGATCATGCTTGGCCGCCCGCCGCCAGCCGCTTCAGCTTGGCAATGGCGGTGTCGGCGCTTTCGCCATAGGCGATGGTGCCGGCAAACTCGCCCTTGGCGTTGAGCAGCAGCACCGAGGCCGTGTGGTCCATCGTGTAGTCGCCGTCGCCGGTGTCGACCTTTTTCCAGTAGATGCCGAAGGCTTTGGCCATGGCATGGACCTTGTCCGGATCGCCGGTGATGCCGGTGATGCGATCGGAGAAATTGCTGACATAGGAATTGATGATCTCCGGCGTGTCGCGCTCAGGGTCCACCGTGACGAAGTAGGCGTTGAGGTTCTTGCCGCTGTCGCCCATCGTCTTCAGCCAGCCGGCCATTTCGAACAGCGTGGTCGGGCAGACTTCCGGGCAATGGGTGAAGCCGAAGAAGACGACGCTTGGATGACCTCGGAACGCAGCCTCGGTGATCGGCGCTTTTTTCTGGTCGATCAGCGTGAACGGAGCGCCATAGGGCTCGCCGCCATAGTGGCCGCGGTACCAGTCAAAGGTGAGCCAGCCTATGCCCGCCGCCATCAGGACGAGAATGCCGACCAGAATTGAGCGCATCATCAGAAACTATCCGTCGATCGTCGTGGCGCGCCGGGTTGGGCACGAACCACGTTTTGGCGACAGTCTTAACGGTTCGGCGGCGCGTGCGCAAAGATGTCGCGTTGCCGCAACCATCATGACCCGCCGGCCGTCAGCGGGGGCCGGAGCCTCGTGGCCTCACCGTCGTCGAGCGGCTTGCAAATGCCATGGTCTTATCCCACCTGACATCGGCTAAAACGAACTCGAGGAGGCCTCCTTGCGAAAAATGATCGGCTTATTCGCCGCATGTCTTGCGCTCAGCGCCGGTACCGCGGCTGCCGACGAGGTCGGCAAGGTCGGCGTCGACTGGGTCGGAAACGACATCATGGTCGACGCGATCAAGGATCCGAAAGTCGACGGCGTCACCTGCCATGTCGCCTATTTCGATCGCAGCATCATCGACCGGCTGCACAAGGGCAATTGGTTCGAGGATCCGTCGGATTCCTCGATCTCCTGCCGCCAAACAGGCCCGATCACAATCGGCGACATCGACATGAGCGAGGGCGGCGAAGAGGTGTTCAAGCAGGGCCTCAGCCTGATCTGGAAGAAGCAGGTGGTGAACCGCATCTACGACAAGAAGAACGAGACGCTGATCTACCTCTCGCATTCGCGCCAGGTGCAGAACGGCTCGGCGAAGATGTCGGTCACCACCGTGCCGCTCTATGGCCAGAACATCGTGTGGACGAAGGGCAAGCCGCAGTAGGCATTGGGGACAGTCGCGACCTGGATTGGTCACGCCCTTGCAAGGGCGATGGCTTGCGGGGCGGTCGCGCCCGGCGTAAAGCCGCGCCATGGACCGCCCTGAACACCTCGTGCTGAAAGATCCGGAGCCGCGCATCCATCCGACGGCGGAGCTGAAGGGGTGCAAGCTCGGCCGCTATGCCTCGATCGGCGAGCGGGTGATCCTGCGCGACGTGACGGTCGGCGACTTCTCCTATTTCGAGCGGCATTCGGAGGCGATCTATACGACGATCGGCAAGTTCTGCTCGATTGCCGCCAACAGCCGCATCAACGCGCTCGAGCATCCGATCGAGCGGTTGACCCAGCACAAGGTCAGCTACCGGCCGAACGAGTATTTCCGCTGGCTTGGCGTCGACGCGGCATTTCGCGAGCGGCGGCAGGCAAAGCAGGTCAGCATCGGGCACGATGTCTGGATCGGCCACGGCGCCGTCGTCATGCCAGGGGTTACGATCGGCAACGGCGCCGTCATCGGCGCCAATGCGGTGGTGACGCATGACGTGCCGCCTTACGCAATCGTTGCCGGCGTTCCGGCGAAACCGCTGCGGCTGCGGTTCGCCGCCGCCACGGCGGCGCGCATCGAAGGCCTTGCCTGGTGGGACTGGGCGCCGGAGAAACTCGCCAGGGCGGTCCCGGACATGCAGTCGTTGCCGATCGAGGCCTTCCTCGATCGCTGGGAAAACGAAACGTCCTGAGGCAGCCGTCGAAAAGACTGCTACGGAAAGGCAAACCCAGTTCAAGAGACGGTGCCCCTTCCGCCATGCGGGGGTGGCGCAGCGGAAGGGGCTGGAGGTAAACCGCCGTGAAGCGGAAGGAGCAGGCTTTTTGACCTGCACCAGCACTATGGCAACAAACGAATAAGGTGTTTTTTCGCGACCCTACGCCTGTCGCGTGTATTCGATTGCAAGCATGTGCAAGCGGAAAATTCGATCGGCGGGAACCGGAAAGGCTGGCGCCTTGTTTCTCTCGAAATGCCGCGCGATGGCGGCTCGTCGAGGGATCGATGATCGAGAAACTTTTCACCAGCGTTGCCAGTCGGGTGGCTCACCTGGCCGGCATGCCGCCGACCTTCGCCATCTGCGTGCTGATCGTGCTGGTCTGGGTGGTGACCGGTCCGTTTTTCGGTTTCTCGGATACGTGGCAGTTGGTCATCAACACCGGCACCACCATCGTCACCTTCCTGATGGTGTTCCTCATCCAGAACACGCAGAATCGGGATGGCGCCGCTATTCAGACCAAGCTCGACGAGTTGATCCGCGTCAGCCGCGGCCACAGTCAGTTTATCGGCATCGAGCATCTGACCGAATCCGAGGTCGAGGAGATTCGCGCCAAATGTGAAGCGGCGGCAAAACGGCACGACCGCAAGATTGCCGAGACCGCTGCCAAGAAGGCCGTGGCGGGAAAGCACGACTCCAAGACGAAAGCAGCTTGAACGGCCTGTCAGCGGTTCATGAAGGCCGCGAACGCGTCCTTGTGGTCCGGATGCCAGCGGGACAGGGCGGGGCGGTTTTCGATGATGTCGCCGATCGCCCAGGCCATGCGCTTTTCGTCCATCGGCCGCGCGACCTCGTTGTCCGGGCACAGGATGTAGAAGTCGCCGTGCTTGAGCGAAGCCAGCATGAAATCGATCACCTGCTCGCCCGTCCAGGCGCCGGCCGGCTTTTCCGTCGCGCCCTCGGTCAGGCCGGTATAGGTGAAGCCAGGAATGAGCAGATGGGCCGAGACCTTTGCGCCAGGCTCGTTGCGTAGCGCATGCGCCAGCCCCTCGGTGAATGTCTTCACGCCGGCCTTGGAGACGTTGTAGGCGAGATTGCCGGGCGGCGTGGTGATGCCTTGCTTGGAGCCGGTATTGATGATCAGGCCGGGCCCGCCCGCGGCCAGCATGCGCGGCGCGAAGGCCTCGACGCCATGCACGACGCCCCAGAAATTGACGTCCAGCAGCCGCTTCCAGGCATCACGGTTTTCCCACGGCTTGCCCGGATTGTAGCCGACGCCGGCATTGTTCATCAGCACCGAGACCGCGCCGAATGCGCCATGGGTGAGTTCCGCTAGCCGGTCGACCTCATCGAGCTTGGAGACGTCGGTGGGGATCGGGAGAACGGCATCGTCCCCGGCAATGGCGGCGACCGCCTGCCGCGCCTGGTCGAGGCGCACGCCACCGATATCGGCAATCACGGTCTTCATGCCGATGGCCGCGAACCGCTTGGCGGCGGCAAGGCCGATGCCGCTGGCGCCACCGGTGATGACGGCGACATTGCCGGAGGCGAAAGCGGGGAGGGCGGTCTGGATTTCGGCGTCGCTGGTCATGGTCGATGTCCTTGTTCGGGGGTCGAGCCGAACTTAACGCCGGTCGAGGCCGAGACAAGCCTCGATCGCCGCAATGGTCGACCGCGATGGCGGCAACGGGTCGACCGCGATGGCGGCAACGGGTTGACCGCAATGGTGGCAACGGGTTGACCGCGATAGCTCGCGCCGCGCATGCTGCTCAGAAAAGGAGTTCGGTTTTGACCGATTGGATCGGCATCCTGAAGGAGCAGACCGCCACCGGCGACCAGATGGGCCGCGAGGTGCCGAAAATGCTCGCCAATCCCGATATCAGCGAGGCGCAGATCAAGACACTGTTCGCCGCGCTGGAGAAACAGGCTGACTTCGCCGAGAAGCTGCGTCTGGCGCTGGAGAAGTTCGGCCACGATTTTCCCGTCATCAAGGCGGCCGAGCGGCTGGAGGAGCGCTATGCCGACCTGGCCGCTTCCGTTGCCGAGAAGCTGAAGGCGATGCGGCAGTAGGACGCTATTTTTCGATCAGACGTTCGAAACGCTTGTCTGGCGCGAACCAGATGGTCGCCACCAGCACGTAGATGGCCACGCCGATCCATTGACTGACGAAGGTCAGCGCTATTCCGGCCAGATAGAGGGCCAGCGAAATCTTGCCCTTGCGATCCTGGCCCACGGCCCGGGCAAAGGTCGTCTCGGCGCCGTGCAGATGGCGCAGCTTGATGACCAGGATGTTGTAGGCAACGGCGCAGAGTGCCAGATCGACACCATAGACGGCGACCGGCACCGGGGCGAAATGATTTTCGCCCATGAAGGCCGTGGTCACCGGCATCAGCGACAGCCAGAAAAGAAGGTTGAGGTTCGCCCACAAGACCCGGCCGTCCACGCGCTGCACGGTGTGGAACATGTTGTGCAGGTTGTTCCAGTAAATGCCGACATTGACGAAGGACAGCACGTAGCTGAAGAAAATCGGCCAAAGCGGCGCCAGCGCGGCCAGATCCTCGCCGTGCGGCACTTTCAGCTCCAGCACCATGATGGTGATGATGATGGCGACGACGCCATCGGTGAATGCTTCGACCCGTCCCTTGCCCATGGTTCCTCCTTCGTCGGCCGACAGACGTTACGCAAGGATCTCGCGCAAGACCATACTGCCAGGATTGTCAGGAGGGCGTTCGGAATGCGGAACAGCGCCACTACATAGCCGTTGGGCCTACAACCAGCGGAGGTCTCCATGACCAGCTACGCTCGGATCATGACGCGCGACAATGAACTCGGCGGCGGCGTCGCCATGGCAGCGGTTGCCGCCATGATTGCGGCGCTCTTTGCCGGCAGCACGGCTTTGACACCGCTCTACGTGATCTACAAGCAAGCCTTCGGCTTCTCGCAGGTGACGCTGACGCTGGTCTATGCCGTCTATGTGGTCGGCAACCTGGCGGCGCTGCTGTTCTTCGGCCGATTGTCGGACGTCATCGGCCGCCGTCCGGCGGCAATGACGGCGATGGCCGTCGCCGTGGTCAGCGCGCTGTTTTTCCTCTTCGCCGAAAACCTGGCGTGGCTCGACATCGCCCGCATCCTGAGCGGGCTCGGCATCGGCATCGGCGCGGGGACCGGCACGGCCTGGCTTGCCGAGCTGATCGAAAGCGAGGACAAGTCGCGCGCCGCCATCGTCGCCACCAGCACCAACTTCGTTGGTCTCGGCCTCGGTGCGCTGGTCTCGGGACTGCTCGCCGAATATGCGCCTTGGCCGCTCAGGCTGACATTCGCCGTCTATCTCGCCCTGCTGGCGCTGGTCACGCTGCTGATCTGGCGTACGCGCGAGACGGTGTCCGAGCCGGGACGGCTTTCCGACGTGCCGATGCGGCCGCGGCTTTCGGTTCCCGACAGCATCCGCGCGCGGTTCGTCGCGCCCGCGGTCACCGGATTCGGCGCAATGGCTCTCGTCGGCTTCTATGCGGCGCTGGCGCCGAGCATTCTGGCGCAGCAGCTGCATGTCACCAATCACGCTGAAGCCGGCGCGCTGTTCTTCGAATTGTCGGCGGTGACCGCCGCGACGATCCTGGCAACGGCGCGTCTTGCCAGCCGCACCGTCATGCTGGCGGCACTTGTCCTGATGATCCCGACGGTGGCGGTGGTCGTCGCGGCACAGGTCTTTGCTTCGATGGCGATCATGATCGTGGCCACCGCGCTCTGCGGCGTGGCCGCGGCGCTCGGCTATCGCGGCGGCCTGCAGGTGGTGAACCAGATCGCGCCCGCGAGGCGCCGCGCCGAAGTGGTCTCGGCCTTCTTCGTCTGCTGCTTCTGCGGCAATGCGCTGCCGGTCATCGGCATCGGCGTGCTGTCGAGCTGGACGAATGCGACCGTCGCAAGCCTCGCCTTCGCCGGCATGATCACGATCTTCTCGTTGGTGGCGCTGGGGTTCGGCGCGCGCTACGCGCGGTGATCTCGATCGGCGGACGGCCTCGCCGTCAGCTGGTCGGCGTCTCCGGCAGGAGCTGCGCGCGCTGGCGCGGCACGCCGAGGCCGGTGTCCGGCGGCTCGCCCGCGGCCGGGCGGCCCTCGATCATATGCATGGTCCGCCAGCGGCCGAAGCGATAGTAGGCGGCGGCAAGCACCAGCGAGGCGATCGAGCCTGCCGGGAAACACCACCACAGCGCCTCCTGGCCGATCACGCTTCGCATGGAATAGGCAAAGCCGGTGCGCACGAGCAGCACCGAGATGATCAGGATGACCAGCGGCGGCATGACTGCTCCGGTGGCGCGCACCGTGGCGAAGAGCACGATGGTGACGCCGAACAGGATGAAGGACCAGGACGCCACCTTGTTGATGTGGGCGGCAATGTCGATCGCCGTGCTGTCGCCGCTCAAGAAAAGGCCGAGCACCGGGCGGTCGAAGAGGAAAATCAGCGCCACCAGCGCGCCGGTAAGCATGAGGTTGAAGCCCACGCCCGAAGCGGCGACCTTGCCGATGCGGTCCCAGCGTCCGGCGCCGACATTCTGCGCCGCCATCGAGGAGACGGCGGCGCCGATGGCCAAGGCCGGCATCTGGATGTAGGTCCAGAGCTGCGCCGCGATGCCGTAGGCGGCGGCGACCTGCGAGCCGTAGGAGTTGACGATCCCCATCACGGTCAGCGCCGCGGCCGAGATGACGATCATCTGCAGGCCCATCGGGATGCCCTTGAAGACGACGATGCGCAAAAGCGACGGATCGGGCCTGAGCAAAGTGAGATCGCTGCCTGCCAGCCGCAGCGGGTGCTTGCGCGCATAGAGCACGATCAGGATGGCGATCACGCTGACCGTCTGGCCTACAAGCGTCGAGGTGGCCGAGCCGGCGATGCCGAGCTCGGGGAAGGGGCCGATGCCGCGGATCAAGAGCGGGTTCAACACGACATCGAGCACGACCGCCAACGCCATGAAAAAGAACGGCGTGCGTGAATCGCCGGCGCCGCGCAGCACCGTCATGACGAAGGACAACAGGTTCATCATCGGCACGGCGACGAAGATGATGCGCAGATAGGCGCGCGCCAGCGGCAAGGCGTCCGCCGGCGTGCCGAGCCCGGTGAGGATGGCGTCGACCCAGACCCAGCCGCAGACAGCGAACAGCACGGAAACCAGGAAGAAGAAGGTGGCGCTGGTGCCGACGATGCGCCGCGCCTCCGGCAGGTCGCGGGCGCCGACGGACTGCGCGACCAGGATGGTTGCCGCCATGCCGATGCCGAACACCGTGCCGAGGATCAGGAACAGCACCAGGTTGGCGTTGGAGGTCGCCGTCAGCGCCGCCTCGCCGAGGAAACGGCCGACCCAGACCGCGTTGATCGAGCCGTTGAGCGACTGCAGCACGTTGGAGCCCAGCACCGGCAGGGCGAACAAAAGCAGCGTGCGCGGAATGGGGCCGCTGGTCAGGTCGCGGGTGCGTCCGCGAGCGGGCTTCTCGTCATCCATGGCGGGCACCGAAAATGAATCAGGCCCGCGATGCTATCGCAGGCCTGATGGTGATGCATCCCTTCCGGGATCAGACCGATGACGGACAGTCGCCCGTCACCGCTTACTGGCCGGCGACAGTTGTTCCCGAGAGGCCGGGCAGGGTGACCTGATAGACGAGGAAGGTGGTGTCGACATCGGCGCCGTCCTCGGCCTTGTAAGGCGCGCCGACCTGGAAGCCGTCCTGGGTGAGAAAATCGTTGTCGTTGGCGACGAACAGGAAATAGTCGTCGGGCAGTTTTGGATCGAGCACGCTGACCAGCGACATAGCCTCCCACTTCTCCGAGAGGTTGTTCCTGTCGTTCGGCGCGCCATTGTGCAGGCCGAAGCGGCCGAGCTCGCCCTTGTCGTTGATGTCGATGAACGCGGTGAGCTTGGCCGGCGTCACCGACGGGTCGAGCACGCCCTTCGGCGCGACCGGCTTGTCGGCGGCGTCGAACGGGCCGTTGGCGATATCGGTCGCGGCGGTGAGGTCGACGATCTCGATCTTGCGATAGAGCGCCTCGTCACCCTTGACGCCCTGGCCGTTGCCGCTGTCGCGCGCCAGCATCAGGAAGCTCTTGTCGGACAGCGCCACGATCTCGCTCTGCGCGGCCACCTTGGTCTTGCCCTTGGCGTCCTTGAACACGGGCAGCGGCACGACATATTCGTGCGCGAGCTTCAGGTGGGCGAGGTCGGACGCGTCATAGACGAGCGCACGGGTGTTCTGCCGGGTCGAGCCGGAATCGCCGCCATCCTGGCGGGGGGCCGACTGCAGCACGGCGATCAGGAACTTGCCGTCCGGCGTCATCGACGTGCCTTCGAGGCCCTGGTTGTTCTGGCGGCCGGTCTCGGGATCCTTCGGATCGGGCTCGGCCGCACCCGGGCCGGGATTGTCGGAAGCGAAGTTCGGCTTGCCGTGCCGCATCGGCACCAGGGCCGCCGGCGGCTGGGTCGCCGACATCAGGCGGCCGTCGGCCGAAAAGCGGTAGATGTTCGGGCCATATTCGTCCGAGATGAACATGGTGCCATCGGGCAGGCGCACGATCGCCTCGTCGTCCAGCGCGAGCTTGCCGTTGTCGGCCTGCGGCAGGATCGGCATGTCACCGGCGGCGGGGCGCACGCCGTTCAGCGGATCGAGGCCGGTGACGTCAGCGCCCTTGTCGTCGGTCAAGAGCATGGTGTCGGCGAGCGTCGCCTTGACGCCCGACTGTTCCTGTCCGGCGGCGGGTGCGGCGCCCGGAGCGGTCGGGGTCAGCTCGACCGAGATGGTGTTGAGGCGCGGCCGGTAGTCGGTGGTGCCGGCGACATTGTAGCCGCGGTCCGGCAGCAGCCAGAGCGAACCCTTGTAGTCGGCGCCGTCACGCGCCCAGCCCTTGGTGTCGATCGCCATGCCGGAGCCCGAACCGAAGGTCTCGCCGAACTTATCCTTCTGGCTGGCCGGAATGCGGCCGACGCCGACAAGCCCCTTGTTGACATAGGCGACGCCGTCGGCGAGCGCCGGAGTGAGCGCGGTGAACAGGGCAAGTGCCGCGCCGAGCGCGACGGTTCGGTTCAGATGTTTCATGGATATCCCCTTCTTGACGAGCAGATCGGCCAAAGCCTGGAGGGTACCGGCACCGATGATCCGCCAGGCCCTCTCCGTCCGAGCGGTCTAGAACCTGAACGTGATGGTTGCGTGACAGGTAGAGTGCACTTCCCCTTCTCCCCTTGTGGGAGAAGGTGGATCGGCGCGTCAGCGCCGAGACGGATGAGGGGTGATGGAAGAAATGAGGCGCAAGAAAATCAAAGGATTATAAGTGCTTAGTCCTTCAGTGCAGCGATCCGTCCAGCACCCCTCATCCGACCTCGCTTCGCGAGGCCACCTTCTCCCACAAGGGGAGAAGGACAGGCGCGCTCAATCACTCTCCCTTGCGATCAGCTCCAGCGGCCAGACTTCGCGCATGATCCGCGGCCCATCTGGACCGGCATGGGCCGGGAGCGAGGCCAGCAGCATCTCGGCCAGCCGGCGACCCATCGGCTCCAGCGCCGGGCGGAAGCCAGTCAGCGCCGGCGAGAAATAGCGGCAGAGCGGGGTGTCGACGATGACGATCACCGCGATATCGTGGCCGGGCCTGATGCCCATCTCGGCCAGCGCCTTGCAGCCGCCGAGCGCCATGGCGTCATTGTTGAAGATGATGGCCGTCGGCCTGTCCTTGGAGAGCATCACGCGCGGCGTCACCTGGTAGCCGCCCGCCTCGTTGATGAAGCCTTCCGCGATCAGTCCGGGGTCGACCTCGATGCCATGCCGGCGCAGCGCCTTGCGGTAGCCGGTCATGAACAGGTGGCCGAAATTGAGATCGAGCGACGGCCGGATGGCGGCGATGCGGCGGTGGCCGCGCGAGACCAAGCGGTCGACCGCGTCGGCGCCTGCCTTCTCGAAATCGAGATCGAGGGAAGGGTAGGACTTGCCGCCCGAGCGGCTGCGGCCGAGCGTGGCGAAGGGGAAGCCCGCTTCGGTGAGATAGTCGATGCGCTCGTCCTCGCGTCGCGTCCAGGCCAGCACGACCGCGTCGGCCCGGCGCGTCTCGACGACGCGGCGCAGGCGCTCCTGCTGGTAGTCGCCCGGCGCGCCCATCACCACGATCAGGTCGAGGTCGCTTTCGGCGAGCCTCTCCTGCAAGCCGGTCAGGAACGGGATGAAGAAGGGCTCGCCATATTGCTGGTCGCCGGGATGCGGCTGCAGCATGAAGGCGATCGAACGGGTGGCGCCCTGCCGCAGGCTGCGGCCGGACTGGTTGGGCGAATAGTTCAGCTTCCTGGCCGCGTCGAGCACGCGCTGGCGCGTCTCGGCGTTGACGTCGGCACGGCCGTTCAGCGCACGCGATACGGTGCCGATCGAGATGTTCAGGTGACGCGCGAGATCGTGGATGCTGGACGCCAAGGCCGGTTCTCCCCCTGTCTTCGCTAGCACCGGCCGCTACTCAGGCCAAGGCATTTGATGACGATTTTCGCGAGCGGGTGATTGACATTCTACGCCATCGGGTGTGTTGTCGTAAACGTTTACGGAAAAACGTTTACGGTCCTGCCGTGGATGCCGTGACATTCGGTCTGGAGGGGGCCGACGGGAGGAGCGCTGGATGATGAAGGTCGTCCTGGTCGGGTGCGGAGCCATGAGCAAGCACTGGCTCGATGCCGTAAGGCAGATCGATGGGCTGGAGATTGCCGGCCTTGTCGACCTCGATGCCGAGCGGGCGCAGGCGAGGGCGCGCGAATACGAGCTCGCCGACGCTATCATCGGCACCAGCCTCGATGCCGCTCTCGACCAGACCAGGCCCGACGCCGTGTTCGATGTCGTGGTCCCGGCGGCGCGCCGCGAGGTGGCGCTTTCAGCCTTCGCCCACAATTGCCACCTGCTGACCGAGAAGCCGCTGGCCGACAGTCCTGAGAACGCGCGCGCCATCGTCGAAGCGGCGCGCCGCGCCGGCCGCATCCATGCCGTCGTCCAGAACCGCCGCTATGTCGCCAACGTCAGGCGCATCAGGCGCTTCCTCGACTCCGGCGCCATCGGCGCCGCGACCAGCATCCATGCCGACTTCTTCGTCGCGCCGCATTTCGGCGGCTTTCGCGAGGAGATGGCGCATGTCCTGCTGCTCGACATGGCGATCCACACATTCGATGCCGCCCGCTACATGGTCGGCGGCGAGCCGGCCAGCGTCTATTGCCAGGAATGGGAACCGGCCAACTCGTGGTACCGTCAGGGATCGTCGGCCAGCGCCGTTTTCGATTTCGGCGGCGGCAAGGTCTTCACCTATGCCGGTTCCTGGTGCGCCGACGGCTTCCGCACCAGTTGGGAAAGCGCATGGCGGATCGTCGCCGAGCGCGGCAGCCTCATCTGGGATGGTCATGACGCGCTGAAGGCGGAGGTGGTCGCGCCGGGCCGCGAAGGCCTGATCGACAAGACCGGGCCGATCGAAGTGCCGCCGCTCGATCCCGCCGACCGGGTCGGCGGCCATCGCGGCATCATCCAGGACTTCATGCGCGCGATCGAGACCGGGACCGAGCCGGAGACGCGCGGCGCCGACAACATCAAAAGCCTGGCCATGGTCTTCGGCGCCATCGAAAGCGCGGAGACCGGACGGCGCGTAGCAATCGCCAAGGAAGCACAATGATGCCAAATCCGCTTCTCGACATCAGGATCGGCACCATGGTGCGGGCCAATCTCGACGACCCGGCGGCCTACGTCAGGCAGATCCTGCCGCTTGGCTTCGAGAGCATCCAGCCCTTCTTCTGGCAGACGCTGGGCGGCAAGGATCTGCTGCGGCTCGCCGGCGAAATCCGCGAGGCGATCGGCGATGCCGACGTCACCGTGTCGTCGATCGGCGTGTTCGGCAATCCGCTGGAAAGCGGCGATGTCGATCGCGGTGTGCTCGCGGCCTGGGAGACCGTCATCGACCATGCGCATCTGTTCGGCGCTTCGATTGTCAGCGGCTTCACCGGCCGCCTGCGCGGCAAGCCGCTGACCGACAGCCTGCCGCGCTTCCGCGAGGTCTGGGGCGCGCTCGCCAAGCGCGCCGCCGACAACGGCGTGCGCATCGCCTTCGAGAATTGCGCCATGGACGGCAACTGGGCGAGCGGCGACTGGAACATAGCCCACAATCCCGATGCCTGGGAGCTGATGTTCAACGAGTTGCCGAACGACAATCTCGGGCTGGAATGGGAGCCCTGCCACCAGCTCGTCTATCTGATCGACCCGATCCCGCAGATCCGCAAATGGGCGCCGCGCATCTTCCATGTTCACGGCAAGGACGCGACGGTGCGCTGGGACGTGATCCGCGAGCACGGCGTGTTCGGTCGCCTGCCATTCGTGCAGATGCGCACACCGGGCTTCGGCGACAGCGACTGGACGCGCGTGATCGGCGAATTGCGGCTGGCCGGCTATCACGGCGCCATCGACATCGAAGGCTGGCACGACCCGGTCTATCGCGGCGACCTCGAGATCACCGGGCAAAAGCGGGCGCTGGATTATCTGAAGCAGTGCAGGGGAGGCGCCAGCTACCTGCCGAACCCGATGTGAGGAACCGGCCGGCAGGAGGAGCCGGCCGATCGAGGACACAGATCAATTCGAAAACCCTCCGTTGCGAGGGGTCAAAAGGGAGGAACGTGCATGAGCATCACGACCAGAAGGACTGTTCTGCGCTCGACCGTCGTGGCGGCTGCCACGGCGCTCTGCGCCTCGATCTCCACCTTGCCGGCGCAGGCGCTCGACGCCCAATGGTGCAAGGACGTCCACATCCGCTTCTTCGTCGGCGGCGCCGAGGGCGACGCCTTCGGCACCATCGTCTACAATGGCGCCAAGCAGGCGGCGGCCGATCTCGGGCCGAAGGTCGACTATATCTTCTCCCAGTGGGACGTCGAGAAGATGGTGCAGCAATTGCGCGAAGCGGTCGCCGTCAAGCCGCAGGGCATCGCCATGATGGGCCATCCGGGCGACGCGGCGATCATGCCGCTGGCCGCGCAGGCGCATAAGGACGGCATCCAGATGATGTACCAGAACGTGCCGGTGCCGAAGGTGGTCGCGGCGTTCGGCGGCGGCTATGTCGGCGCGCAGCAGGAGCAGCAGGGTCGCGCGCTCGGCGCCGAGGCGTTCAAGCTCGGCAAGCTCAAGGCCGGCGACAAGGCGATCATGATCGGCCCGTTCGAGAACGAGAACCGCGGTGCCCGCGAGCGCGGCACGGTCGCGGCCTTGAAGGACGCGGGCGTCGAGGTGATCCAGCTTTCCTCACCGCCGAGCGGCGAGTGGGCTTCCGATCCCAACCTCGCCATTCCGGTGATCACCGCGGCGCTGCTCAACCATCCCGACGTCAAGGCGGTCGGCTACCCGGGCGGACAGATGCTCGGCAACGTCGCCACCTACATGCAGGCGGCGGGACGCAAGCCCGGCGACATCTTCAACTTCGGCTTCGACACCAGCCCGCAGATCGTCGAAGGCTTCAAGGGCGGCTGGGTGCAGCTCACGGCCGACCAGCAGCCGTTCCTGCAGGGCTACCTGCCGATCCTCAGCCTCTGCCAGCAGGTGGTGCTCGGGCTGGCGCCGATGAATGTCGACACCGGCGCCGGCTTCGTCACGCCGGAGAATTACCAGGTCGTCTCAGAGCTCGCCAAGCAGGCGCTGCGCTGACCTCCCAGGCAGCCGGCCGGGCTCGACCCGGCCGGCTGGACCGCCGGCGAAAGGCCGGCAAGCGACACTCGAGCGAGGATTGCCATGGCCGAACGCATCATCGAATTGCGCGACATCAAGAAATCCTATGGCCAGGTCTATGCGCTGGGCGGGGTCAATCTCAGCGTCGATCGCGGCGAGGTGGTCGGCCTGATCGGCGACAACGGCGCCGGCAAGTCGACGCTGATCAAGATCCTGTCCGGCGTGGTCAAGCCGACCAGCGGCGAGATCCTGGTGCGCGGCAAGCCGGTCACCGGATGGAGCGCCGCGCGCTCGCGCGACGCCGGCATCGAGACGGTGTTCCAGGACCGGGCTCTTGCCGTGCAGCAGACGATCGTGCGCAACATCTTCATGGGCCGCGAGCTCACCGGCTTCCTCGGCTGGCTCAAGGTCAACAAAGAGATCGAGGAGGCGAGCCGGCTGATGCGCGAGATCGGCTTCACCTCGAAAGTGTTCACGCCGCACTCGATCGTCGGCCAGCTTTCGGGCGGCGAACGCCAGGGCGTGGCGATCGCGCGCGCCATCTACAAGCAGGCGGAGCTGATCATCCTCGACGAGCCGACGACAGCGCTGTCGCTGACCGAAACCGCCAAGGTGTTCCATTTCGTGCGCCAAGTGCGGGCGAGCGGCCGCTCGATCCTGTTCATCGGCCACAACATCCACCATGTCTTCGACATCGCCGACCGTTTCGTGGTGCTCGACCGCGGCAAGGTGGCGCTGACCGCCGACCGCAGCGAGGTCAAGTCGGCAGAGGACCTCATCAACTTCATGGAAGACGTAGCACACCCTGGCGGCCTGCCGGGGCTGCACGAGACTGGCGGAGCGGAGCAGAGAGCGTGATGAGCAAAGCCATGGAACCCGATCTGCAAACTCCACTCGGAAGGGCAAGCGGCCAGGCGGCCAAGGAATGGCGCCATCCCTCCGACAACTGGCTGCGCGGCTTCATTCTCGACAACCGCGCCTCGCTTGGCACGCTCGCCGTGTTCATCGTTATGATGGCGGTGTTCATGATCGCCAATCCGACCGTCTTCACCACCTGGTATCTCTACAGCTCCGTGCTCACCACGCTTCCCGTGGCGCTGTTCGTGGTGGTGCCGCTGGTCTTCGTCGTCACCTGCGGCGAGATCGACCTGTCGTTCCCGGCGACGATGGGTTTTGCTTCCTGGGTTTTCGCGCTGGTCGTGCAGGCCGGCTACGATCCGTTCCTCGGCATCGCGGCGGCTCTCGTCACCGGCACGCTGCTCGGTTTCCTCGTCGGCTCGCTGGTGGTCTATGGCGGCCTGTCGTCGCTGATCGCCACGCTCGGCATGAATTTCCTGCTGCGCGGGCTGATCCAGATCATCAACGAGGGCAAGTCGACGGCGCTGACCAGCCTTGCCGACAGCTCGGCTTACGCGATCTTCTCCAGCCAGATCTGGGGCATCCCGGTGCAGATCTTCTGGGCCATCGCCTTCGTCATCTTCTCGGCGCTGCTCTACAACCGCCACCGCTTCGGCGCGCAGGTCAAGGTGGTCGGCGACAATCCGGACAGCGCCAAGCAGATGGGCATCGACGTCAAGCTTGTGCGGGTGAAAGTGTTCGTCTTCGTCGGCATCGGCGCCGCGATCGCCGGCACCTTCTCCGTGATGATCAACTTCACCTGGTGGCCGACGGCGGGCGACGGCTATCTCCTGCCGGTGCTGGCGTCGGTGTTCGTCGGCGGCACGCCGACCTGGGGCGGCATCGGCACCGTGGTCGGCGGCGCGATCGGCGCGGTGACCGTGTCGTTCATCCAGACCGGAGTCGTGGCGGCGGGGCTGAGCGGCTTCTATGTCCAGTTCTTCAACGGGCTGATCATCATCCTGTCGCTGCTCGGCCACAAATGGAACCAGGCGCGCTATCGGTGAGGGGCCGCGGTTCGCTGACGGCGACTGCTCTCAGACGCTGGTGACGAAACCGTCCAGCACGCGCTTCTGGCCGGCCTTGTCGAAGTCGATGGTCAGCTTGTTGCCGTCTATTGCCGCGATGTTGCCGTTGCCGAATTTCTGGTGGAACACGCGGTCGCCGACGCTGAAGGCGGACGGCGTGTCGGCGACGGATTTGGCGACCAGTTCGCCCTCGATGGTGCGGCCTTTCACGCTGGTGCGGCCGGCGCCGTAGCCGCTATCGGTCTCGCCATAGCCGATGCGCTCGACCTGGTGACCGGAGCGGGTGCCCCAGTTGCGGTCGGTCGCTTCGGTGCGGTTGGCCTGCGCGCGCTGCCAGCCGGGCGTGGCATAGGTATTGGAGAAGCTGCCTTGGTCCTTGGCGCCGATATTGTCGAAGCGCGACGCGCCATAGGGGTTTTGCCGGCCGCCGCCGCGGCCTGTGGCGAACGCGCCGCCGCCATAGGGATTGCCGTAGCCGCCATAGGAATTGCCGCTGTCGGCGACGTCGACATGGGTTTCTGGCAGTTCGTCGAGGAAGCGCGACGGGATCGTCGATTGCCACAGGCCATGGATGAGGCGGTTGGAGACGAACCAGATGTGCAGGTTCCTCTTGGCGCGCGTCAGGCCGACATAGGCAAGCCGGCGCTCTTCCTCCAGTCCGGAGCGTCCGCCTTCATCCAGCGCGCGCTGGTGGGGGAAAAGACCTTCCTCCCAGCCGGGCAGGAAGACGGTCTCGAATTCGAGGCCCTTGGCCGAATGCAGCGTCATGATCGAGACCGCATCGAGCGACTCGCCCTGCTCGGCCTCCATGACCAAAGCGACATGCTCGAGGAAGGAACGCAGCGATTCATACTCCTCCATGGAGCGGATCAGCTCCTTGAGGTTTTCCAGCCGTCCGGGCGCTTCCGCCGAACGGTCGTTCTTCCACATGTCGGTGTAGCCGCCTTCCTCGAGGATGGTCTCGGCGAGCTCGGTGTGCGGCGTGGTCTCCAGCGCCTTCTGCCAGCGCTCGAAATTGGCCGCGACCTCGCGCAGCGCCGCGCGCGGCTTCGGCTTCAGCTCGTCGCTTTCGGCGAGGTTGCCGGCGGCTTCCAGCATAGGGATGCGCAGCGCGCGCGCCGTGTCGTGGATCTGGCGGATGGTGGCTTCGCCCAGCCCTCGCTTCGGCACATTGACGATGCGCTCGAAGGCGAGGTCGTCGCCGCCGTTGGCGACGACGCGGAAGAAGGCGAGCGCATCGCGGATTTCCAGCCGCTCGTAGAAGCGCGGGCCGCCGATGACGCGATAGTTGAGGCCGAGCGTGATGAAGCGGTCTTCGAAGGCGCGCATCTGGAAGGACGCGCGGACGAGAATCGCCATGTCGTTCAGATTGTGCTTCTGCCGCTGATAGGCCTCGATCGCCTCGCCAACGGCGCGCGCTTCTTCCTCGGAGTCCCAGGCGGCATGGACATGCACCTTGTCGTCCTCGGGGTCGTCGCGGTCGGTGAACAGCGTCTTGCCGAAGCGGCCCTCATTGTGGGCGATCAGATGCGAGGCGGCACCCAGGATATGCGCGGTGGAGCGATAGTTGCGCTCCAGCCGTATGATGGTGGCGCCCGGGAAATCCTTGTCGAAGCGCAGGATGTTGTCGACCTCGGCGCCGCGCCAGCCATAGATCGACTGGTCGTCGTCGCCGACGCAGCAGATGTTTACGGTGGCCGGGCGGCGATTTCCCTCCCCCTTGAGGGGAGGGTGGCCGAGCGAAGCCCGGTCGGGTGGGGTCCTCGCGGCAGTGCTCGACGCCCTGAAGGTCGACGACTGGGCGGTGCCTTCTGAGGCGACCCCCTCCGCCCGCTCCGCGGGCACCTCCCCCTCAGGGGGGGAGGATTGCGGCCGCTGCGCCAGCAGCCGCAGCCACATGTACTGCGCGGTGTTGGTGTCCTGATACTCGTCGACCAGGATGTATTTGAACTTGCGGTGATAGTCCTTCAGCACGTCCGGATAGGCGCGGAAGATGCGGATCGGGTGATAGAGCAGATCGCCGAAGTCGCAGGTATTCAGCGTCTGCAGCCGTTCCTGATAGGCCTTGTAGAGCTGACGGCCCTTGCCGTTGCCGAAGCTGCGGGCGTCGCCTTCCGGAATCTCATCGGGCCCGAGGCCCTTGTTCTTCCAGTTGTCGATCATCTGCGCGAACTGCTTGGCCGGCCAGCGCTTGTCGTCGAGCCCTTCGGCCTGGATCAGCTGCTTGATCAGCCGCACCACATCGTCGGTGTCGAGGATGGTGAAATCGGATTTCAGCCCGGCAAGCTCGGCGTGACGGCGGAGCAGCTTGACGCCGATCGAATGGAAGGTGCCGAGCCAGGGCATGCCCTCGACATTCTCGTTGCCGATCAGGATGCCGATGCGCTGCTTCATCTCGCGCGCGGCCTTGTTGGTGAAGGTGACGGCGAGGATCTGCGAGGGGTAGGCCCTTCCGGTGGCCAGGATGTGGGCGATGCGCGTGGTCAAGACGCGCGTCTTGCCGGTGCCGGCGCCGGCCAGCACCAGGACCGGACCCTCAGTTGTTTCGACAGCGAGCCGCTGCTCGGGATTGAGGCCGTTGAGGTAGTCGGCCGCGCGGTTCTGCGCGCTGCGGGCCGCCATGGCGCGCGCGGCAATGCCGGACGGGGCCGCGGGCCGCGCATTCGGTTCGTCAAAGAAGGGCATGTCTTCCGAAAAGCCGGACATCGCCCCCGAATGTAGTGATTCGGCAGCGAAAGGCCAGAAGTGTCTACGTTTTGTTCCATTTTTGCACCGCTCCGGTTCGCTTGACAGGCGCGGCCGGCGGGGGAAAGGTGCCGGCAGGGCAGGGACGGCATGCCGTCTCCTCGAGAGCCATCGCAGGCGCGCAACAGTCGAAGGAGTATCATCTTGGCTGTCACGATCACCTCCCTCGTCCTCTTCCTCATCGGCCTGGTACTCGGCGGCGGCGGCATCTGGTTGGTCTCGCTGGGCGGCAGCTGGTACTACGCCATCGCCGGCCTGGTCTTCTTGATCACCGCTTGGCTGCTCTTCAGGCGCAGGTCGACATCGCTCTGGCTCTACGCGGCGTTCGTGATCGCCACGCTGTGCTGGGCTGTCTGGGAGATCGGTTTCGACTGGTGGCAGCTCGGTCCGCGCGGCGGCATCATCGTCCTCATCGCGCTGTGGCTGCTGACCCCATGGGCAAGACGGAGTTTCACGGGCCCGGACGGACGGGCGCCGCTCATTCTGGCCGTGCTCGCCTCGCTTGCCGTGGCGGGCTACTCGATGACCGCCGACCCCAAGGACATCGGCGGCAGCCTCAGCCCGGACAAGGCAACGCCGACGGCCAATCTTGGCGGCGACATGCCGGCCGGCGAATGGCACTTCTACGGCCGCACGCCGTTTGGCCAGCGCTATTCGCCGCTCGACCAGATCACGTCGGACAATGTCGCCCGGCTGCAGCCGGCCTGGACCTATCGCACCGGCGACGTGAAAGGTCCCGACGATATCGGCGAGACGACCTATCAGGTGACGCCGCTGAAAATCGGTGATGCGCTGTTCATCTGCACGCCGCATAATTTCGCCATCGCCGTCGATGCTGCGACCGGCAAGGAGAAATGGCGCTACGATCCCAAGATCAAGCTGGACCCCAATCGCCAGCACCAGACCTGTCGTGGCGTATCCTACTATGCAGACGCCAAGATCGCGGCCGGACAGCCCTGCGCCGCGCGCATCTATCTGCCGACGTCCGACGCGCGGCTGATCGCGCTCGACGCCGCCAACGGCCAGGTGTGTCCGTCCTTCGCCGAAGGCGGGACGCTGAACCTGCTTGCCGACATGCCGTATCCGAAGTCGGGCTATTACTATTCGACCTCGGCGCCGCTGATCGTCGCCGGGAAGATCATCGTCGGCGGCGCGGTCAACGACAATTATTCGACCGAAGAGCCGTCGGGCGTCATCCGCGCTTATGACGCCGGCACCGGCGCTTTGCTGTGGAACTGGGATTCCGGCAATCCGGACCAGACGGCGCCGCTGCCGGCGGGACAAAAATACACAAACAACTCCCCCAACATGTGGTCGACGGCGAGCGCCGACGAGAAGCTTGGGTTGCTCTACGTGCCGCTCGGCAACCAGACGCCGGACCAGCTCGGCATGGGCCGCAGCGCCAATGTCGAGAAATTCTCGTCCTCGATCACGGCGCTCGACCTCAACACCGGGCAATTGCGCTGGGTGCGCCAGACCGTGCATCACGACCTGTGGGACATGGACGTGCCGGCGCAGCCGACGCTCATCGACATCACCTCGGCCGGCGGTGCGATGGTGCCGGCGCTGGTCGGGCCGACCAAGCAGGGCGACCTCTATGTGCTCGACCGGCGCACAGGCGACCCGATCATTCCGGTTAAGGAAGTGCCGGCGCCGGGCGGCGCGATCGAAGGCGACCATACATCGCCGACGCAGCCGGAATCGGGGCTTTCGTTCAATCCCAAGCCGCTGACCGGCGCCGACATGTGGGGCGTCACCATGTTCGATCAGCTGGCCTGTCGGATCGCGCTCAAGAAATTGCGCTACGAGGGGCGCTACACGCCGCCTTCGCTGCAGGGCTCGCTGATCTATCCCGGCAATTTCGGTGTCTTCAACTGGGGCGGCGTCGCCGTCGACCCGGTGCGGCAGGTGATGTTCGGCATGCCGACCTATCTCGCCTTCACCTCGAAGCTCATTCCGCGTGCTGACGTGCCGCCGCCGGGCGACAACACCAAAGGCAGTGAGCAGGGGCTCAATCGCAACGAGGGCGCGTCTTACGCCGTGGTGATGGGACCGTTCCTGTCGCCGCTCGGCATTCCCTGCCAGGCGCCGCCATGGGGCTATGTGGCCGGCGTCGACCTCAGGACCGGCCAGATCGCCTACAAGCATCGCAACGGCACTGTCTACGATATGACGCCGCTGCCGCTGCCGTTCAAGGTCGGCGTTCCGGGCATCGGCGGGCCGATGATCACCGCTGGCGGCGTCGCCTTCCTGGGGGCCGCGGTCGACGACTATCTGCGCGCCTACGATCTCACCACCGGCCGACAGCTCTGGCAGGCGAGGCTGCCGGCCGGCGGGCAGTCGACGCCGATGACCTACACGGTCGCCGACGGCCGCCAATTCGTGGTCATCGTCGCCGGCGGCCACGGCTCGGTCGGCACCAAGCCCGGCGACTACGTGATGGCCTACACCCTGCCTAAGTAGGTTCAGTGACGCCGGCCTGACCTGAAGCTTGGCGTGCTATCGCCTACGCGACGGCCTGCGCGGGCACTGCAAGTGACGCTGCGCTTGTCCCGATCTCGTCGCAGTGGGTTAAGACGAAGATCTCGCCGAAGGGCGCCGGGCGGCCGAGAAGGAAGCCTTGCGCCTCGTTGCAGCCTTCGGCGCGCAGGATCGACAATTGGCTGTGCGTCTCGACGCCTTCGGCGAGCACCGGGATATGCAGGCTCTGGCCGAGCGCCAGCACGGCGCGGATGATAGCCTTGGCCTGCGGGCTGGTTTCGACTTCGGACATGAAGGAGCGATCGAGCTTGATCTTGTCGAAGGGAAAGGCGCGCAGCGTTTCCAGCGAGGAATAGCCGGTGCCGAAATCATCGATGGCGATGGTGACGCCCAGCGCCTTGATCCGCCGCAGGATGTTCAAGGTGCGGATCTTGTCGGCGATGATGGTGGATTCGGTGATCTCCAGCTCGAGCCGGCTCGGCTTGAGGCCGGTTTCGAGCAGTATCTCGTGGATGAGCTTCGGCAGGTCGGCATGAGCGAACTGGACCGGCGAGAGATTGACCGCGACCTTGTAGGGGTTGTCCCACGACGCGGCCTTGGCGCAGGCGGTGCGCAGAACCCATTCGCCGAGCGGCAGGATGAGGCCGTTTTCCTCGGCGAGCGGAATGAACTCGACCGGAGGGATATTGCCGCGCGTCGGATGCTTCCAGCGCAGCAGCGCCTCATAACCGCGGATGTCGCCGGTCGAGACGGACGTCTGCACCTGATAATGCAGGTCAAGCTGGCCATTCTCGACGGCATCGCGCAAGTCGTTGGCCAAAGTGCGGTTGGCGCGGACAGCCTCGTCCATGGCCTGCTCATAGAAGCACACGCTCTGCGTCACATTGGCCTTGGCCCGGTACATCGCCAGGTCGGCGTTATTGACCAGCGTTTCGCGGTTCGGTGCGTCGTTGGGATAGATGGCGACGCCAAGGCTGGCGCCGGTCGCCGTTTCGACCTCGGCGATTCTGACCGGCGCCATCAGCGCCGCCTCAAGACGGGAGATGAAGTCCAGGAGATCCGACTGCCCCTTCATGCGCTTGACGCCGGCAAACTCGTCGCCGCCGAGCCGCGCGATGAACTCGCCTTCCTGGAGGAGCGCACTCATCCGCCCGGCGAGCGTCTTCAGCGTCATGTCGCCGGCGCCGTGGCCCCAGATGTCGTTGATCTCCTTGAACCGGTCGAGGTCGATGCCGACGAGCGCCACCTTGCAGCCGAGTTCGCTGGCGCGATCGATTTCGCGGTCGAGATAATCGTTGAAGTTGGCCCGGTTCGGCAGGCCGGTGAGAGCGTCGTTCATCGCCAGGCGATGCAGGCGCTCGAAGGTTTCGGAGCGCGTGCGGTCATCGATCAGATAGCTGGCGAGCCCGGTGCCGATGACAATCAGCCCGGCCACGGCGACGCCGAGCGCCATGGCCGGCAGGGCCGCGGGATCGGTATGGTTGCCGTGCAGCGCCAGCGGCGTTACCTGCAGCGCAGCCATGGCGGTGAAGTGAAGACTGACGATGGCCGCGACCAGGATCGTAGCGGCCCAATATTTGTGCCCAGCTATCCGGCTGTTGAGGGCAACGTTGATCGCCAGACAGGAAAAGACAACGGACAGCACGATGGATGCTGTCAGGTAGGTCATGTTCCATTCGACCAGGCCGTCGACGTGATAAGCGGCCATGCCGGTATAGTGCATGCCGGAGATCGCCAGGCCGACAATGATGCCGCCGACGATTGGGGCAATGCGAGGGGCATGGCCCGTCGCGGCGATGAAACCGGCGGCTGTGCCCGCCATGGCGATGAACAGCGACGCGATCGTCAGCACCGGGTCGAAGGCGATCGGCGCGCCCGGATCATAGGCCAGCATGGCGACGAAATGCGTGCACCAGATCGACGACCCCGCACAGACGGCGGTGAGGAAATGCCAGCCGATCTGCTGCAGGCCGCTGGCTTCATGGGCGCGATGGAAAAGCCTGATCGTCGCCCAGGACCCGGCGCTGCAGACCAGCGCCGCGACAAGCACAAGCCAGAGATTGTGCTCGACTGTCACGCAGGAGATGACGCGCATCATGGCCAGGTGCCTCTTCGATCTCGGAGGTGCCGGCCCTTCCTGCCTCGTCACCCCATCGCCCGGCATTCGTCAGCGCGAACGTCCGATTTGCCATATGCAGGCGAGGGGTTTGACACAGGCGATAAAAGGCAGCCGCCCCCAACGCGGATACCGATAAATTCGGCCTACAACCTGTGGTGCAACCTATAATGGGTGGTTAATTGCATCCGTGCGAGCCCTGCGTGGCTGGGAGCATGGTTTCCGGAATGTGTACGGTAATGCAAAAGTGAGAATAATATCGATATTCTCAGTACAATCAGCCCGTGACTGGACCATGCGTACTTCAACCCTATCTTGCGCATCAACCTAGCCGGACCTCGAGGGAGAACCATGACCGAACCTGTCGCCAAGCCCGCCATCACCCAGGCGATGATCGATGCCTATGACCAATACACGCATCTTACCCTCGACCGGCGGCGCTTCATGGAGCAGCTGACCAGGCTCGCCGGATCGGGCGCGGCGGCCGCGGCGATCGCGCCGATGCTGGCGGCGAATTCGGCCAAGGCGGCGGTCGTCGCCGAGGACGACCCGCGCGTGAAAGGCGGGGACATCACCTATCCCGGCAGCGGCGGAGAGATGAAGGGCTATCTGGTCAAGCCGGCAGGTCAATCCGGCAAGGCGGGAACCGTCATCGTCGTCCATGAGAACCGGGGGCTCAACCCGCATATCCGCGATGTCGCGCGGCGCGTGGCGCTGGAAGGTTTTGTCGCGCTGGCGCCCGATTTCCTGTCGCCGCTCGGCGGCACGCCCGCCGACGAGGACAAGGCGCGCGACCTATTCGCCAAGCTCGACGCCAGCCAAGTCGCGGCCGACGGCGTCGCCACAGTCGCGTACCTCAAGGCTTACCAAGACGGCAACGGCAAGGTCGGCGCGGTCGGCTTCTGCTGGGGCGGCGGCACTGTGAACACGCTCGCCGTCAATGCGCCGGACCTCAGCGCCGGCGTTGCCTATTACGGCATGCAGCCGAAAGCCGAGGACGTGCCGAAGATCAAGGCCGCATTGCTTCTGCACTATGCCGGGCTGGACGAGCGCATCGACGCCGGCATCGATGCCTACAAGGAGGCGCTCGACGCCGCGCATGTCGAATACACTGTCTATGTCTATGACGGCGTCAACCACGCCTTCAACAACGACACCTCGGCCGCCCGCTATGACAAGAAGGCGGCCGATCTCGCCTGGGGGCGGACAGTCGCGTTTCTAAAAGAGAAACTGGCCTGACCTGAATCTCAACACACCTCAACGCAACGTTGGCGGATCACTCCTGCGCCGGCTTGTGTAAAGCGACACCGGCGATCACTAGCGCAATGCCAAGGGCGTCCGTTAGGCTCGGTATCTGCTGCAGGACGATGACGCCGATCAGCGTCGCGGTAAGCGGCAAGAGCGAGAGCATCAGCGCGAAGCTGGCGCGCGGCAGCCGCGCCATGGCGAGCTGGTCGCAGATGTAGGGAATGACCGAGGAGCAGATGCCGACGCCGACGGCGGCGATCAAAAGCTGGGGCGACAAGAAGGCCGGCAATGCTTCGCCGAAGCCGATAGGCAGCACGACGAGGAAGGCGATCGCCATGGCGGTGCCGAGGCCGGCAATGCCGATGCCGGTCTGGGCGATGCGGTGGCCGAGCACGATGTAGCCGACGAACAAGGCACCGTTCAAAAAAGCCCAGAACAGACCGATCGGATCGCTGGACCATTTGATGTCGATCAGCAGCAAGGTGCCGGCGACGGCGATGGCCAGCGCTGCGACGTTGCGCCGGCTTCTAAGGCCGACGAGCGCGACGCCGATGGTCCCGACGAATTCGATCGCGGCGACCAGCGAGATCGGCAGCCGGTCGAGGGCCAGATAGAACGCGCAGTTCATCACCGCCAGACAGGCGCCGAAGCCCAACAGAAGCAGGCGGGCCGAGCGGTCGGCGCGGGCGAAGACCGTCCATGGCCTGGTGAGCGGCGCGAAGATGAGCGCGGCCGTGGCGATGCGCAGCCAGGCCATGCCGAGCACGCCGACCTGAGCGAACAGCAGCACGGCGAAGGCCGGCCCGAGATAGTGGAAAATCGCGCTGACGCAGAACCAGACATGCGGCGGCAGCGCCTTGGCCAGTCCGGCGAGGGCAGGGCGCGCAGCGTCGGTGTCGCCAGCGGCCTGGTCTGTTGTGCGGGCTTGCGCTTCGGAATTCATGGGATCATTATCGCAGGCGAATTCGGCGATTTATATGGGCGATTGACGGCTTCGAAGGCCCTCAACTTTCTGAAGAAAGATAATTCCTTTGAAACGCCTTCGAAATGAAAATGCAGATCTGGATGCCGCCGACCTGAAGATCCTGCGGCTGCTGGAAAAGGATGCGCGCACCAGCACGGCGGAACTGGCGCGCGCCGTCGGGCTGTCGGCGCCGAGCGTGGCCGAACGCATCCGCAAGCTGCAGGAGAACGGCGTGATCGAGGCCTATACGGTGAGGATCGATCCGGCGGCGCTCGGCCTGAAGCTGTCGGCATGGCTGCGGATCAGGCCGGTGCCCGGGCAGCTTGCCGTCGTGGCCGGGATCATCCGCGACCTGCCGGAAATTTCGCAATGCGACCGGGTGACCGGTGAAGATTGCTTCATCGCGCTGGCGCATGTCGGCTCGGTGGCCGAACTGGAACGGGTGATCGACAGGATCATTCCCTATGCGATGACCAACACCGCCATCATCCAGTCGTCGCCGGTGGAGTCGCGCTCGCCGCTTGGCGGTTTAAGGGAGCGCTGAGGGCTCGGCATTGTTTTTGCGCAATCCCGGACGGAAAACCGCTGCGCACTTTTCCTGGAATTGCTTATGCATGCCCCCGCTTCATGCGCGCCTGCTTGAGAATCGCGCGCCAGCGGATCATGTCGAAGGGGATAGGCTCGTTGTTGTTGGCGATGTGAAAGATCTCGTTGTTGACGTTCTTCAGCGATCGCCAGAAATCATAGTCGGTGATGCGTGGATCGGCCGCCAACCGCTCCACTTCGACCTTGATGTCGGTTTTCATGCACTGTCCTCGCACCGCATTCCGCCTGCCGCCCGCGCATAACCCGGTATGGCGGTTTTCGAACGCGCCACTGAGTCGTTCAACGGACTCAAGTGACTTGTTCACGTTAAAACCTTGGTAAGGTTAACGCGGGCGCGCGGGTTTTCAAGCGCTCTTGCGTTTGATGCCGATCGAGCGCCCGGCGCGCTCCGGCATCGGCAGCGCGGCGTGGGCGGCGCGCATGGCTTCAACCTGCGCCATCACATCGGCCGGGAAGGGAGCGACCTTCGGTCCGGCCATGTCGACATGCAGCGACAGCGATTCGGACGTTGCGGCGAGCCAGCCATCGACATGACGGATTTCCTGGTAGACCCTGAGCCGCTTCTCGTCATGGTCGATGATCTGGAACGAGACCTTCACCTTATGGTCGAGATGCAGCTCCTGCACATAGCAGACATGGACTTCGGCCGTGTAGATGGTGAGGCGGCGCTCCTTGGCATAGTTCGGCCCCATGCCCATCAATTCGAAGGCCTCGTCAGAGCAGCGGTCGAACAGCACGTTGTAGTAGGCCATATTGAGATGGCCGTTATAGTCGATCCAATCCTTCTCGATCGCCATCGGCTTGGAAATGATCGGCGCGGGCATCGTCATCTGGTTTTCCTCGATCGTCGCTGGACAGGGCGTGGCTGGTGAGGTTCTCTTTGTTCCGGCGCAATTCCGGACGGAAAACCGCTTCACACTTTTCCTGGAATTGCTTTAGGCATCATCCATAGCTGCATGGCAAGAGTGGCCGCTGGTCCATTCGCGGAGGAATTCATGGCTTTGAGCGACCTCAATCCCGTCGAGCGCAACGAGGAAGGCATCGCCGCGGTGCTGGGCATCCTCAAGCAGCGGTTCGGCGAGCGTTTCCAGACCGGCGAGGCGATCCGCGGCCAGCATGCGCACACCACGACCTATATCCCGACCCAGGCGCCGGACGGCGTGGTCTTCGCGGAAACCACGCCGGAGGTGCAGGAGATCGTGCGCGCCTGTGCGGCGCACCGCGTGCCGGTGATCGCCTTCGGCGTCGGCTCCTCACTGGAAGGCCACACCAATGCGCCGGGCGGCGGCATCTCGATCGACACCTCGCGGATGAACCGCATCCTTTCGGTCAACCCGCAGGACCTCGACTGCACGGTCGAGCCCGGCGTGACGCGCGAGGACCTCAACCGGCATTTGCGCGACACCGGCCTGTTCTTCCCGATCGATCCGGGTGCCAACGCATCGCTGGGCGGCATGGCGGCGACACGCGCCTCCGGCACCAACGCGGTACGCTACGGCACGATGCGGGAGAATGTGCTGTCGCTGACCGCGGTCATGGCCGATGGCGAGGCGGTGACAACCGGCAAGCGGGCGAAGAAAAGCTCGGCCGGTTATGACCTGACCCGGCTGCTGGTGGGCTCGGAAGGCACGCTCGGCATCATCACCGCGCTGACGCTCCGACTGCAGGGCATTCCGCAGGCGATCTCCGGCGGCGTCTGCCCGTTCCCGAGCCTGGAGGCGGCCTGCAACACGGTGATAGCGACCATCCAGATGGGCATTCCGGTGGCGCGCATCGAACTGGTCAATGCGCTGCAGATGCGGGCGATGAAAAATTATTCGAAGCTCGACTATCCCGAGAGCCCGTGCCTGTTCGTCGAATTCCACGGCAGCGACGCCGGTGTGGCCGAACAGGCCGAGATGTTCGGCGTGATAGCCGAGGAGCAGGGCGGGGGACCGTTCCTGTGGACCAGCGTCACCGAGGAGCGGACGAAGCTCTGGAAGGCGCGGCACGACGCCTACTGGTCGTCGCTGACGCTGCGTCCCGGCGCCAAGGGGCTTTCGACCGATGTCTGCGTGCCGATCTCGCGGCTCGCCGAATGCGTCACCGAAACCGAGGCCGACATCGCCGAAATGGGGCTGATAGCACCCATCGTCGGCCATGCCGGCGACGGCAATTTCCACGTGCTGGTGCTGATGGATGTCGACAACCCGCAAGAGATCGAGCTGGCGGAAAAATTCGTCGCCAGGCTCAACATGCGCGCGATCGCCATGGAAGGAACCTGCACCGGCGAGCATGGCATCGGCCAGGGCAAGGTCGGCTTCCTGCGCCACGAGCTCGGCCACAGCGTCGACGTGATGCGCACCATCAAGCAGGCGCTCGATCCGCTGAACATCATGAACCCGGGCAAGATTTTGCCGGCAGGGTGATCCGGTCGCCAGACGCTATTCCGGCACCCCCTCGGCAAGCTTCTGCAGCATAGGCCGGGTCGGCGCGAAGAAGGTCGTGCCGGTGTGTGGCGTGGAGAAGTCGAGCAGCCGGTCGTAGGCGCCCGGCGGCTCGCCGACATACATGCGCTGCAGCATCTTTTCGATCACCCACAGATAGCGCGTGTAGCCGATAAAGTAGGTTCCGAACTCTTTCTGTCCCGGCCGGCCGAACGGCATGTTATCACGCAAAATGTCGTATTCGTTGCCGGCGTCGTCCTCGATGGTGGCCAGCGATTTGTGCGACTTGCGCGGCTTGTCGTCGTCATCGATCTCGATGTTGTCGATCTTGGTGCGGCCGATGATCTCTTCCTGGAGGTGCGTCGGCGTTTCCGCCCAGGCGCCGAGATCGTGCAGGTATTTCTGGACGACGACATAGCTGCCGCCGGCGAAGTCGGCATCCTCGTCGCCGACAAGGGCTGATGCGGGCAAATCGAGGCCGGTCGGATTGGCGGTGCCGTCGACAAAGCCGAGCAGGTCGCGCGCGTCGAAATAGCGGAAGCCGGTGACCTCGTCGACGACCGTGACGCTGCCGCCCAGGCTATCCAGCAGGATGCGCTCGAACTCGAAGCACATATCGGAGCGTTCAGCGCGGATATGGAAGAGGAGGTCGCCCGGCGTGGACGGCGCCGAATGGACCGGTCCCTTGACGGGTGCAAAGGCTTTCAGTTCGCGCGGTCGCCGGTCCAGGGAAAGACGTGCCCAGAGATCGGCGCCGATGCCGGCGATGCATGACAACCGGCCGGACAGGTCGCGGAAGCCGACATTCTTGACGAGATCGTCAAGCGCGCCCAGCACGGCGGCCACCTTGGAGAGGGCCGCCTTGTCATTGCCGACCGTGACGACGAGGAAAACCGCGGCGAGCGACAGCGGAGCATCGACGCTCTGTGCGTCGATCGGCACCCTGTCCCAGTTCTTGCCTGACATCGGGAATGCTCCACGTTCGCTGGTTGGTTCGGATGATCGCGGCCGGGGGCGTGGCCACCTGAGGCAGAGTGCAGTCCAAAAAGATATCGCGATCGCGAGCGGCCGCGCAACCGCAGACGCTGCCTCGATCGCCCGCCGACATCGGCGAATTGCCTCTTTATCGACACGCGGATGCGGGTAGAGTGCGGCTGACTTTAATCCTACGCTCTGGAGCAGATGCTCGCTCGCCTGTTCGTGATCTTCGGTGGACTGTTCGTGCTGGTGCTGTGCGCGGCGCTGGTGGTGCCGTATTTCATCGACTGGACCGGCTACCGCGCCGATTTCGAGCGCGAGGCGAGCACCATCCTCGGCCGCAAGGTGACGGTGAAAGGCGATGCGACCGCGCGGCTGCTGCCGTTCCCTTCGGTGACCTTCTCCAATGTCGAGGTCGCCGGCGGCCCTGGCGGCCAGCCGGCAATGACGATGGAGACCTTCTCCATGGATGCCGAGCTCGCACCTTTCCTGCGCGGTGAGTTGCTGATCTTCGACATGCGGCTGGTCCATCCGAAGGCAACCATCGACGTCGCCGGCGACGGCACGGTCGACTGGGCGATCCGGCCATCGACGCCCTTCGATCCGAACCAGATCGCGATCGAGAAGCTGACGGTGACCGAAGGGCAGATCGAATTGCGCCATGCCGCCGGCGGGCGCAGCCATTTTATCTCCGAAATCAACTCGACCGTTTCGGCCAAATCGCTCGCCGGCCCGTGGCGGATGGACGGCACGCTGCGCTTCGACGGATTGAGCACGGAAGTCTCCGCCTCCACCGGCAAGGTGGAGGCGGACGGCCAGATGCGGCTCAGGCTGAAGGCAGACCCGGATGCCTATCCGCTAGTGGTGGAGACCGACGGCAATGCCGGCATCGTCAAGGGTGCTGCGGTCTATTCCGGCCAGTTCAAGGTTTCGGCCTCCGACAAGAATGGCGCTGACAGGAACTCGGCGGAACTGCGGGGCATCGACGGCAAGCCTGCGAAGGTCAGCGCCGGCAAGTCCGATCCCGGCTTCCGGCTGAACGGCAAATTCGCGCTCGACCACCAGAAGCTCGGCGTCGACGAATTCCGTTTCGAGACAGGGCCGCTCGACAATCCCTATACCGCTGACGGCAAGGCATCGGTCGATCTCGGCCTCAAGCCGCATTTCTCGATCGAGGCGAGCGGCGCGCAGGTGCAGTTCGACGAGGCGGTGGGCGCATCCGCGGGCACCGGGCTGACGCTCGATCAGCGCATCGCGGCGTTCGAGCAGACGTTGCTGCACATGCCGAAGCCGACGATACCGGGCACAGTCGAAGTCAGGCTGCCGGCGGTGGTGGCGGGCGACACGACGGTGCGCGACGTGCGGCTCTCGGCGGAGCCGGTCGAGGGCGGCTGGTCGGTGAAATCGCTTGCCGCGACGCTGCCGGGCCGGGCGACACTCGAAGCCGACGGCATGCTGAGCGTCGAGGACCATTTCGGCTTCACCGGCTCCTTGCTGCTTGCCGTCGGACAGCCATCCGGTTTCGCCGCCTGGCTGTCGAAGGATGTCGACGACGCGATCCGCCGGCTGCCGGCGGCGGGTTTCAAGGCCAAGGTCGATCTCAGCGAGAACCGGCAGTCCTTCAGCGATCTCGAGCTGATCCTCGGCAAGGCGAAGTTTTCCGGCAGCATCGATTCCAGTCAGCCCGACGGCGCGAGGCCCTCGGTGCTGATGCGGCTCGAAGGCGGTGAGCTCGACGTCGACGGGCTGGCGGCCTTTGCCTCGATCTTCGTCAGCGACAAGGGCGCCAACCGCTTCTCCGACCGCGACCTCGATTTCCAGATCAAGGCGGGTCCGGTCAGCGCCGGCGGGCTGACGGCCGACACCGTAGATACGGCGTTGCGGCTGCGGCAGGGCCTGCTCGAGATCGATCGACTTTCGGTCGGCGGGCTTGCCGGCGCCTCGATAAGCGCCACCGGCCGCGTCAAGGACTTTCCGGAGAGCCCGACCGGCAAGCTCGACGCTTCGGTCGTGGGCGTGGATCTGAAGCCACTCATCGACGTCGCGGCGCAGCATTATCCGGACAATCAGCTTCTGAAGGGCCTGGCCACCCGTGCAGCCGCTTATCCCGAACTGTTCCAGGACGCGCGTATCGACCTGGTGACGAGTGCCGCCGACAATGGCGACGGCACCACCGGGCTCGCGCTTTCGGCGCAAGGCAAGGCCGGCGGCTCCGCCTTTTCGGCCTCGCTCTCGGGCAAGGGCACCGCGGACCGGCTTATCGATGCACCTATGTCGCTCACCTTCAACGCCAGGAACGAAAACGCCGCCACTCTGCTTGCGCTTTACGGCCTGCCGGCATTGCCGCTCGGCATGCTTGGACAGGCGACTACCGATCTCTCGGCAAAAGGCTCGCTCGGCGGCGGTCTGGCGACCAGTTTCAATCTCACGGCCGACGATTTCAGGGCGAGCTTTGACGGGACCGTCGCCGAGACGCAGCAGGGCGCGATCGCCAAGGGCAAGGTCAACCTCGACGCGGCCGATATCGAACCGTGGCTGATGACGACAGGCGTCGGGTTGCCGGGCATGGGCACCGGCACGTCGGCATCGCTTGCCGCCGACGCCGATTTCGGCAACGGGCTGCTGGTGCTGAGCGGGCTCGCCGGCGCGATCAACAAGGCCGCGGTGTCCGGCGACGTCAATGTCGACATGAAAGATGGGCTGCCGCATCTCGCCGGCGCGCTGGCGCTCGATGAGCTCGATCTCGAACCGTTGGCTGTGTCGCTGTTCGGCGATCAGTCTTTCCTCGCAGCGAAAGGCGGTGGCTGGCCGGCGTTGCCGTTCAGCCAGAAGTCGACCCTGCCGTTCAGCGCCGATCTCGACCTCAACGCGGCGGCGCTTGCCGCCGGACCGTTCGCCACCGCGCATGACGCGGCCCTGTCGCTGAAGCTCGACCGGGAAGGCATCCATGTCTCGGACCTCAAGGCCAAGCTCTATGGCGGCGCGCTGACCGGCCTGTTCGAGCTCAAGAACACGGAAGGCACGGGCCTGTTTTCAGGTCAGTTGAAGCTGGCGGGCAGCGATCTTTCCGCGGTGCTGCCTGGTTCGGGCGTCAGCGGCAGCGGCGATATTTCGGCGGCGCTGTCGACCAGCGGCAAGTCGGTCGACGCGATGATTGCCGCTCTGTCCGGGTCCGGCACCGCGGCGGTGAAAGGTTTGGATATCGCCGGCATCAATCCAGACGCCTTTGCCGCCATCATCGCCAGGGCCGACGCAATCGGGCGCGACATCGACGCTGCCAAGACCGCCGGCTTCGCGCCTGGGATCGCCGGGGAGGGCAGTTTCGCGGCGGGTGACAGCGATATTGCCTTCACCGTTGCCAATGGCACGCTGCGGGCGCCGCCGCTCAGCCTCGACAATCCGGCGGCGGTGCTGACGGCCGATGTGACCGCCGACGTCAACACAAGCACCGTCACGGCAAAGGGGGCGATCACTTATCGTCCCGGCGACGAGGCGCTGGTCGGCTCCGCGCCGGCTGTAAACTTCAGCCTCGCCGGCCCTGTCGGCGCGACGACGCGCCAGTTCGACAGCGAGCCGCTGGCCCAGTTCCTGACCCAGCGCGCGCTGGAGAAGGAACAGCAGCGGGTCGAGGCGATGCAGGCGGCACTGCTCGAGAAGCAGAGGCTGCGCCGCGAGGTGCGTTATTACGCGGCGCTTCAGACCGAGCGCGACCGCGCTGCCGAGGAATTGCGCCGGCAAGAGGAAGAAGCGCGGCAGAAAGCCGAAGCCGAGGCCAGGGCGAAAGCCGAGGCGGAGGCGCAGGCAAAGGCGGAAGCGGAAGCCAAGGCGGAAGAAGAGGCGAGGGCCAAGGCAGAGGCCGACGCCAAGGCCCAGGCCCAGGCCCAGGCCGAGGCGGATGCGCGCGCTAAAGCAGAGGCGGATGCCAGGGCCAAGGCTGAGGCCGACGCCAAGGCTCAAGCCGAGGCCGAGGCGCAGGCTGAAGCCGAAGCGAAGGCCAGGGCGGAGCAACAGGCGGCCGACAAGGCGGCCAAAGCGCGGGCCGAGGCGGAGCGCAGGAAGGCCGAGCAGGCGAAGCTGGAAGCCCAACGCAAGGCGGCTGAGCAGGCGCCAAAGGTCGACCGGTCGCTTCCCGGCGTCAACGACGGTTCCGCTTCAGAGCCGGCGAAACCAAAGACCAATCCGTTCACGATCGACAATCTCCTGAAGTCGCTGGACGGCGGCTGAGGCTCGTCCGGTCAGGACGCCGCGAGTTTGGCACTATGGGTCAGCACTCAAACCGGCTCCTGCCGCGAAAGCAGGCGCCGCAGCATAGGCTCGATCCGCGAAAGCTCGTCGAGGTGAGCGGCCGACAATTCGGCCAGGCGATCGTCAGCGAGTGGCGTAACCTGCAGCAGAACGCGCCGGTGGTCGGCCTTGTCCTGGTCCCTTGTGACCAATCCGGCCTCGGCGAGGCGGTTCACCAGTTCGACGGCGCTGTGGTGGCGGATGCGCAACCGCTCCGCCAGATCGCCGACCGCCACCGGCCCGCCGCCGGGGTAACCCTTGATCGCCAGCAGCGCCTGGTGCTGGCGCGGGGTCAAGCCCGCCTCGTTCGCCTGGAGCTGGCTGAATTCCAGAAAGCGGCGGATCAGGTAACGGAACTCGGACAGCCGCTGGTAATCGGCCTGGCTGATGGCGGGGCGGGATTTCTTCGGCTGCGTCATTCCACGACTTATGAGCCTTTCCCGCCAAAGCTCAACTCCTACGAAGGCTCAGGGCCTAAAGCGCATCGCGATCCTCCAGATTCGCTCGGTGCGCTTTAGGTCTTTGATTTTACGCATGTCTTTGTCCCGAAACCTATCCCGACGAATATCTGGAAGGACTGTCCGACAAGCTGCTGCTCGCCAACGTCTCGCATCTGCCGGTCGTCTCGCGCGAGGATGATCGGCTGGTCGGCTATATCGGCTGGAAAGATTTGATGCGGGTGCGGTCGAAAAAGCAGGCGGAGGAACGCGACCGCTCCGCCTTGCTTAGCTTCGGCGCCAGGCGGAAAGCTGAGCAAAGCGCCAGCGATCCTGCCTAGCTGGCTATTCGCTTCAGGCCGTCTTGCCGCGCTTTGCCCAGGCGAGCACGTAAAGTCTCAGCGCAGAGGAGAGATTTGCGTCTCGCGTCCGCGTCTCGTCGATCTCGGCGACGAGAGCCGCCAGCGACTGCGAGCGCTCCGCCGCGATCGAGAGGAGGTCATCGTAGAAGGGTTGCTCCAGGGAGAAACTGGTGCGGTGGCCGCGGATCGTCACCGAGCGTTTTTCGACTGCGGCCATCGGAGGTGCTCAGTGCCGGTCCGGATCGCCGGGCTTTTCGCGGCGATGGCCGTCCATGAATTTTTCGGTCCTGCCGGACGTCAGCCGGTCACGCTCGCGCTCGGCCTTGGAACGACCGTGGAATGCCCGGTTCTCGCCGGCCAGGCGTTCCTTCTCGATGCGCGCTTTCTGCTTGCGGGCCTGGCGGAGATTGACGACCTCGCCCATTTCCCGATTCACTTCTTGCGGAAAGCGTCGAGCGAAACGACGTCGGCGCTCTTGCCGCCACTGTCGGCGACAGCCGGCTTCTTCTCGGCCTCAGGGGACTTTTTCTTCGATTCCGGTTTCTTTTCGGCCACGACCGCAATCGGCTCCGGCGCCAGCGCCGGCGCGGCATCGTCATCTTCCGCCGCGCCTTCCGCCTTGACGTCGAATTCGAGTTCGAAATTCACCGAAGGATCGTAGAAACCGCGGACGGCGGAGAAGGGGATCTCGAGCTTTTCAGGCACGTCGGAGAAGGAGAGCCCCACCTCGAAACCGGCATCCGTGACCTTCAGATCCCAGTACTGGAACTGGATGACGATGGTCATCTGCTCCGGATAACGCTCGCGCAGCCGCGAGGAAATGCGCACGCCTGGCGCGCCGGTCAGGAAGGTGATGAAGAAATGGTGGTTACCCGGAAGGCCGGTGCGCGCGACTTCGGCCAGGACCTTGCGCATGACGCCGCGCAATGCCTCCTGGGCCAGAATGTCGTAGCGGATGTGGTCGTCGGCCATGTGACGGTCGGGTTCCGTTGAATCGTCCGCATAGCTGTAATCAAGCTTGAGCGCGGCGTAAACCGCATATAGGCGCCTAACGCTGAGGCCAAGAGGGGTGGCGGCGATTTGATGGCTCAGGCGTGGGCGAGGACGGCCTGCTTGACGGATGCGGCTTTCCGCGAGCCGAACGCGCGGAGAAAGGTGCGCACGCCGTTGGTGGCCGAGCGCAGGACCTCCTCCTCGGTGGGCGTGCCGCCGAGCATGAAGGTGATTTGAAGCTCGGCATTGACGAGAGCGAAGAACTGTCGCGCCGCCACGTCCGGATCGTCGATCGACAGGTGCCCGGCATAGGCAAGCCGCGCGAAGCGGGCGGCAAGCGCCGACCAGGTGCGGCCCGGCCCCTGTTCGCGCCATTCGGCAAAAAGCTCGGGATAGCGCTCGCCTTCGGCCTGGATCAGTTTGCGCAGGAAGCGGCCGTCGCGGTTGCAGATGCAGTTGCGGTTCATGCGCACGGCAAAAGCGACAAGATCGGATTCGAGATCGGCGGGCTGGTCGGGGAAGGTGGCGATGGTGGCGAAGATGCCGGCATTGCAGCGCTCCGTCAGGTCGCGCACGACGGCCATGAAGAGCTTTTCCTTGTCGCCGTGATGATTGTAGACCGTCTGGCGCGAAACGCCGGCCTCGGCCGCGATCAGGTCGATATTGGCGCCGGCGTAACCCTCCCGACAGAAAACCGAAGCGGCAGCCTCGACTACCGATATGCGCTTGGCCTCATGGCTGCGTGGCGGGAAAGTGTCAGGAGAAACGCCGGGCTTCATAAAAATCTATATAGCGGTGATTGACGAATTGGACAAGCCTGTCTAAATTTGTGGACACAACAAAGGCAAGTCCGCTCCCTGGGAGACGAATAAATTCGCTGTAGAGACGAGCAGGTTCGCTCTCAAGAGACGAAGGAATTCGCTCTCGGATGTCGGATTTCCGCAGGATGGAACGTCCTTGGGTAGACGCCGGACCACGGCGGCAACCAGATCCGAAAGAAGCCCTATCATGAGTCCCAAATTCCTCCGCATCGCGGTCGTGCTCGGCTTGTTGTCCGCAATCGGCCCGTTCGCCATCGATATGTATCTTCCCGCGCTGCCTTCGATCGGTCAGGATCTCAATGCCGGCACCGCCGCCGTGCAGATGAGCCTCTTGATCTTCTTCCTATCGATGGGCTTCGGCCAGATCGTCGTCGGCCCGATCTCCGACATGGTCGGGCGCAAGCTGCCGCTTTATGCCGGCCTCGGGCTGTTCATGGTCGGCGGCGTCGGTTCGGCCATGGCGCCCAATATCGAGTGGCTGATCGCCTTCCGCTTCCTGCAGGGGCTCGGCGCCAGCGCGGGCATGGCCATTCCGCGCGCTATCGTGCGCGACCTGCACACCGGCAACGAGGCCGCCAAGCTGATGTCGCTTCTGATGCTGGTGTTCTCGGTGTCGCCGATCCTTGCGCCGCTCACCGGCAGCCAGATCATCGAGAGCTTTGGCTGGCGCGCCGTGTTCTGGACGGTGACGGGCGCCGCGGCTTTAGCCACCATCCTGCTCGCCACCTCGCTGAAAGAGACGCGGTCGGTGGAGGAGCGCGCCAACTCGTCCTTCGGCACGGCGCTGGCCGGCTACCGCTACCTCATGGGCGATCGCAACTTCCTCGGCCTGACGGCGATCGCCGGCTTCGGCATTGCGAGCTTCTTCGTCTATCTGTCGAGCTCGTCCTTCATCCTGATCGACCATTATGGCCTGTCGCCGTCCGTCTACAGCGTGTTCTTCTCGATCAATGCGGTCGCCTTCATCGGCATGTCGCAGTTGACCGGAATGCTGGCGGATCGTTTTGGTTTGAAGCGTGTCGTCTGGGTGGCGGTCACCGGCTACGCCACGGTGATGGTGGCGCTGTTCGCAATCATGGCCTCGGGCGTCGACCGGCTCGACGTGATGGCGGCGCTGCTCTTCGTCGGCTACGGCTTCCTAGGCCTGGTCATCCCGACCACGTCGGTGCTGGCCATGGAAGAGCATGGCGAGATCGCCGGCACCGCTTCGGCGCTGATGGGCACGCTGCATTTCGCCATCGGCGCGCTGGCGATGGGCGTCGCCGGCATCTTCTTCGATGGCACACCGCTGCCGATGGTTGCCGGCATCACGCTTTGCGCGGTGATTTCGTTCACGCTGGCCAAGGTCACGCTCGGCCGTGCGCGGGAAGCGGTGGAAGCGCCCGCGGAATAAGGACCCGCAAAAGGATCGGGAAAGGCCGGGCAAGCCCGGCCTTTTTCATGCCCGCGTCAGGCCGGCTGCATCGAGGACGAAGCGCACACGCTCCTCGACCGGCGCAAGCGGCAAGGTCACCAGTTCGTAGCCGAGTTCGGCATAGGCGCTGGCCACCGATTGGAAGGTACGCTCGGCTTCGTCGAGTGTCTGCCTGCGCTCTTCGTCCTGCGTGAAGATCTCCGCCCAGGGCGGAGCGATGAAGACGCGGCGCGCATAGCGGAATTTGGTTGCGGTGCTTTTTATGTGATCGGGCACCGGCAGGCCGCAGAGCCTGAGATAGCCGATCGTGTCGGGCACGCCGCGGTCGAAGAAGACGGGACCGGGCTCGGCATGCGCCGCATGCCAGGAGCGCAGCTCCCAGGACAGCATCAGCTCGGCAAAAAGCGCCCGGTCCCGCCAGGGAAGGGCCGGGCCGCCGATCGCCATCTGATCGCGGATGATGCCGCGTCCCGCCTCCGGCGCCGTCGCGAAGCCTGCTGCTTTCAGCGCTTCGATCAGCGTGGTCTTGCCGGAGCCGGGACCACCGGTCAGCACGAAGAATCGGCCGGAATCGTTTTGCATGATTTGCCCATGGATGACGGGCGGCGAGAGCACGGCGGCGCATCTGCGCCGGACGAGCCTTGGCCGTTCGGTTGAATTGGGAATGGAGCAAAGAGGGGAGAAGGTGGAGGTTTCTGTTGCCAGGTACCTCCGAACCCCGCCTAGAAGTGCGAACCTCTAGGGCTTGATTTGAAGCGTTCGCACTGCATTAAGCAGCGAGACGAGCTTCCGCATAGTTGTCGTTGGCAACTATAAGTTTAGCCCGATGACGGTGGTACAATGCCGGGCAAAAGTACGATCTTTACACCTTCGTCGATCCTATTTCGCCCCCAGCAAAAGCCGCTCCGTCATCCAGAGCGGTTTTTGGTGGAGGCGCCGGGTACCGCCCCCGGGTCCGAACGGCTTATTTCATCGCCTGTTTATCGCCATAGTCGGTCAAGCCGACGAAGCGAATATAGGGACCGATCATGGAAAATGAAAGGCCAAACCGGCACTTGTCCCTTGCGCCAAACTCGACAGCCGAGGGTTGACTCGCGCGCTTAGTCAATCGAAGCTCCGCCGGCGGTGAGGAATCTCTGACCTAGCGCAAGGTTGCGCGGCGCGCCACAAACCTCATCGAGCGGAGTCGTGGCGCCGACGAGGGGAAGTTTGATGGCCGACTATCTTGCGGATGTGAAGAAATACGATGCCGGCGCCAGCGCCGACGCGGTCGAGAAGATCGTCAAGCATCTGGGCATCGCGCTCAGGAACCGCGATTCCTCGCTGGTGTCCTGCACGGACCCGAAGGAGCTCGAGCGCGTCCGGGAGAACTGGGCGGCCAAGAAGCTCGGCGTCGCCGACGCCAAAAAGGCCGATACCTCGATCGAGAAAGTCTGCAAGGCGATGGCCGCCGACAACACCAAGAGCCGCGTGACCTTCTACTATCTGGTGGCGAAGGATCTGGGCAAACTCGGCTCCCTCTGAGAGACTTTTTGATAATTCTACTCCGGCGGCCGACTAGCGCGGTTTTCTGCGCTTCCGGCCTTCGCCGGCCGAAGCACTCATGAGTCGCAGTGCAGTTAAGGCTACGGCCGGCGTAGGCCGGTGCTCACGTACTTTAAGTACGCTCTGCTCCGGTTTCTCGAAAACCACGCTATTCGACCCGCCAGAGCGAATTCTGAAAAGGTCTCCGCTCTCCTACCAAGAAGAGGAAAAGACTTCAGACAAGCGTGGCGGCGGCGCGTGCATGCGTTATCATTGGGCAGATCCCGAATCGAGGCAGAGCCGATGCGCCAATATCTCGACCTGTTGAAGCATGTGCTGGAGAACGGCGCCGACCGCGGCGACCGCACCGGCACCGGCACGCGCTCGGTGTTCGGCTACCAGATGCGCTTCGACCTTTCGCGCGGCTTCCCTGTCACCACCACCAAGAAGCTGCATCTGAAGTCGATCATCCACGAGCTTCTGTGGTTCCTGGCCGGCGACACCAACATCAAATATCTCAACGACAACGGCGTCACCATCTGGGACGAATGGGCCGACGAGAACGGCGATCTCGGCCCTGTCTACGGCAAGCAATGGCGTTCATGGCCGGATGGGCATGGCGGCGAGATCGATCAGATCGCGGGTCTTCTCAAGGAGATACGCAAGAATCCCAATTCGCGCCGGCTGATCGTGTCGGCCTGGAACCCGGCAGAAGTGGAAGCGATGGCGCTGCCGCCCTGCCACTGCCTGTTCCAGTTCTACGTCTCGGAAGGCCGGCTCTCCTGCCAGCTCTACCAGCGCTCGGCCGATATCTTCCTCGGCGTGCCGTTCAACATCGCCTCCTACGCTCTGCTGACCATGATGGTGGCGCAGGTGACCGGGCTGAAGCCCGGTGACTTCGTGCACACGCTTGGCGACGCGCATCTTTATTCGAACCATTTCGAGCAGGCGCGCGAGCAGATGCGGCGCACGCCGAAGGCGTTGCCGACGATGTGGATCAATCCGGAGGTGAAGGATCTTTTCGCCTTCCGCTTCGAGGATTTCCGCCTCGAGAACTATTTTGCGGATGCCAGCATCAAGGCGCCGATCGCCGTCTGAGGTGTGTTGATATTCAGGTGATGCCGGCCTGCAAACGGCGGCTTCCTGCGCTTCCGGCCTTCGCCGGCCGAAGCACTTATGAGCGGCGGGGCAGTTAAACTGAGGCTACGGCCGGCGTAGGCCGGTGCTCACGTACTTAAAGTACGCTCCGCTCCGGTTCTCGGAATCCACACAGTTTGGTCGCTTCGCGCCCGTCTTCGACTCCGACTTGGCCTGACCTGAATCTCAACACACCTCTGGCGCCACACTTGGACTGCGGAGTCAATCGACGCCGACCATGACGTCGGAGGCCTTGATCACGGCATAGGCCTGCTTGCCTTTTTCCAGCTTAAGATCGGCAACCGCTTCATTGGTGATCGAAGCGGTAACGATGACGCCGCCGCCGATGTCGATCCTGACATGCGAGGTGGTCGCTCCCTTCACGATGTCCGTGACCTTACCCTTGAGACTATTGCGGGCGCTGATCTTCATCTGCCTCTTCCTGGCCTTCGCTGTATAGGATGGGCTTCATCGTAGGCTGGGAAGACCCCGCCATACAATGGTGCTGAAGGTAAAAAGCCTTCCCTTGTTATGTTCATGCGGATATATCGATCAGAGGCATTGGGCCGAACGCATTTCAAACAGGGAGAGGTTTCATGACGGGCAAGGGCTTTGGGTTCAAGGCGATCGCCGTCGGCGGTCTGACGGCGCTGTTGATGGCGGCGGTACCTGCGGCTCACGCCGACGACAAGGTGATCGTGTTCGCCGCGGCGAGCCTCAAGGACGCGCTCGATGCGGTCAACAAGGCCTGCGAGCCCGAAGTCGGCGAAGCGGCGATCATTTCCTACGCGGCAAGCTCGGCGCTGGCCAAGCAGATCGAGGGCGGCGCGCCGGCCGATGTCTTCGTCTCGGCCGACCTCGACTGGATGAAATATGTCTCCGACAAGAAGCTGACCAAGCCGGACACCGAAGTGAAGCTGCTCGGCAACCAGATCGTGCTGGTGGCGCCGAAGGATTCCACGGTCGAGGCCAAGGTCGAAAAAGGCTTCGACCTCGCCAAGCTCGTCGGCGACGGCAGGCTCGCCATCGGCGATGTCAAGGCGGTGCCGGCCGGCAAATACGGCAAGGCGGCGCTGGAATCGCTAGGTGTCTGGTCCTCGGTCGAAGGCAAGGTCGCGCAGGCCGAGAACGTCCGCGCCGCGCTGAAGCTGGTGTCGACGGGCGAGGCCGCGCTCGGCATCGTCTACGCCACCGACGCGCATGCCGAGAAGGGTGTGAAGATTGTCGGAACCTTCCCCGAGGATTCGCATCCGCCAATCATCTACCCGATTGCCCAGACGGCGGATTCGAAGGACAAGGATACGGCTGCCTTCCTGAAGTGCGTCGAGTCGGCCAAGGCCGCGGCGCTCTTCAAGGAACAGGGTTTTACGGTGCTCGCGCCGAGCAACTGAGAAAGACCTTACACCGCATATGAATTGGCTGCTGGACCTCACTCCCGATGAATGGAATGCGGTCCGGCTGTCGATCAAGGTGGCGATGGTGGCGATGCTCGTGAGCTTGCCGCCCGGTATCTTGATCGCGCTCCTGCTCGCGCGTGGCCGCTTCTGGGGCAAGACCCTGCTCAACGGCCTGGTGCATCTGCCGCTGATCCTGCCGCCGGTGGTGACCGGCTATCTGCTCTTGCTCACCTTCGGCCGGCGCGGGCCGGCCGGCGCCTTTCTTGCCGAACATTTCGGCATCGTCTTTTCGTTCCGCTGGACGGGTGCGGCGCTCGCATGCGGTGTCATGGGTTTTCCGCTGATGGTGCGGGCAATAAGGCTGTCGATCGAGGCCGTCGACCGCAAGATGGAGGCCGCCGCCGGCACGCTCGGCGCCAATCCGCTCTGGGTGTTTGGCACCATCACACTGCCGCTGATCCTGCCCGGCCTGATCGCGGGGGCGATCCTCTCCTTCGCCAAGGCGATGGGCGAGTTCGGCGCCACCATCACCTTCGTCTCCAACATCCCCAATGAGACGCAGACGCTGCCCTCGGCGATCTACACCTTCACCCAGGTACCGGGCGGCGACGAGGGGGCGCTGAGACTGACGCTGATCTCGGTCGTCATTTCCATGGTCGCGCTGGTGGCCTCGGAGGTCCTGGCGCGGCGGGTCGGCCGGCGGATGGACATCGAATGACGCTCTCGGTCGACATCAGCCATCGCCTCGGCGATTTCGCCGTCGAAGCGAATTTCGAGAGCGCCGGCCGGCTGACGGCGCTGTTCGGGCCGTCGGGCTCCGGCAAGTCGACACTGATCAACTTGATCGCGGGGCTGATCCGGCCGCAGAAGGGGCGCATCGCCGTCGATGGCCGCGTGCTGGTCGACACCGCCGCCGGCAGCTTCGTGCCGATGCATAAGCGGCGGATCGGCATGGTTTTCCAGGATGCTCGACTCTTCCCGCATATGAGCGTTGCCGGCAATTTGCGCTATGGCCGCTGGTTCACCCCGTCTTCCGAGCGCTATGCCAATATGGATGCGGTGGTCGACCTGCTCGGCATCGGCCACCTGCTCGATCGGCGCCCGGCGAAACTGTCCGGTGGCGAAAAGCAGCGCGTGGCGATTGGCCGTGCCCTGCTTGCCAGCCCGAAACTCTTGCTGATGGACGAGCCGCTCGCCTCGCTCGACGAGGCACGCAAGGCCGAGATCCTGCCCTATATCGAGCGGCTGCGCGACGAGACGAAGATCCCGATCGCCTATGTCAGCCATTCGATCGCCGAGGTGGCGCGGCTGGCGAGCGACGTGGTGGTGCTGTCGCAAGGCAAGGTCGCGGCTTTCGGTCAGACCGATGCGATCATGCAGCGGCTGGATCTCTTGCCGGCGGAAGAGCGCGGCGAGGGCGGCGCGGTGCTGGACACCAGGGTGCTGCGTCACGACGAGGCTTTCGGCATGACGGTGCTCGGCTCGCCGGCCGGCGAGATCCGCATACCGCGCATTGCTCGGCCGGCCGGAGCTCCGGTGCGGCTCCGCATCCGGGCCCGCGACGTGATGATCGCGACCGAGCAGCCGGCGGGCTTCAGCGCGCTCAACATACTGGCAGGGACGATCGCCGCGGTCAGGCCGGGCATAGGGCCAACTGTGGAAATCGCCATCGATTGCAATGGCGCGACCGTGCTGGCGCGCATCACCGAACTGTCGAAACAAAGCCTGCGCCTTGCGCTCGGCCGCAAGGTCTTCGCGGTGATCAAGACGGTCAGCTTCGACGCTACGACGACGGGTCCGGGGTTGCCGATCGAGGCCGATGGATAATGAAGAACATACCGCTATGTTCAATTGGAATAGCGATTTGGCTGCAAAAGGGTTAGTCTGGGGCGTGACTGCAAAGGATAAGAGATGCCATCGCTGAGCCTGCGGATAAATCTCGACCCCGAGGGGCGTATAGGTCCCGGCAAGATCGAGCTTCTCGAGCAGATCGCCGCCTTCGGCTCGATCTCGGCCGCGGCGCGCGGTATGGAGATGTCCTACAAGCATGCCTGGGACCTCGTCGAGGACATGAACCGCGTGTTCGGCAAGCCGCTGGTCGCGGCGCAGACCGGCGGCAGGAAAGGTGGTGGCGCGCAATTGACCGCGGTCGGCCTCGCCGTCGTCAGCCGCTTCCGGGCCATAGAACGCGCCGCCGCCTCAGCTGCCGCTGTCCACATGCAGGCCCTACAGGCGGAGATCGACGCAGGCTGAGTGCCGATCCGCTGACCTATTCCTCCGGCTCGCCGGGCTTGCGCAGCAGATAGGTATCCATGATCCAGCCCTTTTTCCGCCGGGCTTCCTCGCGGACCTTCTCGATCTCGGCGCCGACATCGCCGAGTCGGCCGGAGACAATGATTTCGTCCGGCGTGCCGAGATAGGCGCCCCACTGGATGAAGACATCCCTGTCGGCCAGCGTGTTGAAGGCGCATTTGCCGTCGAGCATGACCACCGTCGAGCCGGCATTGGCGGGCAGGCCTTCCTCGGTGAGGCGGCGGCCGGTGGTGACGAGGATCGAATCGCCGATGCGGTTGAGCGCGGTCGTGTGGCTCGCGGCAAGCGCCTGGATGGCGGTGATGCCTGGAATGACCTCCAGCTCGAAACCGACATTGCCCCGTTGGCGCACGCGCTCGAGGATGCGCAGCGCACTGTCATAAAGCGAAGGGTCACCCCAGATCAGAAAGGCGCCGCAGCCGTCTTCGGCGAGCTCGTCGCGGATCAGCCCCTCATAAATTTCGGCAATAGCCTCGTGCCAGTCGTCGACCGTCACGCGATAGGACGATGTGGGTTCGGCCCGCACCGGCACATCGAACTCGACCCGGCGCGATTTCAGGTTGGTGACGAAGCGGTCGCAGATCTGTCGGCGGAGCTCCGCGAGGTCGCTCTTGCTCACGCCCTTGTCGGGAATGAACAGCACGTCGGCGCGGTTCAGGCCGTTGATGGCCTGAATGGTCATGTGTTCGGGATTGCCGGCACCGATGCCGATGACGAGAAGCTTGCGCATGGGCGCTTCTCCTGCCCGATCGGGCAGCCGGTGTCCAGACAGGCATGGGCATTCGCGCGCGAACGCAAAGGCTTTGAAACGCCACATTGAAACGGGTAGATGAGAGGACGGCTGGTCCGGTATTGCCGTCGAGAGGGGGATCCATGTTACGCACTATCCTCACCGCAGCGCTGGCATTGTTGGCCGCGCCTGCCTTCGCCAACGATTCCGTCGCCGAACTCGGCACCGGCGGGCTGATCCTGTCACGCAGCGACGCTGTCGCCATGGAAAGCGAGGACCTCTTCATCTCGCCTGAAAAGGTGACGGTCGACTATGTCTTCCGCAACAACACCGACAAGGACGTCAGCGCCATCGTTGCGTTCCCGATGCCCGACATCGAGGGCGATCCGAACGAGATGCCGGCGATCCCGGAAGCGCAGAGCGACAATTTCCTCGGTTTCGAGGTGACGATCGACGGCGTCGACGCGAAGCCGCAGCTCGAGCAGAAGGCGTTCGCGCTGGGCATCGATATCACCGCCGACCTTAAGGCGCAGAACGTGCCGCTCTATCCGTTCGGCGACGCCGCCAAGGCGGCGCTTGCGAAGCTGCCCAAGGCCGTTGGCGAGGATTGGGAGAACCGAGGCATCATCATCGAGGACACCGCCGATGACGGCTCGGGCATGCAAACCGCCTACGCGCCGTTCTGGCAATTGCGCTCGACCTATTGGTGGCGCTCGACCTTCCCGGCCAACAAGGCGGTCCATGTCTCGCACCGCTACAAGCCGAGCGTCGGCGGCACGTCTTCGGTCAGCTTCTATTATGAAGGCAAGTTCCAGGGGCAATACGGCACCTACAAGACCCGCTACTGCATGGACGACGCGTTCGAGAACGCGGTGCGCAAGGCGGCGAAGGAAAATCCCGACGGTTATCCGAAATATTTCGAAAGCCGCATCGCTTATATCCTGACCACGGGCGGCAACTGGGCGTCGGGCAGTATCGGCAATTTCAAGCTCACCATCGACAAGGGCAGTGCCAAAAATCTGGTTTCCTTCTGTGGCGACAATGTCCGCAAGGTCGCCCCGACGACGTTCGAGATGACGGCCAAGGACTTTTATCCCGAGCACGACATCGACATCCTGCTGCTCGAGCCGTCGGACAATGGCGGGAACGGCGGCTGATGGACATCGCGATTTACGTTGCCATCGCCGAGAACGGCGTGATCGGACGCGAAGGCGGACTGCCTTGGCGGCTTTCCAGCGACCTCAAGCGCTTCAAGGCCGACACGATGGGCAAGCCGATCATCATGGGCCGCAAGACCTATGAGGGCATCGGCCGGCCGCTGCCCGGCAGGCTGAACATCGTGGTGACGCGAGACAAGACCTGGCGCGCCGACGGCATCGAGGTGGCGCATTCGCTCGACGAAGCGATCACGCTGGCCAAGGTGCGCGGCCGCTGCATGGCGGGCGCCGAGGAGGTCTGCGTGGTCGGCGGTGGCGAGATCTACGCCCAGGCCTTGCCGCTTGCCGACCGCCTCCATATCACGCATGTGCTGGCCAAAGTCGATGGCGACGCTCATTTCCCGCCGATCGATCCGGCTATCTGGCGGATCGTCCGTTCCGAGGATTTTCCGGCAGGCGAAAAGGACAGCCACGAGACGCGCTATACCGTCTACGAGCGACGGGGCGACGGTCGGTGACCACGACAAAGGGTCGCTGCCGGGCCAAATCGGACGACGCGGGCGGCAGGCCGCGTTGAAAGCGCGTCACGGCGTCCCTATAGAAGAACGACATATTACAGCGCCGCGCGTCTAACCGGATGCGCAAAAGGCCGCTGTAAAACTTTGATTTGGCGCGTGATTCCTTTCCGAAAACCGGTACCGGTTTTCGGGGTCATGCGCTAGGATCGCGCCGCAAGGCCTGAGGGAACCGAAGCGAAAGGACATTCATGCCCTGGAACGACAAGAGCGGTGGCGGCGGCCCATGGGGCGGCGGCGGCAATCAGGGACCCTGGGGCCAGGGACCGAGGGGGCCGAGTGGCCCGCAGGGGTCGCCTCCCGACCTAGAAGACATCATCCGCCGCGGCCAGGACAGGTTGCGGCGTGCTCTTCCGGGAGGCGGCGGCACCAGTCCGGCGGTCTTAGGGCTGATCGCGCTGGCGCTCGTCGTGCTTTGGGCCTTCAAGGCGATCTACACCGTGCAGCCTGACGAAGTCGCTGTCGAACTGCGCTTCGGCAAGCCGAAAGAGGAGCTCTCGCAGCCCGGCCTGCATTTCCACTGGTGGCCGATCGAAACGGTCGAGACGGCCAAGATCTCCGAGCAACTCGTCAGCATTGGTGGCGGATCGAGCAGCGGTTCCGGACTGATGCTCTCCGGCGACCAGAACATCGTCAATGTGCAGTTTTCGGTCGCCTATCAGGTTTCCGATCCAAGGGCCTATCTGTTCGATGTCTCCGATCCCGACGGCATGCTGACGCAGGTGGCCGAAAGCGCCATGCGCGAAGTCGTCGGCCGGCGCCCGGCGCAGGATATTTTCCGCGACGATCGCCAGGGTATCGCCACTTCGGTGCGTGAGATCGTCCAGAACACGCTCGATGGCTACAAGACCGGTCTGCAAGTCAATGCGATCTCCATCGAGGACGCAGCACCGCCGCGCGAGGTCGCCGACGCCTTCGACGAGGTGCAGCGGGCCGAGCAGGACGAGGACAAGTTCGTCGAGCAGGCCAACCAATATTCCAACCAGAAGCTCGGCCAGGCGCGCGGCGCGGCGGCTCAGGTCCGCGAGGACGCGGCCGCCTACAAGAACCGGGTCGTGCAGGAAGCCGAAGGTGAAGCGCAGCGCTTCATCTCCGTCTACAACGAATACGCCAAGGCGCCCGACGTGACGCGCAAGCGCCTTTACCTGGAAACGATGGAGAGGATCCTGAAGGACTCGAACAAGGTCGTCGTCGAGCAAGGAAACGGGCAGGGCGTGCTTCCCTATCTGCCGCTGCCGGCACTGCAGCCGAAGGCGCCGCCGGCGCCGGCGCTGGGAGGTAACCAGTGATGGCCAATCGTCTTCCCATCATCGCCGTCATCGCGGCCGTCCTTCTGTTCCTGCTCTATTCGTCGGTGTTCGTCGTCAAGGCGGGCGAGCAGGCCATCGTGCTGAGATTCGGCGAGATCATCGACGTCAAGACCGAGCCGGGCATCTACTTCAAGGCGCCATTCGCCTTCTTCGATGCCGACAGCGTTCAGACGATCGAGAAAAAGGTGATGCGCTTCGATCTCGACAACATCCGCGTCCAGGTCTCCGGCGGCAAGTTCTACGAGGTCGACGCCTTCATCGCCTATCGCATTTCGGATCCGCGGACCTTCCGCGCGGCCGTGTCGGGCCAGGTGGAACTCGCCGAAGCGCGGCTGAAGACGCGCCTCGATGCAGCGCTGCGCCGCGTTTACGGTCTGCGCGACTTCGAGGCGGCGCTTTCCGAAGAACGTGGCGTCATGATGCGCGAGGTGCGCGACCAACTGCGTCCGGATGCGACATCGCTCGGCCTCGACATCGAGGATGTGCGCATTCGCCGGACGGATCTGACCGCGGAAGTCTCACAGCAGACCTATGACCGCATGAAGGCCGAACGCCTGGCGGAAGCCGAGCGGCTGAGGGCGCGCGGCAACGAGGCGGCGCAGCGCATCAGGGCCAGGGCCGACCGCGAGGTCGTCGAGATCATTGCCGAGGCGCAGAAGGAGTCGGAAATCCTGCGCGGTGAAGGCGAGGCGCAACGCAGCGCCACCTTCGCTGACGCCTACAAGAGGGACCCGGCCTTCTTCGATTTCTATCGCTCGATGAATGCTTACGGCACGGCGTTGGACAACACCGGAACCACCATGGTGTTGTCGCCCGAGTCCGAGTTCTTCCGCTACTTCCGCGACCCGGACAGCAAGCCTGTGCCAGGGCAACCGGCTGGGCAACAGTCGGCACCTGCCGCGCCTGCGACGGCACCTGCCGCGTCTGCGACGCAACCCGGCACCGCCCAGTAGGGCGGTGCAGGATTTTCTCGCGGCAATCGGCCTGGTCCTCGTCATCGAGGGCCTGGTCTATGGCGGGTTTCCGGCTCTGGCCCGGAAACTCGCGACGGAAGTGCTGTCGATGCCGGAAAATGTGCTGCGGATCGGCGGTTTGGTTGCAATCGGCGTCGGCGTCGGCATCGTCTGGCTGGTCCGCGGCTAGTTGTTTGTTTTTACGCAATTCCGGACGGAAAACCGCTACGCACTTTTCCTGGAATTGCTCGAATGAAAATTCCTTGGTGCGGCGGCGATTGACGATTTATCTTCCGCCGATAGCTATAGCCGCAAACGTGCCTTATTTCTTGCCAACATGAGTTGGACAGGCGCCTTCGCGGAAGCGCTTTTCATGTTCAGAAACACCGGGAGGCCACGATGATATCCGACACCCTGTTGCGCGCGGCGCGGCGCACGCTTTTCGCCGGCGCCACCGCATTCGTCGTCGGCGTAATTGCCGTCCCGTCTTTCGTTACGCCGACGATAGCCTCCGATGGGCCGCCGTCCGTCGCCGATCTCGCCGAACGCCTGCTCGGCGCGGTGGTCAACATCTCGACCTCGCAGACGGTGAAAGGCACCGAAGGGCCGGGCGCGGTGCCGATGCCGCAGCTTCCCGAAGGCTCGCCCTTCCAGGACTTTTTCGACGACTTCTTCAAGAACCGCGGCGGCGACAAGGGCACTGCGCAGAAGGTGCAATCGCTTGGCTCCGGCTTCGTCATCGACGCCGAGCAGGGCATCGTGGTGACCAACAACCATGTCATCGCCGACGCCGACGACATCGAGGTGAATTTCTCCGACGGCGTGACGCTGAAGGCGACGCTCGTCGGCACCGATACCAAGACCGACGTCGCTGTGCTGAAGGTCGACCCGAAGGGTCACAAATTGACGGCCGTGAAGTTCGGCGATTCCACCAAGATGCGCGTCGGCGACTGGGTGATGGCGATCGGCAACCCGTTCGGTCTCGGCGGCTCGGTGACGGTCGGCATCATCTCGGCGCGCAACCGCGACATCAACTCCGGCCCCTATGACGATTTCATCCAGACCGACGCCGCCATCAATCGCGGCAATTCCGGCGGCCCGCTGTTCAACAGCGACGGCGAGGTCATCGGCATCAACACGGCGATCATCTCGCCGTCGGGCGGCTCGATCGGCATCGGCTTCTCCATCCCCGCGCAGCTTGCGGCTGGCGTGGTCGACCAGCTTCGCCAGTATGGCGAGACGCGGCGCGGCTGGCTTGGCGTGCGCATACAGCCGGTGACGGACGACATCGCCGAGAGCCTCGGCATGGCGACCGCCAAGGGCGCGCTGGTGGCCGGCGTGATCAAGGGCGGTCCGGTCGACAACGGCTCGGTGCAGGCAGGCGACGTCATCATCAAGTTCGACGGCAAGGACATCCACGAAATGCGCGACCTGCCGCGTGTCGTCGCGGAAAGCCCAGTCGGCAAGGCAGTCGACGTCGTGATCGTACGCAAGGGCGTCGAGCAGACGGTGAAGGTGACGCTCGGCCGGCTCGAGGACGGCGAGAAGCTTGCCAGCGGCGAAAACGGCAATACCGACCAGGACAAAGGCGACAAGGCGCCTCCGATGTCCACGGCCTCCGTGCTCGGCATGACCGTCGGCGAGCTCAACGACCAGACCAGGCAGAAGTTCGGCATCGCGGCCGATGTGTCGGGCGTGGTCATCACCGACGTCGCCAAGGATTCGGCGGCTGCCGAGCGCGGCATCCAGCCGGGCGAGGTGATCACCGAGATCGCGCAGGAATCGGTCGGCACGCCGAAGGACGTCATGGACCGGATCGGCGCGCTGAAGGAGCAGGGCCGCAAGAACGCGCTGCTGATGTTGGCCTCGAAGACCGGCGAGTTGCGTTTCGTGACGATCCGGATGGACTGAGTCCAGCGCCTTACAGGCCGTTGAAACATCCTATGGGATGTACTATTTTGGCTTGTGAAGCGAATAGTGCTGGATACAAACGTTTTGACAGCTGGCCTGCGAAGCAGGAATGGCGCGTCGTTTGCAGTCTTGCGGCTGATTGCTGACAGGCAACTTCGTCCACTGGTGACGACAGCGCTGTTTCTCGAATATGAAGCCGTGCTGGCTCGCCCTGAGCAGATGGTTGTTCATGGGTTGTCTGCCGTGGAACTGGACCGCCTGCTGGCTGGTCTTGCCGCCTTGGCTGAGCCCGTTGAGCCGTATTTTCTCTGGCGTCCCCAGTTGGCTGATCCGAAGGACGAAATGGTGTTGGAGACTGCCGTAAATGGCAGAGCGGATGCGTTGGTCACCTACAACCGCCGAGATTTCTCCGTTGCAGCTGGTCGCTTCGATGTCCCGGTCGTCAGCCCGATGGAGTTGTTGAAAGGATTTCAAACATGAGCAAAGCAACTTATCCGTTGAAGCTGCCTCAGTCAGTCAAAGAAGCGGCAGCGCGCCTGGCAAAGGCGGACGGTGTCTCACTCAACCAATGGATTGCCTCGGCGGTTGCCCAAAAGGTCGGGGCCATGGAAACCGCTGCTGATTTCTTGCGCCAGCGCGCAGGGGACGCATCGGGTGAGGATTTTGCAAGAATTCTTGATCGGGTCGCCGCCGGTCCGCCGCAGGCAGGTGACGAGCGGCCTTCCGAGAGACGCTGATCAGCGTTGTCGCACCTGCCAGTCATCGCGCGACAGCCTGTACAGCACATGCCGCTTGAGATGCGGGTGACTGTCCGGAACAGCCGGATGATCGAAGTTTCGGGCCGAATCGGCGCGCATGCCGAGCCGCTTCATGACGGCAATGGAGCGGTGGTTTTCAGCGACGGCAAAGGAGACGATCTCGTCCAGCTCAAGCGTTTCGAAACCGTAGGCCAGCCAGGCTTCCGCCGCTTCGGTGACATAGCCCTTGCCCCAGAATTCAGGCGCCAGCCGCCAGCCGATTTCGATCGTGCCGGCCGGCAGGACGTCCACATCCTCCGTTCCGGTTATCCCGACGAAGCCGATGCACTCGCCGGTGGCGGAAATCTCGGCCGCGGCGAAGCCATAGCCATCCGCGTCGATCCAGGCGCGGACCTCGTCCATCTTGGCGTCAGCCGCGGCGCGGTCGCGGCGGAATGGAAAGAACTCCATCACGCGATCGTCGGAGTTGATGCGGTGGAAGAGATCGCGGTCGCGCTCTTCCCAGTTGCGCAGGATGAGGCGCTCGGTGCGGATCGGCCTCACTGCACGAATTCCTCCTGGCGATAGCCTTGGAGGTAGAGCAGCGCTGTCAGGTCGCCATGATCGATGCGGAACCCTGCCTGTTCCGCCACGATCGGCTTGGCGTGAAGCGCCACTCCGGTGCCGGCAAGGCGGATCATGTCAAGGTCGTTGGCGCCGTCGCCGACGGCAATCGCGTCGGCCGTCGCCAGGCCTAGCTTTGTCGTAATGTCGAGCAGCGCTTCGGCCTTCGCGGCGCGGCCAAGGATCGGCTCGGCCACCGTGCCGGTGAACTTGCCGTCTTCCTCGATCAGCCGGTTGGCGCGGTTTTCCTGGAAGCCGAGCAGTGCGGCGATGCGGCTGGTGAAGACGTCGAAGCCGCCGGAGACGAGCGCGGTCCAGGCGCCGTTGGCGCGCATCGTCCGCACCAGCGCGCGGCCGCCGGCGGCCAGCGTCAGCCGGTTGGCGACGATGCGGTCGACCACCGCCGTGTCCAAGCCTTTCAGCAAAGCGACGCGTTCGCGCAGGGCGGGCTCGAAGGCGATCTCGCCATTCATCGACCGCGCCGTGATCGCAGCGACGTGTTGCTTCACGCCGATTTCGTCGGCGAGCTCGTCGATGCATTCCTGGTCGATCATGGTCGAATCCATATCGGCAAGCAGGATCTTCTTCCTCCTGCCCTCGGCCGGCTGGACGATGATGTCGACCGGCTCGGAAGCCAGTGCCGCGCGAAGATCGGCCGTCAATTTGCCGACATCCGGCGTCTCCGGCAAAACCAGATCGCAGGCGATGCCTTCGGCCAGCCAGTGAACGGCGCTTGCGCCAGCCACCCGTGAGGCCATATTCGCAAGCGAGACCGGCACAGCGCGGTCTTCAGGACGGGATACAAGCGTGGCGATCAGCGGCATCGAAAATTCCGGCAGACAGGCGGGCGAAGGCCGCGTCAAAAACGCGATCCTGATAGCCGGGCCGACCGCCATCGGCAAGTCGGCACTGGCGCTCGATCTTGCGGAACGCCAGGGCGGCATCATCGTCAACACCGATTCCATGCAAGGCTATTCGGTGCTCGACGTTCTGACGGCGCGCCCAAGCGCCGATGACATGGCGCGTGTGCCGCACTTCCTCTACGGTCATGTGCCTCCTTCGACAGCCTACTCCACCGGCGCCTGGCTGCGCGACGTTACCGGGCTGATCGAGCAAGGCGTTTTGTCCGGGCGACCGGCCGTCTTCGTCGGGGGCACGGGGCTCTATTTCCGCGCTTTAGCTGAAGGCATCTCGGAGATGCCCGACATCCCGCCATCGGTGCGCGAGCGCTGGCGCTATGAGCTCAAGGAACAAGGGGCCGAACGGCTGCATCGCATTCTGATGCGCGAGGATTCGGCTGTCGCCATGCAGCTCAGGCCGACCGACGGCCAACGCATCGTGCGGGCGCTCGAGGTGCTCGACGCGTCGGGACGGTCGATCCTTGATTGGCAGGCAGCGCGCGGCCAACCGCTTATCGACCGCGGCAGCGCGCGCTTCCTGGTGATCGAGCCGGATCGCGGCGAACTCGTCGCGCGCATCGAGGCGCGATTCGACCAGATGCTCGACAAAGGCGCACTGGACGAGGTCAGGCAATTGATGGCGCTCGACCTTGCTCCGGACCTGCCGGCGATGAAGGCGATCGGGGTTCGGGAGCTGCAGGCCGCTCTGGCCGGACAAATGAGCTTCCCTGAAGCGATCGAGCGCGCCAAGGCCGCCACGCGCCAATATGCCAAGCGCCAGGCGACATGGTTCAGACATCAATTGGGACCGGAGTGGCAAAGGCTCCACGCGGCCAGGGATCCCGCAATCCCGGACCGATAGATTGCGATCTCAATCAGAGGCTTAAAGAAACAAACGCAGTTTCCCGCCTCGGTTGTCCTGGTTAACCGTCCGTAAGGTCGGGCATGCGATAACGACTGTGGGTCGCAGTGCCGCGGGGAGTTATGCGTTTTCACAAGGCGGAATCCGCATTCTTTGTCTTTATTTTCGTGATCCTGGCCGCGGGCCTGGTGACCTTCCACGCCTATGGCCAATTGCAGGACATCGCGACCGATCTCGACACCGCGTCGCGCCTCCAAAGGATCATCTATCTCAACAAATTGCTGTTCCTGACCGGTGCGCTGCTCGCTGCCGCCTTGTTCTTCGGGACTTTCTTCATCTACCCGCTGATCCGTGGCCAGGTGAGGGAAGAAGGCAAGCTGCGCGCCATGACGGTATCGCTGAGCGCCCGCTCGCAAACGCTCGAGCAGGCGGCTCTCACCGACGGCCTGACCGGCATGCAGAACCGCCGCTACTTCGACGACGCGCTGCGGGAATATCTCGATGAGTTCGGCCGCATCGACAAGCCGGTGGGGCTGATGATCCTCGACCTCGATCATTTCAAGCAGGTCAACGACACACATGGCCACGATGTCGGCGATGAGGTCCTGCGGGCCGTCGCACAATGCGTGCGGGGCATGACGCGCTATCACGACGTGGTGGCGCGGCTTGGCGGCGAGGAGTTTGCCGTGGTCACGCCCAACATGGACGCGGAGCTGCTCGCCCGGTTCGCCGAGCGCATCCGCAAGGCGATCGCCAACATGTCGATCCTGTCGGGCAATGTGCGGCTGAAGGTGACCACCAGCGTCGGCCTGGCCGTCTGGGACCGCCAGGAGAGCGCCGAGGATTTCTATCGCCGCGCCGACCGCCAGCTCTACGAGGCGAAGAAGCAAGGCCGCAACCGCGTCTGCGCCTAAAATTCCGAAGATGAATTCATGAGGCCGGTCGCCTGACGCGGCTTTCTCAACTTCCGGTGCTCACGGACTGAATGTCCGCTCCGCTCCGGCTTTTCGAAAGCCACGCCATTCGATCCGGCCTGATGAATTCCCTTTCGGAATTTGGCAGTGCCTTCGCCGTCGGTCGATTAGTCGTTCTGCTGGCGCATGCCGAAGGTCGAGGGCTTCAGGCCGTAGCGCAGGTCGAAATCGTCGTCCGGCTGCACGCGCGGCGCGGGCGGCTTGCGGTAGTCGGGATCGCCGGCCTGGCGGCCGGCATCGACCACCTCGGCGAAGGCCATGGCCTGCTGCGGTTTCGGCACGTTGCGCAGCCGCTCGACGATGCCGGCGAGGTCGACATCGTCGCCGGCTTCCGCGGGCAGGGTCTGCTCGCGCTTGGCCGTTCCCGGGATGAATTCCTGGGACAATTTCTCGAATTTGAGCCGCATGGTCGTCGCCACGCCTTCACCGAAAGCGATCGCCTCGCGCTGGCCCATGGAAGACAGGAAAGCGAGCGTCGAGGCCGAGGAATCGGCGATCGCCGAGCGGATGATCGCCTGGTCCTGCTCGTTGGCGAGCCGCATCGCGAAGAAGGTCGAGCATTGCGACAGGATGGTCGGATCGAGCTCGCCCGGACGCTGGGTGACAACGCCGAGATAGCAGCCATATTTGCGGCCTTCCTTGGCGATGCGCGACAGAGCGTGCCTGGTCGGCGCGAAGCCGAGGCGCGGATCGGCGGGCATGTAGCGGTGCGCTTCCTCGCACAGCAAAAGCAGCCGCAGCCGGCCCTCGCTCCAGAGCGCAAGGTCGAAGGCGAGACGCGCCAGCACCGAGCAGACCGAATTGACGACCTCTGAGGGCATGCCCGCCATCTCGAAACAGGTCACCGGACGCCCGTGGTTGGGCACGCGGAAGATGTTGCCGATCGTCTCGTGGATGGTGTCCTCGATCAGCCGTGAATTGAACATGAAGCGGTAGCGCGGGTCGGAGGCAGCCGACTCGATCCGCGTCCTCAACGACTTCAGGGTGGGCCGGTCATTCTTGCTTTCCAGGAGACCCATGCGCTCGTCGATCTGCTTGAGGAGATCGGCGATGCGGTAAGGCACCGGCGTGTCCGCCGTCAGCGCGTCGCTGCCGCGCCTGATGTAGCTGCCCGAACTGGGGTTGCGATAGAGGTTCTTGGCGGCCGGGATAAGGTCGCGCAGGACGTCGACTTCCTCCGGCACGGTCTCGCGCCCGCGAAACAGAACTTCGGCGAATTCCTCCAGCCTGAACATCCAGAACGGCAGGTCGAGCGTCTTGGAATCGACCTTCACGCAATATTCCGGAAGCGAGGCGGCAAACTCATTATGCGGATCGAGGATCAGCACGCGCAGATCGGGCCGCGCCTCGATCGACTTGCGCAAAAGCAGCGAGACGGCGGTGGACTTGCCGACGCCGGTCGTGCCGACAATGGCGAAATGGCGCGCCAGGGTGTCGTCGATGGCGATGTTGGCATCGATCGCCTCGTCCTGGGACAGCGTGCCGATGGTGATCGAGTGGCGGCCGGCGAGATCGTAAACGGCCTGCAGGTCACGGCTGCGGATGCGGTGGGCAATGGCGCCGATATGCGGATAGGTGGTGATGCCGCGGTCGAAAACCGGCTTGGCGCCAGGCTCGGCGCCGTCGCGCACCTCGCCGATCAGTTCGATGCTGACCTCGATTGCGTTCTGGCCCTCGTTGCTCCAGGCGCGGTCAGACTTGCCGATCGCGTAGACGAGACCAACCGTGCGCGTCGAACCGAGGTTGATCGAGATCATCTTGCCGACGGTCCACAGGCCGGTCACCGTGCCTTCGGCATCCTCGGCATAGGCGCTGATGGTGGCGCGCGCGCCGTCGCACTGCACGACGTTGCCCAGAATGCGCTTGTCGTTTTGTTGGATGTTGCGGCGCTCCTGCGAGGTCGGTTCCCCAACGGAGGCTTCGCGTTCAACAAACATCGGTGACTCTCGTCCCATTCCCCTGAGCGTCTTCCCTATCGGATTGGAGTTAAAGTCGCGTGAGGTCGGATGGTGTAGAGGCTGTTAAGCCGGCCGCGAAAATTCGATTGAAAAGCCTCTTTCGCTGCTGTGCAATTTCGATATATTGAACGAATGGATGACATATCGAACGACATCACATCAACGATCGGCAGACGGATACGCTCCGAGCGGGATTTGCGGGGATGGTCGCTGGCTGAGCTGGCCGAGCGTTCCGTTGTTTCCAAGGCGATGCTGAGCGCCATGGAGCGCGGCATGACAAGCCCGACCGCGGCGCTTTTGGTGCGCGTTGCGTCCGCTTTCGGCATGACGCTGTCGACGCTGATTGCCCGCGCCGAAATGCAGGGCGGCGGCGTCTCCCGCAAGGACGAGCAGCCGGTCTGGCGCGATCCCGCCACCGGCTATGTCAGGCGGCACCTGTCGCCGGCCTCGCAAATGCCGCTCGAGCTGATCCGGGTCAGCCTGCCGGCAGGCGCCAAGGTCAACTTCCCGGCAGCGTCCTATGCCTTCATCAAGCAGCAGATCTGGCTGATCGGCGGCCGCCTCGACTTCACCGAAGGCGATGTCGTGCACAGGCTGGAGCCTGGCGACTGTCTGGCGCTCGGCGCTCCGTCGGACTGCATCTTCCATGCTCCCGGGCCGGAAGCCGCCGAGTATCTGGTGGCGCTGGTCAGGGGCTGATCGCATGGCGCGCCGGCTGACACGCTCGCACAATGGCGGGCCGCCGATCGACGATTATGAGGGCCCGCCCTGGGGCAAGGGCGACGCCTACATCTTCCTTGCCTGGCGCGAAGCCCACGACAAAGCCTGGAAGGCGCAGAACCAGACCATCATGCTGATGCGGCTGGAGCGGGCCGAGCGGCTTGGGCTCACCTATGAGGAGTACACGCTCGAGATCCTGGAGCGCGGGCGATACCTCAGCGAGCACGACGCCGAGCGCATCGCAGAAATCCGCCGGGCGCGCCGCCGAAGACGGACCAGTCATTTCGAATGACCGCGGCTCGACACCTCACCACCTGGAGAACACCGACATGAACTCCCTTGAAATCAGGGCGTTGAGCAATGACGCGAGAACCAGCGGTATGCTGGCCGATCTGCTGGTCGAGACGGTCGCCGCCCGAGGATCGGTGAGCTTCATGCATCCGCTGTCGCCCGATGCGGCTTATGAGTTCTGGCGCAAAGCACTGGATGCCGCCGCGCGGGGAGAAAGGGCGGTGCTCGGCGCATGGGATGGCGACACTCTTGTCGGCACCGTCACGCTGCTTCTCGATTGCCCACCCAACCAGCCGCACCGTGCCGAGATCGCCAAGCTGATGACCCGCCTCGACCATCGCGGCAAAGGCATCGCGACCGGTCTGATGCGAGCCGCCGAGGACCTGGCCGTCAAAAAGGGGCGCACTCTGCTGGTTCTGGACACCGCAGCCGAGGAGGGGGCAGCCGGCCTTTACGAAAAACTCGGCTTCACGCTGACCGGCGAGATTCCGGACTATGCGCTCAAGCCGCATGGCGGGCTGACCGGCACGCTCATCTACTGGAAGCGAATAGGGGCAGCAAGCCAGAGGCTATCCTGAAGTCGCGGCGACGCGCGATAGAAGCCAGCGCCGAAAATCCTGCTCGGCGCCGGACAGCCGCGATGACGACGGCCATGTCAGGAAATGACCCGATGGGCTCGACAGCTCGAAATCTGAAAGCCCGACAAGAAGGTTGTCCTTGAGCGCCGTGTCGACAAGCGGCCGCGAACCCAGCAGCGCTCCGGCGCCGGCCTTTGCCGCTTCCATCGCGGCGACGAAGCTATCGAAGCGGTGCGAGCGCCGCGAATGTCCGGCAAGCCCGGAGGCTGCGAACCATTCCGCCCACATCTCGCGCGCGCCCGCCACCAGCAGCAGCGGCAACGATGTCCAATCACCGTCACGGGTCAGCGCCGGCGCTGCGACCGGGACAAGCCGCTCCACGGTCAGCCGGTCGGCCTCGCGCCCGGGAAAGGAACCATTGCCGAAGCGTATGTCGAGCGCCGAGCCCGGCTGGTCGTAGTCGGCCGGTCGATGGATGGTTACCAGGTCGATCCGAACCCGCGGCAGCGCCTTTGCCAGATCGGGAAGAGCCGGGACCAGAATCAGCAGGGCGAAGGAGATCGGGACACGGATGGTGACGGTCTGCACGGCGCGCGGCTCGAACAACTCGTTTGTGCTGTTGCCGATGGTCGCGAAGGCCGACTGGATGTGGGGCAGATAAGCGGCGCCCTCCGGCGACAGCGCCACGCCGCGCGCCAGGCGCGCGAACAATCGCGTCTTGAGACGCTCTTCCAGAAAGCGGATGTGCTGGCTGACGGCGGCTTGCGTGAGCCCGAGCTCGGTCGCCGCGGCGGTAAAGTTCGACAGGCGCGCCGCCGCCTCGAAACTGCGCAGCCAGTCGAGGGGAGGCATTGTGTCGAATGTTTTTCCAGCCATCAGAATTTCTGCGTCATTGGCCGCAAAACGATAATTTGAATTATGCCTTTGGCAGCGTCAGCATGCAACCGGTATCCGCTGTGGCGGGATCGAAGATGGGAGCTTCAGGAACATGCTGACCAGAACAACGCTGGCCGACGACGGACGAACGATCGAGCTTGGCTGGGAGGATGGAACGCGCTGCCGCTTCCATGCCATGTGGCTGCGCGACAATGCGCTGGACGACAAGACGCGCAGCGCCGGCAACGGCCAGCGGCTGATCACCATCCTCGACATTCCGGCAAAAACGCGGATCGGCGCGGCCTCGATCAAGCGCGAGGCGCTGGAGGTCACCTTCGCTCCGGAAGGAAAGACCGTCAGCTTCCCGGCCCAATGGCTGAGAGCCAATGCCTATGATCGCGACGAACCTCGCCAACCCGGCTGGACGGGCGATGTCATTCAGCACTGGACCAGGGCGACAATGCAGAATTCGGTGCCGCGGGCCAGCTATGCGGCGGCCTTTCATGGCCGCGGCGTCCTGCGGGAATGGCTCTCGTCGGTCAGGACCTACGGGTTTGCGGTCATGGATGGCCTGCCAACTGAATCAGGTTCGCTGTGCAAGGTGGCCGATCTCTTCGGCTACATCAGGGAGACCAATTACGGGCGCTGGTTCGAGGTGCGCGCCGAGGTCAATCCCAACAATCTCGCCTATACCAATCTTGGCCTGCAGGCACATACCGACAATCCCTACCGCGATCCGGTGCCGACGCTGCAGATCCTGGCCTGCATCGAGAACACGGTCGAAGGCGGCGAGTCCAGCGTCGTCGACGGGTTTGCGGTTGCCGCCGCATTGCAGGCGGAAAACCCCGACGGCTTCCGCCTCTTGAGTTCTTATCCGGCGCGCTTCGAATATGCCGGCTCGTCGGGCGTGCGCCTCCAGTCCAAGCGCCCGATGATCGAGCTCGGGCCGGATGGCGAGCTCATCTGCATCCGTTTCAACAACCGCTCGCTGGCGCCGACGGTCGACGTACCGTTCGCCGAGATGGACAGATATTACGCCGCCTATCGCCGTTTCGCCGAGCTGATCGAGGATCCGGCCTTCGAGGTGACCTTCAAGCTCGAGGCGGGGCAGTCCTTCATCGTCGACAACACTCGCGTCATGCATGCGCGCAAGGCCTTTTCGGGCAGCGGCAAGCGCTGGCTGCAGGGCTGCTACGCCGACAAGGACGGCCTGCTGTCGACGCTGGCGGCGATCGAGCATGAGTTCAGGGAGGCCGCGGAATGATCTCGAATGAACTGAACGCAGGCAATATCGTGGAGTTCATCGCCGATATCTTCGAGCGTCGCGGCGCGGAGTCCTATCTCGGCGAGCCCGTCACTATGTCGGAGCATATGCTGCAAGGTGCGTGGCTTGCCGAACAGGACGGCGCGCCGGAGGAACTTGTGGCGGCAGCACTTCTGCACGATATCGGCCACTACACCAGCGAGTTCGGCACCTACTCGCCGGACGACGTCGAGGACAAGCACCATGACGAGGCAGGCGGCGAGGTGCTGGCGCCGTTCTTCCCGCCGGTCATCGTCGAATGTGTGCGGCTGCACGTCGCCGCCAAGCGCTATCTCTGCGCCACCGATCCGACCTACTTTGGCAAGCTGTCGCCGGCCTCGGTCCACACGCTGTCGCTGCAAGGCGGGCCGATGAGCGCCGGGGAAGTGGCGGAATTCCGCAGCAATCTGTTCCATGAGGAGGCGGTGCGCGTCCGTATCTGGGACGAGGGGGGCAAGGTCGCCAACATGAAGACACGCACCTTTCGCGACTATGTGCCGTTGCTTGAGCGGGTGGTGAAGAAGTTCGCGGCACAGAAGGCGGCATAAACATGAAAGCCCGGCCATGGCCGGGCTTCCGTCGCGTTTGCGCAAGGTCCTCGTCAGCTCTTGTGGTGGACCTCTTGCAGCCCGTAGACGGGCGTCGGCAACCCGACCTGGCGGGCCTTCAGCTGCAGCGACAGGTATTGCGAATAGTGGCGCGACTGGTGGAGGTTGCCGCCGTGGAACCAGAGCGCTTCCTGCTGCGTTGGTTTCCACATGTTGCGCTGCTCGCCCTCCCACGGGCCGGGATCCTTGGTGGTGCTGGAGCCGAGTCCCCAGACCTTACCGACCTTGTCCGCCACTTCCTGTGAGATCAGGTCGGCGGCCCATCCGTTCATCGAGCCGTAGCCGGTGGCGTAGATCACCAGATCGGCCGGCAGTTCGGTGCCGTCGACGAATTTCACCCCGGTTTCGGTGAGTTCCTGCACCGCAGCATCTGGACCGCTTTTGAGCTTGATCGAGCCGTCGATGACGAGGTCGCAGGCGCCGACGTCGATGTAATAGCCGGAGCCGCGGCGCAGATATTTCATGAACAGGCCTGAGCCGTCGTCGCCCCAGTCGAGCATGAAGCCGGCCTTTTCCAGATCTTCGTAGAACTTTGCGTCGCGCTCCTTCATCTGCTGGTAAAGCGGAATCTGGAACTCGTGCAGGATGCGATAGGGCAGGGAGGCGAAGATCATGTCGGCTTTTCGCGTCGTCATGCCGTTCTCGACCGCCTGCTCCGAATAGAGGGCGCCGAGGCCGATATCCATCAGCGTGTCGGACCTGACGATGTGCGTGGACGAGCGCTGCACCATGGTCACGCCGATGCCCGCCTCCCACAGCGCCGCACAGATGTCGTGCGCGGAGTTGTTGGAACCGATGACGACAACCTTCTTGCCACGGTATTTGTCCGGGCCGGGATGGGTCGAGGAATGCTGCTGCTCGCCCTTGAAAATGTCCTGGCCCTTGTATTTCGGCCAGTTCGCCTTGCCGGACATGCCGGTCGCCAGCACCAGCTGCTTCGGCTTCAGCACGATCTCCTTGCCGTCGCGTTCGACGACGACGGTCCATTCCTTGGCCTTCTCGTCATAAGTGGCGGATTTCGCGGTGGTGGAGCTCCAATAATTCAGCTCCATTACCTTGGTGTACATCTCCAGCCAGTCGCCGATCTTGTCCTTCGGCGCAAAGACCGGCCAGTTCTTCGGAAAGTCGATATAGGGCAGGTGATCGTACCAGACCGGATCGTGCAGGCAGAGCGACTTGTAGCGTTTGCGCCAGGAATCGCCTGGACGCTCGTTCTTCTCGACGATGATGGTCGGCACGCCGAGCTGCTTTAGCCGAGCGCCGAGTGCAATCCCGCCCTGGCCGCCGCCGATGATGACGACATAGGGCTGCCTGCTATGGCCGAGTTGGGCGATTTCGTCGTCCCGTTCCTCGCGCCATGTCTTGCGGCCCTTGCCGTGACCATGCTTGGCGCCGAGCGGGCGGGTGAAGCCCGCCTTCTCTTCATGGCCTTTCAGCTCTGCAATGGTCGTCAGCAGCGTCCAGATCAGATCGCCCTTGAAACGCACAAGGCCAAAGCCGCGCGCCACGCCGGTCTCGAAAGTGATCCAGGCGGTGATGATGCCGCCGTCCGCCGTCGCTTCCTCGCCTTCGGCCACCGTCCAGCCCGCCGGTTTGGTGTTGGTCAGCGTCGCCTGCAGCACGTCGCGGACCTGGTCGCGGCCCTCCATCGTCTTCAGGTTCCAAGTGAACGTGACGAGGTCGCGCCAGTAGCAGTCCTCTTGGAAGCAGTTGACGGCGGCATCGACGTCGCCGGCCTCCAGCGCCTTGCCGAATTTGTCGAGCAGCGCCTGCGCCTTGGTGGTGGGTGTCCTCTCGAGCATCAGTTTCCTCCGGGTTTGGGATCGCTTCTTGGGTGAGCGCGCCGCCAGATTGGGCTTCCGGCATCTGCAAAGTATTTCGGCAAAAGCCGCGAAGCGTCACGCCCTCCAATAGTTTGGTGCGTTTTCAATGGCTTGAGCCGGCAGGGGCCTCAAAGGCGTCATTTTTGCCGTTGACAGGCTGCCGTGCCCGCCTCTAGTGTCCGCCACCATGAAAACAGCACTCATTCTCGTAGGCTGGCGCGTGGGCAAGGCGGTGTAACCGCCGGGCGAAAACCTCCCATGCGCATCCCACAGGCTCCCTCGGGGGCCTTTTTTATTGCCCAAAATCCAACTAAACGACCAGCAAATCGCCAGACGGCGAACAGTACGGGACCAGACCGATGAGCAACGGACAGAATGAGCGGCGCGAAATGACGGGTGCCGAAATGGTGGTGCAGGCGCTGAAGGACAATGGCGTCAAGCACGTCTTCGGCTATCCGGGCGGCGCGGTCCTTCCGATCTATGACGAGATTTTCCAGCAGGACGAGGTTGAGCACATCCTGGTCAGGCACGAGCAGGGCGCCGGCCATGCGGCCGAAGGCTACGCGCGCTCGACCGGCAAGGCCGGCGTTCTTCTGGTGACGTCCGGCCCCGGCGCCACCAATGCGGTGACGCCGCTGCAGGACGCGCTGATGGATTCCATTCCACTGGTGTGTCTCACCGGCCAGGTGCCGACCTCGCTGATCGGCTCCGACGCTTTCCAGGAGTGCGACACGGTCGGCATCACGCGGCCCTGCACCAAGCACAATTGGCTGGTGAAGGACGTCAACCAGCTTGCCGCCACCATCCATGAAGCCTTCCACGTGGCGACCACCGGACGGCCCGGGCCGGTCGTGGTCGACATTCCGAAGGACGTGCAGTTCGCCAAGGGCATCTACGTGCCGCCGCAGACGGCGCCGCGCACCAGCTACCAGCCGAAGGTCCAGGGCGATCTGGAGAAGGTCAAGGCTGCCGTCGAACTGATGGCCGCCGCCAAGAAGCCGATCATCTACAGCGGCGGCGGCGTGATCAACTCGGGCCCGGAAGCCAGCCACCTGCTGCGCGAGCTGGTCGACCTCACCGGCTTCCCGATCACCTCGACCTTGATGGGGCTCGGCGCCTATCCGGCTTCGGGCAAGAACTGGGTCGGCATGCTCGGCATGCACGGCACCTATGAAGCCAACATGGCCATGCATGACTGCGACGTGATGCTCTGCATCGGCGCGCGGTTCGACGACCGCATCACCGGCCGGCTCAACGCGTTTTCGCCGAACTCGAAGAAGATCCACATCGACATCGATCCGTCCTCGATCAACAAGAACGTCCATACCGACGTGCCGATCCTGGGCGATGTCGGCCGGGTGCTGGAGGATCTGGTGCGGCTGTGGCGGGCGACCGCCAAGGCCGACAAGAAGGCGCTCTATCCGTGGTGGGAGCAGATCGCGAAATGGCGCGCGCGGGATTCGCTCGCCTACAAGATGAACAACGACGTGATCATGCCGCAATACGCCATCCAGCGGCTCTATGCGCTGACCAAGGATCTCGACACCTACATCACCACCGAGGTCGGCCAGCATCAGATGTGGGCGGCGCAGCACTATCATTTCGAGAAGCCGAACCGCTGGATGACGTCGGGCGGCCTGGGCACGATGGGCTACGGCCTGCCGGCGGCGCTCGGCGTGCAGATCGCGCATCCGGACGCGCTGGTCATCGACATCGCCGGCGACGCTTCCGTGCAGATGACGATGCAGGAGATGAGCTCGGCGGTGCAGTATGAGGCGCCGATCAAGATCTTCATCCTCAACAACCAGTATATGGGCATGGTGCGCCAGTGGCAGCAGCTGCTGCACGGCAACCGGCTGTCGCATTCCTATACCGAGGCGATGCCGGACTTCGTCAAGCTGGCGGAAGCCTATGGCGGCCACGGCATCCGCTGCGACAAGCCGGACGAGCTGGACGACGCCATCAAGGAAATGATCTCGGTGAAGAAGCCGGTGCTGTTCGACTGCCGCGTGGCGACTTTGGCGAATTGCTTCCCGATGATCCCGTCCGGCAAGGCGCACAACGAGATGCTCCTGCCCGACGAGGCGACCGACGAGGCGGTGGCCAACGCCATCGACGCCAAGGGCAGGGAATTGGTCTGACGGACGGGCAGGGCTTGTTGCAAGAAGCCGTGTGGAAACAGAGAATTAGCTCAAGAGTTTGAAATCGAGATTCACCCCATGAACGCACAGCTCCAGCCGACGGGCTCCGCCTATTTCATAGCCAAGGAAACCGAGAAGCCGGAAACGCATACGCTTTCCGTGCTGGTCGACAACGAACCGGGCGTGCTTGCCCGCGTCATCGGCCTTTTCTCGGGACGCGGCTACAACATCGAAAGCCTTACCGTCTCCGAAACCGAGCACGAGAAGCATCTGTCGCGCATCACCATCGTGACGCGCGGCACGCCGCATGTGTTGGAGCAGATCAAGCACCAGCTCGAGCGCATCGTGCCGGTGCACCGCGTGGTCGACCTCACTGTGCGCTCGCATGAGCTTGGCCAGGAGCGGCCGCTGGAGCGCGAGCTGGCGCTGGTCAAGGTCGCCGGCACCGGCGACGCCCGCGTCGAGGCGCTACGGCTCGCCGACGCATTCCGCGCTTCGGTCATCGACGCCAACACCGAGCATTTCATCTTCGAGATCACCGGCAAGGGTTCGAAGCTCGATCAGTTCATCGCCATCATGAAGCCGCTCGGCCTGGTCGAGATCTGCCGCACCGGCGTGGCGGCGATGAACCGCGGCCCGCAGGGCATGTGAGCGCAGCGAGCATCGATCGGATTGCCTCAATCCTCCCTCTGGCCCGGCAAATCGTCCGTCGGTGGCTTTTGCGCACCAGCAAAAAAAGGACAATAAGACTGACATATCTAGGGAGGATATCATGTCCCTCGACGCATTCCTTGCCCTTTTGGTCTATGCCCTCGTGACCTCGATCACGCCGGGTCCGAACAACCTCATGCTCTTGGCCTCCGGCGTCAATTTCGGCATCGCCAGGACGGTTCCGCACATGCTGGGCATCAGCATCGGCTTCCTCGTGCTGCTGCTGGCCGTCGGCTTCGGGCTTGGCGCGGTGCTGACGGCGTTTCCGGCGCTGCACACGGCGCTGAAGATCGCGGGCGCCGTCTACCTGCTCTATCTCGCCTGGAAGATCGCCATGTCGCGCTCGATGAGCGACAAGGGCGGGGCGGAGGCGCGGCCGATGCGCTTCATCGACGCCGCGGCGTTCCAATGGGTCAATCCCAAGGCATGGGTGATGGCGATCACCGCCATGGCCGTCTACACCAACCCAGACCACCCGTTCGTCTCGGTGGCGCTGATCTCGATCGCCTTCACCATCGTCAACCTGCCCAGCGTCTCCGTCTGGGCCGGATTCGGCACCGCGCTGCGCGGCTTCCTGTCGGATCCGGTGCGCCTGAAATGGTTCAACGTCGCCATGGGTGTGCTCTTGGCGGCGACGCTCTGGCCGATGCTGCGTTGATCTCTTTTTCGAGCTGATAAGAGGCGCCGCCACGGTAGATTTGCCGGCTGCACAGCCATTGTGCAGTGCACATTAAATCTTCGTAATGCCGCGTTTTGGCCCTTTTCCGCCAAAGCCTTGTCCTATCTATTCGGCGAAAATCGCGGCAAGGCGCCGTGAATCGAGCTAGAATAAGACCACCGGGTTCGGCGTGTCTGGTAGAGGGCATGGTGTCGATGCGCGGAAAAATCGCTCTCGCAGTCGTTGCGCTGGCCTGCCTCGCAGGCGCCGGCCTCTACTTTTCGCCTGCGACGCTGGGCAAGGTCCAGCAGCTGATCTCGGGTCAGCAGGCAGCGACGGGTGGCAGGGACAAGACGGCGAAGGCATCGGACAATCCGAAGGGCGGCGGAGCGCGTTCTACCTCGATCGTCTCCGCAACCGCGACGACCGCCGATTTTCCGATCCGCCGCTATGCCATCGGCTTCGTCTCCTCACCGGCGGTGGTCAGCGTGAATGCCCGCGTCTCCAGCCAGATCGTTTCGATCGCCGTCAAGGATGGCCAGATGGTCAAGGCCGGCGATCTTCTCTTCTCGCTCGATGATCGCGCGCTGAAGGCGCAATTGGCCAAGGATCAGGCGACGCTCGTCAAGGACCAGGCGATGCTGGTCAGCGCCCAGGCCGACCTGCAACGCGCCAAGGACCTCGTCGCCAAGCAGGCCGGCACGCAGCAGACCTACGATCAGGCACTGGCGGCGCAGAAGGCCGCGGCGGCAACCATAGACGCGGACAAGGCGACGATCGATTCCGATACGGTCGAGCTCAGCTACGCAACGATCACGGCGCCAATCTCCGGCAGGCTTGGCGCCGTCAATGTTTCGGTCGGCGATCTCGTCACCACCAACAATGGCAACAGCAGCAGCTCGACGCCGCTGGTCACGATCACGCAGATGGACCCGCTGCAGGTCAACTTCAATCTGCCTGAGAGCAATCTAGCGTTGCTCCACAAGGCGCTCGCGAACCCGCAGCAAGGAGCGGTGACCCTGATCAAGGACGGCGACCCGACACCGATCGGCAAGGGCACGCTCGATTTCGTCGATTCCAGCGTCGACACCGCCTCCGGCACCATCGCCACGCGGGCGAGCATACCGAATGCCGATCTTTCGCTGTGGCCCGGCCAGTATGTGAATGTCGTGCTCGACGCCGGCACGATGCCGCAGATGACGTCGGTTCCGACCGTCGCCGTGCAGCCCAGCCAGAAGGGTCCGTTCGTCTATGTGGTCAAGCCCGACAACACCGTCGAGATGCGGCCGGTGCAGGTGGCGCTGACGGAAGGCGAAAACAGTGCCATCAGCCAAGGGCTGAAGAGTGGTGAAAAGGTCGTCGTCGAAGGTCAGACCAGGCTGAAGGACGGCGCCGCCGTCCACGAAGGCAAGGCCGCCAGCAACGGCGGCGGTCAGGCCGCCCCCAAGGTCGCGGAAGCCGACAAGGCCGGCGAGGCGCGGCCGTGATCTCCGAATTCTGCATACGCAGGCCCGTCGCCACGCTTCTGATGTCGTTCGCCCTCGTGCTGGGCGGAATCTTTGCCTACAAGTTCCTGCCGGTGGCGGCGCTGCCGAGCGCCGAATTTCCGGTGGTCAACGTCTCTGCCAGCCTGCCCGGCGCTTCGCCAGAGACGATGGCGACGTCCGTGGCGACCCCGCTGATCAAGCAGTTCGCGACGATCGCCGGCATCGACTCGATCTCGACCTCCAACTCGCTCGGCCAGACCTCGATAGCCATCCAGTTCGTGCTCAACCGCGATATCGACGCCGCCGCGGCCGACGTCCAGGCGGCGATAGCGCGCACGCAGCGGCAATTGCCGCCGGAGATGACCTCGCCGCCGAGCTATCGAAAGGTCAATCCCGCCGATGCACCGATCCTTTTGATGTCGCTGGTCAGTGGCACGGTTCCGCTCACCGATCTCGACGCCTTCGCTGAAAATGTCATCTCGCCGTCGCTATCGACGATCGACGGCGTCGCGCAGGTCTCGATCTTCGGCCAGCAGAAATATGCCGTGCGCATCCAGATCGATCCGACCGCGCTCGCGGCGCGCGGCATCTCGATCGATCAATTGCAGGCCGCGATTGCGTCCGCCAACAGCAACACCCCGCTTGGCGTGCTGCAGAACAACAAACAGCAGCTGACCATAACCGCCAACACGCAGCTGACCAACGCGGCGGGATTCTCCAACCTTATCATCGCCACCAAGAACGGTCGCCCAGTGCGGCTGGGCGAGGTGACACGCGTAATCGACTCCGTCGAGACCACCACGACGGCAAGCTGGTATGACGGTACCCGCGCCATCATACTCGCCGTTCAGCGTCAGCCCGACGCCAACACTGTCGACGTCGTCGACAAGGTCAAGGCGATGCTGCCTTCCTTCCAGGACCAGATGCCGGCCGCAGCCAGTATCAAGCTGCTCAACGACCGCTCGACCTCGATCCGCGCTGCTGTCTACGATGTGCAGTTCACGCTGCTTTTGACCATCGCGCTGGTGGTGATGGTGATCTTCGTCTTCCTGCGCCGGTTGACGGCAACAATCATCCCGGCGGTGGCAGTGCCGATCTCGCTGATCGCCACGCTCGGCGCGATGTTCCTGTTCGGCTTCTCCATCGACAACATCTCGCTCATGGGCCTCACGCTCGCGGTCGGCCTCGTGGTCGACGACGCCATCGTCATGCTGGAAAACATCTTCCGCCATATGGAAGAGGATGGATTGTCTGCCTTCGACGCCTCGCTGAAGGGGGCGCGCGAGATCGGCTTCACCATCATTTCGATCTCCATCTCGCTGGTGGCGGTGTTCATCCCGGTGCTTCTGATGGGCGGGGTGATCGGGCGCATCTTCAACGAATTCGCGGTCGTGGTGACAGTCGCCATCCTGGCGTCGATGTTCGTGTCGCTGACACTGACCCCGATGTTGTGCTCACGGTTGCTGTCGGTCACGAAAGCCGAGCGCCAGGCGCATGGCGATGGCCAAAGGCACGACCTCTTCACGCGCGGCTACGACTGGCTTCTGACCTTTTGCCTGCGGCACACATTCCTGGTGTTCCTGGTGTTCATCGGAACGGCGGCACTTTCCGTCTGGTTCATCCAGGCCTCGCCGAAGGGCTTCTTCCCGCAAGAGGACATCGGCCAGGTCTCGGTGACGACGATCGCCCGGCAGGACATCTCGTATGACGCAATGGTCAAGTTGCAGGGTCAGGTGGCGAAAGTTTTTTCGCAGTCGCCCTACGTGTCGCACGTGGCCTGGTCGGTCGGCGGGGGCGGCAACGCGCTGAATCAGGGGCGGCTCTATGTGCAGTTGAAGGACAAGGACCAGAGGCCCGACCTCGAGAAGGTGCTTTCCGATCTGCGGCGGCAACTGGCCGGTGTCGCAGGTATCGAGACCTATATGCAACCGGTGCAGAACCTGAGACTTGGCTCGCGAGCGTCAGCCAGTGCCTATCAGTTGGTCGTGCAAGGCCTCGACACAGTGCAGACCGACATCTGGGCGCAGAAGCTGGACGACGCCATGGCGGCCGACCATACGATGTTCACCGACGTCACCAGCGATCTGCAGAACAACGCGCTGCAGGCGACATTGGTGGTCGACCGCGACAAGGCCGCCCAACTCGGCATCGACACGGATACGCTGCGGTCCAGCCTTTATGGCGGATTCGGCACTGAGCAGGTTTCGACGATCTTTGGTTCGGCCGACAGCTACGATGTCGTGATGGAACTCGATCCGAAGATCGAGTGGTCGCCCGAGCGGATGCTGGCCATCCAGGTGAGGACGGCGAGCGGCAGCCTGGTGCCGCTCGGTGCCTTTGCCCGCGTCGATCGAACGGCGGGCGCGCTGACGGTCAATCAACTCGGCCAGCTTCCTGCCGTGACAATTTCCTATAACCTGCCACAGGGCGTATCGCTCGGCGACTCCGTGACCCGCATCGACCAGCTCAAAGAGCAGATCGGCATGCCGAAGGCGATCTCGACCACTTTTGCCGGCACGGCCAAGACCTTCCAGGATTCGCTCGCCAATCAGGGCCTGCTGATCGGCGGCGCCATCCTGACGATCTATATCGTGCTCGGCATGCTTTATGAGAGCTTCATCCACCCGCTCACCATCCTCACCGGCCTGCCGTCGGCAGTGCTCGGCGCGGTGGTGGCGTTGCGCTTCGCCGGCATGGACCTCTCGGTCATCGCGGTGATCGGCATCCTGATGCTGATCGGCATCGTCAAGAAGAACGGCATCATGATGGTCGACGTCGCGCTGGAGCTCAGGCGACAGGGCATGTCGGCCAAGGACTCTATCCATAAAGCCTGCCTGATGCGCTTCCGGCCGATCATGATGACGACGCTGGCAGCACTGATGGGCACGTTCCCGATCGCGCTCGGCACCGGCGCCAGCGCCGAACTGCGCCAGCCGCTCGGGGTCGCGGTCGTGGGCGGCCTGCTCGCCTCGCAGGCGCTCACCCTGTTCGTCACGCCTGTGATCTACGTCTACTTCGAAAACTTCTCCGGCTGGCTGCTCGGCTTCTCGTCGAAGGAGAGCCGGCCTGCGTTGCACGCGGTCGAACCTGGCGAACAGCCCTCGCTGTTCGATTCCGAGGAAGAAGCCGAACCGAAGAAGGTGGCTGCAGAGTAGGACGCCGGCTCTGGCCCAAGGCGCCGAGCTTGCGAGGACATGCCGGCGATCGTAACCTTGCTCCATGTCCCATGATCATGACCTAGACAACGAGCTCGATCCGTTCGCGGCGCGCGTGCGGGCGCTGGAAACGATCCTCACCGAAAAAGGCCTGATCGATCCGGCGGCCATCGACGTCATCGTCGACACCTACGAGACGAAGATCGGCCCGCGCAACGGCGCACGGGTGGTGGCGAAGGCCTGGAGCGATCCGACATACGCCGACTGGCTGAAGCGCGACGCGACGGCGGCGATCGCCTCGCTCAGCTATACCGGCCGCCAGGGCGAGCACATGCAGGCCGTCTTCAACACCGAAGAGACGCACAACCTCGTCGTCTGCACGCTCTGCTCCTGCTATCCATGGTCGGTGCTCGGCCTGCCGCCGGTCTGGTACAAGGCGCCGCCCTACCGCTCGCGCGCGGTGATCGATCCGCGCGGCGTGCTCGAGGAATTCGGGCTGACGCTGCCGGCGGACAAGAAGATCCGCGTCTGGGATTCGACCGCCGAGCTTCGCTACCTGGTGGTGCCGATGCGACCGAAAGGTACCGAAGGCTGGAGCGAGGAGCAGCTTGCCGGGCTGGTCAGCCGCGATGCGATGATCGGCACGGCGGTGGCCAAAGAGCCGGCATGAAGGGGAAACCTCAATGAACGGGCCGCAGGATCTCGGTGGGCAGATGGGTTTCGGGCCGGTCGCGCCCGAAAAGGACGAGCCCTATTTCCACGCCGAATGGGAGAAGCGCGCGCTCGGCGTGACGCTTACCGCCGGCGCCATGGGCGCCTGGAACATCGACGAGAGCCGGCATGCGCGGGAGTCCCTGCATCCGGCCGATTACTACGCGTCCAGCTACTACCAGATCTGGATCAAGGCGCTGGAGACGCTTCTGAAGCGCCATGGCTTCATCACGCAGAGCGACCTCGCGGCCGGCAAGGCGGTCGATCCGGCGGCGACACCCAAGCGCGTGCTGAAGGCGGCGGACGTGCCGGCGGTGCTCGCCAAGGGCGGGCCGTGCGATCGGCCGGTCGTCTTGCCGGCGCGCTTCCGGGCGGGCGATCGCGTGCGGACGAAGAATTTCAATCCGACCGGCCACACGCGCCTGCCGCGCTATGCGCGCGGCAAGAAGGGGACGATAGAGGCCGTGCGCGACGGCTTCGTCTTCCCCGACAGCAACGCACATGGCAAGGGCGAGAACCCGCAATGGGTCTACACCGTGGCTTTCGACGGGCCGGAGATCTGGGGCGAGGGCGCCGACCCGACGCTTGTTGTCTCGATCGATGCCTGGGAGAGCTATCTTGAACCGGCCTGAGCCCAGACTGCCGGATGGGTTCGACGATCCGGTGTTCGCCGAACCATGGCAGGCGGAAGCCTTCGCCATGACGGTGGCGCTGCACGACAAGGGCCTGTTTTCGTGGAGCGAATGGGCGCACGCCCTGTCCGCCGAGGTGAAGAAGCCGGATGCCGCGAGCGACGGTCACGACTATTACGAGCATTGGCTAGCAGCACTGGAAAAGCTGCTTTCGCGAAAGGGCGTTGCCGGCAAGGGCGAGGTGGATGCGCTGGCGGCCGCCTGGGAGCGTGCCGCACATGCGACCCCGCATGGCAAGCCGATCCTGCTGGAGAACGATCCAGGACCTGGCAGATAGCCTGGACACAAACAGGGTTGTTCCCTTTACGTTCTTGTTTGCGCCTGATAGCGTGCAAGCCCAGTAGCAAATGAGATTGTCACCGGCGACGCCAGCGATGGGACGGCCAATCTTGTATTTCCCTCGCGAATCCGGTCTGTCGCGCTGATGGAATTCTCTCCTCAACAGGACGAGGCTTTGAAGGCTGTCGGCCGCTGGCTCAAGGACGGCCGGCCGCAGGTCTTTCGCCTGTTCGGCTATGCCGGCACCGGCAAGACGACATTGGCGCGCTATTTCGCCGAGCATGTCGACGGGCAAGTGCAGTTCGCCGCCTTCACCGGCAAGGCAGCCCAGGTGCTGCGCTCCAAGGGTGCGGTCAACGCCCGCACCATCCACTCGCTGATCTACAGGCCGAGGGGCGAAGAGTCGGTGGCGGACGAAGTGACCGGCAAGACCTCGATTTCGCCGACCTTCGCGCTCAACCGGCAAAGCCCAATCGCGCGCGCCAAGCTGGTCGTCATCGACGAATGCTCGATGGTCGACGAGCAGCTCGGCCGCGACCTGATGAGTTTTGGGACGCCGATCCTTGTCTTGGGCGACCCGGCGCAGTTGCCGCCGATTTCGGGCGGTGGCTTCTTCACCGAGCACGAGCCGGACGTGCTGCTGACGGAAATCCACAGGCAGGCGCGCGACAACCCGATCATCCGGCTGGCGCTCGACGTGCGCGAAGGCCGCGAGTTCATGCATGGCGATTACGGTACGGCGCAGGTGATCGGCAGGGATGGCGTCAACCAGGAGCTGGTGCTGAAGGCGGACCAAGTGCTGGTAGGCACCAATCGCACGCGGCGGCGCTATAACCAGCGGCTGCGCGAGCTGAAGGGTTTCAATGCCGATTTTCCGCAGGCCGGCGACAAGCTGGTTTGCCTTCGCAACGATCCGGCCAAGGGGCTGCTCAATGGTTCGCTGTGGAAGGTGATGACGTCGTCGCGCGAGACGGTGAAGCCCGGTATCAACCTGCTGGTCTCGCCGGAAGAGGACGATCCCGACCGCGGCGTCGCCAAGATCAAGCTGCTCAAGGCGGCGTTCGAGGATCCGGACGCCGAGATTCCCTGGCAGCAGAAGAAGCGTTTCGACGATTTCGACTATGGCTACGCGCTGACGGTGCACAAGGCGCAGGGCTCGCAGTGGAACGACGTTGTGCTGTTCGACGAGAGCTGGGCGTTCAAGGAGACGCGGCAGCGCTGGCTCTACACTGCCATCACCCGCGCGGCCGAGCGGCTGACGATCGTGCGATAACGCGGCTCCTCACACCGGCCTGGCGCCGAGCCATTGCCACGCCGACCGCTCGTCGTCGCTGTCGAAGCGCCTGAATTCGAAAGGCAAGGCCTTCGGAAAGAAGCCTCCAACATAAGACGCCCAGCGCGGCTCGCCGACGACCGCGCACCGGACGACATGTTCCAGCGCGTCGACCACACCTTGTCGGAGCGTCTTTTCCGAGATGTTGGTCCAATCCACGCTTTCCTCGTCGGTCAGCCGCACCAGCACATCGACCCTTGGATGCAGCGCATAGGCCGCTTCGAGCAGGCCGAACAGGTTTTCCGCGTCCGCTGGCGAAACATCTCCAACGACGTCGATGGCAAAAAGCGCGTCGCGGTTGGTGTCGAGGCGCCGTATCGCCGGCACGGCTTCGAGGAATTTCAACGGCAAATCCTTGCGTTAGAACAATTCCAGGAAAAGTGTGAAGCGCTTTTCCGTCCGGAATTGCGTTAAAACAGAGAGCTTCGGCCACCATCTCGCCCTCTGGAACACCGGAAACCCTCTATCTGTTCCCTGCAAAGGCGCTATAGATGCCCGCCAACGCCAGAGCGGGTCAGCCTTTGACAGAACCGTTGAGCCGCTCCGGATATTTGTCATTGCGCAATTCCGGACGGAAAGCCGCTACGCACTTTTCCTGGAATTGCTCCAACTGGACGCTGGATCATGCCTGCAAAGCTTTCGGTCAACCTCAACGCCGTCGCCATGCTGCGCAACCGCCGCGACCTGCCGTGGCCGAGCGTCACCGGGCTCGGCCGCATCGCGCTTGCCGCCGGCGCGCATGGACTGACTGTGCATCCGCGCCCCGACGAGCGGCACACCAGGCATTCCGACCTGCCGGAGATCAGGGCGCTGATCGACGACGAGTTTCCGGCCGCGGAATTCAACATCGAAGGCTATCCGAACGAGGATTTCCTGGCGCTTGTCGAGAAGAACCAGCCGGAGCAGGTGACGCTGGTGCCCGATGACCCGGCCCAGGCGACATCGGACCATGGCTGGAACTTCGTCGCCCAGGCGGCGTTCCTGACGCCGATCGTCAAGCGGCTGAAGAAGGGCGGTTTTCGCGTGTCGCTGTTTTCCGACGCCGATCCGGCCGGCGTGAATGCCGCGCACGATACCGGCGCCGACCGGATCGAGCTCTATACCGGCCCGTATGGCAGCTGCCATTCCGATTCCGCCAAGGCGGCGAAGCTATTGGAAAAACTGGGAAAAACCGCGGATGCGGCAATCGCGGCGGGGCTCCAGGTCAACGCCGGCCACGATCTGACCGTGAACAACCTGCCGGCGCTCACCAAGCGTATCCCGGCATTGGCCGAAGTATCGATCGGACATGGGTTGACAGCCGATGCGCTGGAGTATGGCATGGCCGGCACGGTGGGACGGTTCTTGAAGGCCTGTGGATGGTAGCCCGGGAGCTGCGCGTGACGGGCATGGGAGCCATCACGTTGGGGCACTTGATATTGCATCGCAGCAAGCGTAGAGCACCGCGCGTTTATCGGAGTGTCGTTTATGGCCCTTACCAACAGTGGTAGTGAGGCAGAACCCGTCGATCAATCGAGCCATTCTGAAGTAGAGCAGCACAGCACCAAGGTGCTGATGCTTGGCGCGCTCGGCGTGGTCTACGGCGATATCGGGACGAGCCCCATCTATGCGTTGCGCGAGGCCTTGCACGCTTCGTCCGGAGGCGACGTCGCTACTCGTGCCGATATTCTCGGCGTGCTGTCGCTGATCATCTGGTCGCTGACCATTACCGTCACGATAAAATACATCATGTTCGTGCTGCGCGCCGACAACCGCGGCGAGGGTGGGGTGCTGTCGCTGATGGCGCTGGCGCGCGGCAGCTTCCCGACGCGGTCGGCGGTGATTCTCGGCATCGGCATCGTTGGGGCGTCGCTGTTCTTCGGCGATGCCGTCATCACGCCGGCCATTTCGGTGCTTTCGGCGGTCGAGGGCATGAACGTCGTCACGCCTGCCTTCCAGCCCTATGTTGTGCCGCTGACGCTGGTCATTCTGGCCGTGCTGTTCGCGGTGCAACGCTTCGGGACGGGCGGCGTCGGATTGGTGTTCGGCCCGGTGACGGCGGCGTGGTTCCTGGCCATCGGCCTATCCGGCCTCAACCACATCATCGACGATCCGGAAATCCTGTGGGCAATCAGCCCGCACTATATCGTCGCCTTCCTGATCAATTCGCCTGACGTCTCCTTCGTGACCATCGGCGCCGTCTTCCTGGCCGTCACCGGCGCCGAGGCGCTCTATGCCGATCTCGGCCATTTCGGCCGCAAGCCCATCGTGCTCGCATGGCTGGCCATCGTGTTTCCCTGCCTGCTGCTGAACTATGCCGGGCAAGGGGCCTTCATCCTCGCGAACAAAGGTGTGGTCGGCCATCCGTTCTTCGAAATGAACGAGGGCTGGACGCTGATACCAATGGTCGTGCTCGCGACCGCAGCGACCGTCATTGCCAGCCAGGCGGTGATTTCCGGCGCCTATTCGCTGACCAGGCAGGCGGTGCAGCTCAACATGCTGCCGCGCCTGGAAATCCTCCACACGTCGGAGAAACAATCCGGCCAAATATTCATGCCGCGCGTCAATCTGCTGCTGGCGCTGGTGGTGATGCTTCTGGTGGTCGGCTTCGGCGAATCCAGCAGGCTGGCCTCGGCCTATGGCATTTCGGTCACCGGCAACATGCTGGTGACGACCACGCTGCTGTTCGTAGTCATGACGCGGATTTGGAAATGGCAGCTCGGCGTTGCCGCGGCGCTGACGGCGCTGTTCGCGCTCATCGACATCGGCTTTTTCGCTGCCAACATCGTCAAGGTGTTCGAAGGCGGCTGGTCCTCGCTGGCGGTGGCCTTCACCATCATCATGGCCATGTGGACCTGGGTGCGCGGCAGCCGCTATCTGTTCGACAAGACCCGCCGCAACGAGATCCCGCTCGACTTCCTGGCGGCGAACCTTCTCAAGAAAAAGCCGCAGCTTGTGTCCGGCACCGCCGTGTTCCTGACCAGCGATCCGCTGAGCGCGCCGACCGCGCTGATGCACAGTCTCAAGCACTACAAGGTGCTGCATGAACAGAACGTCATCCTGTCGGTGGTGACCGCGCCGCAGCCGCTGGTGCCGGACAGCGAGCGGGTGAAGATGGAGACCGTCAACGACCTGTTCATGCGGGTGACGCTGACCTTCGGCTATATGGAGCAGCCGAACATCCCGCGCGCTCTGGCGATCTGCCGCAAGCAGGGCTGGAAGTTCGACATCATGACGACGTCCTTCTTCCTGTCGAGGCGCTCGCTGAAGGCCTCGCCCAATTCCGGCATGCCAATTTGGCAGGACAGGCTGTTCATCGGCCTTGCGAAAACGGCGGCGGATGCGACTGAATATTTCCAGATCCCGACCGGACGTGTGGTAGAAATCGGGACGCAGGTGGCGATCTGACGAGCTCATACGCCTTGACCTGAGCAGTTGCGGAGGCGGGTATGAGCGGCGAATTGGTGCTTGTCACCGGCGGGTCCGGCTTCCTCGGCGCCCACTGCATCCTCGCGCTTCTGAACGCGGGCTACCGGGTACGCACGACCGTCCGCTCAGCCAGACGCGAAGCCGATGTGCTCGCCATGCTGAAGGCCGGCGGCGCCGGGCCGGGCGATGCGCTTTCATTCGCCCATGCCGATCTCATGGCCGACGCGGGCTGGCCGGAAGCGGTCGCCGGATGCCGGTACGTCCTCCATGTCGCTTCGCCTTTTCCGCCCGGCGTGCCCAAGCACGAAGACGAGCTGATCGTTCCAGCGCGCGAAGGCGCGTTGCGCGTGTTGAGGGCCGCGCGCGATGCGGGGGTGAAACGAGTGGTTCTCACCTCGTCCTTTGCCGCCATTGGCTATGGACAGACGCCGGTTGCCGGCCATCCTTTCACGGAAGAGAACTGGACCAACCTGGCGGCCAAGGTGAGCGCCTATGTGAAGTCGAAAACGCTGGCGGAGCGGGCTGCGTGGGACTTCATCGGCCGCGAAGGCGGAGCGTTGGAACTGGCGGTCGTCAATCCGGTCGGGATCTTTGGGCCGGTCCTGGGGCCGGATCATTCGACCTCGACCGACTTCATCAGGCGTCTGCTGGACGGCGAGATGCCGGGTCTGCCGCGCATGGTGTTCGGCGTGGTCGACGTGCGGGACGTGGCGGATTTGCATCTGCGGGCGATGACCAATCCCGCTGCCAAGGGGCAACGGTTCCTGGCCATCAGCGGCGACTTCATGACGATGCTGGAGATCGCGCGGACGCTGAAAGTGCGATTGGGCGACAAGGCGTCGCGCATTACGACGCGAGTGCTGCCGGACTGGCTGGTGAAGATCGTCGGATTGTTCGACGGGCAGGCGGCTCAGATCGTGACCGAACTGGGCAAGGCCAGGAGCGCAACCGGGGCCAAGGCTGTGCGCATGCTCGGCTGGGCGCCGCGGTCGCGCGAAGACGCGCTCGTTGCGACCGGCGAGACCCTGATCCGGCTCGGGCTGCTCAAAAGGTTGAGATAGCGCGCCCTGGACGAGACGTCCAAGGCGCGCCCGGTTTCAGCCGACGAGGGCGGCCTTGTTTGCTTCCAGGAACTGCTTCAGCGTTTGCGGCTTCCGCCGCGAAAGCGTCTCCACCGCGTCGGTCACCATGGCGATGCGGCCCGAGCGCGTGTTGGCGTCAAAAGAGACGATGATGCGCGCGAAATCTTCGGGAACGCCGGCCGCTTTCACACCTTCGGTCAGTGCCTCGTCCGGCACCTGGATAACTTCGAGCGGCTTGCCGGTGACTTCGGTCACCAAAGCGGCAATTTCGTTCGTCGTGTAGGCCTGCGGACCGGTCAGGGTGTAGATATGGCTTTCCTTCGAGCCGGAAGCGAGGCTCGCAGCAATGGCCGCCGCCATGTCGTCGCGCGCGCCGTGCGCGACGCGGCCATCAGCGGCTGAAGTGTACCATTTGCCCGATGAAATGGCGTGCGGCAGCGCCATGAACAGGTTCTCCTGATACCAGCCATTGCGGAAGATAGTGTAGGGGATACCGCTCGCCTTGATCGCCTCTTCGGTGCCGTAGTGATCGCCGGCAAACAGCACCGGCGAGACGGGCTCGGGATTTGGCATCGAGGTGTAGAGCAGGTGCGAGACGCCGGCCGTCTTGGCCGCGGCCACTGCCGCCAGATGTTGCTTCAAGCGCCTGTCGCTCTTGAGGTCGAGCTCGCCGGTCGAGATGATCAGCACCCGGTCGGCGCCCGCGAATGCGTTCTCCAGCGATGCCTGGTCGTCGAAATCCGCCGCCCGGACGGTGACGCCACGGGCCGCCACGTCGGCGAGGCCTTCGGGTTTGCGCGTGGTGGCGATGATGCGGGCCGGCGCAATCCTTTGCGCTTCCAGCAGGTGGTTGATGACGGCGCGGCCAAGCTGGCCGGAAGCGCCGGTGACAAGAAGGGTTTCGGTCATCGGGAGGTCCTAATTTTGCGCCGAAGGGCGGGTGCAGTTGGCGGTCTCAAAAAGAGACCAGCGCTAAAATAGGAATTGACCCCAAGCCGTAAAGAAGGCAGTTTTTCGGGAGGTAGGCACAGCCAGGGAACCACCGGCCGGCCGCCGCTTCGATCAACGGACGTCGTCATGGACAGCAAGATCTTCAATCTCAAATCCAAGCTGGAGGTCTATAAGGCCATGTCGGGCGGCGGCAATTTCGCCGACTGCCCGGTTCGCGACGTGATTCAGGGCATCAACGGCAAATGGAGTTCGCTGCTGGTGATGGCTCTCGCCGAGAAGCCGTACCGGTTCGGGGAGTTGCGCCGCCTGGTACCCGATATCTCGCAACGCATGCTGACGCAGACACTCTACGATCTACAGCGCGACGGTTATGTGCATCGCGAAGTGTTTCCGACCAAGCCGCCGAGCGTCGAGTACAGTCTCACCGACCTTGGGCGCTCGATGTTCGCGCCCTTGCAGCAGCTGGTCCAGTGGGCCGAGCTCAATCATGATGCCGTCCGTGAGGCCCGCGCGGTCTTCGACGCCGCGCAGGGCTGAACGCACCCTTCGTCGCAAAAAGCGTCAAAGCGCCAGCTTGATCCGATGCCGCCCATGAGGGATTGTCCCTCGCCGGTTCGGGTTGGGGGCAATGAGCAAGTCTTATGAGATAGCGATAGCCGGCGCCGGGCCGGCCGGACTGGCCGCGGCGCTTTATCTCAGGCGGGCAGGGCATAAGGTCACCATCTTCGAGCGCTTCGACGAGCCGAAGCCTGTCGGTTCGGGTCTGATGCTGCAGCCGACCGGGCTGACGGTGCTCGCCGATCTCGGCCTGCTCGACGAGATCCTTTCTCTTGGAAGCCGCATCGAGCGGCTGCACGGCACCGATGCGAAGAGTGGCGAACGGTGCTCGACGTTCGCTACGACGCGCGGTGCGGCCGCCGTTTCGGCCTTGCAGTGCACCGCGCGGCGCTGTTCGGCGTGCTCTACCGCGCTGCCAGGCGCGCGGAAATTCCCATCGAAACCAGTCTCGAGATCGAGACGCTGGAGACGGGCGAGCGTGCGAGGCCGGTCTGTGCCGATGGAAAGCGGCTGGGGCCTTTCGATCTGGTCGTCGATGCCAGCGGCGCGCGCTCCAGGCTGCGGCAATGCCTTGGCGACGTGGCTGTGCCGCGCCCACTCACTTATGGCGCCTTCTGGGCGTCCCTCGGCTGGCGTGACGGCTTTGACGAAAGGGCGCTGCTGCAGCGCTACGATAAGGCAAGCATCATGCTCGGCGTGCTGCCGATCGGCCGGCCGGAACCTGGCGCGGAAGGCATGGCCGCGTTCTTCTGGAGCCTGAAGCCCGCCGACGTCGAACAAGTGCGGGCAGAGGGCCTCGACGCCTGGAAGGAGAGGGTGGTTTCCGTTTGGCCGGAATGCGAGGCGTTCACCAACCAGATCGACAGTTTCGAGCAGCTTTCGCTCGCCCGCTACGGCCACCACACGATGACGCTGCCGGCGGGCCGACGGCTGGCGGTGATCGGCGACGCCGCGCATTCGACCAGCCCGCAGCTCGGGCAAGGCGCCAATATGGCGCTGCTTGACGCGGCGGCACTTGGTCAGGCGCTCACGCGATCCGGCAGCATCGACGACGCGTTGGAGACCTACGCAAGGGCGCGCCGCTGGCATGTGCGGATTTTCCAGGCGCTGTCGTTGTCGTTGACGCCCTTCTACCAGTCGGACTCCCTCGCCTTGCCGTTCATCCGCGACCGATTGGTGGCGATAGCGGCGAGGATTCCGCCTGGACCGCAAATCCTCGCCACGATGGTCGCCGGAACGGTGGTCGATCCGTTCAGGCCGATCGGGCTTGCGGAGTTGCAATGGCCTGTAGCCGGATGATCTCCGAAAGATAAGATCCCTTTGCCCGCAGGAAGGCGTGCAGCCGCCGCGGATAGTCGGCGCCGACCGCTTCCCTGACCGATTGCCGTTTGCTCAGGGTCTCTCGCCAAGCCTGGAGCAGAGGTCTTTCATCGAAAATGCCGAAATCGCAGATGCGATCGAACGTATCGAAATAGCGGAAGATCGGTCCGTAGACGGCATCGACCAGCGAGAAGTGATCGCCGGCGAACCATGGACCGCTTTGCCTGGCAGCAAGTTCCGCCTCCACGCGCGCAAACATTTCGGACAGAGCCTTGCTTTCCTTAAGGAGGCCAGCCTCGTCAGCAGCTGAATAGAAGCGGCCGATGGCGTTGAGGATGGCCGAGCCGAATTCGATCCAGGCGCGATGCCTTGCCCGCATGAGCGGATCTGCCGGATGCAACGGATCGGCCTCCGTCTCCTCGAGGAATTCCAGGATGACGGCGGATTCGAAAATGACTTCTTCGCCGCCACCATGCCGGACGCGGAGCAGCGGCACCTTGCCGAGCGGCGAGATCGCCTTGAACCAGTCCGGTTTGTTCGAAAGGTCGACATTGACCCGCTCGAACGGCACGCCTTTCTCGGCAAGCGAGATCGCCGCGCGCTGGACGTAGGGGCAAAGGTGATGGCTGACGAGGGTGAGCTTGGCGGTCATCTCACTCTCCCCAGACATAGTTCAGCGCGCCGTTTTCGACGCGGGTCGACAGGAACATCAGGTGCGAACCTTTTGGCGCCGGGCCTTCGAGGCGCTCGCCGCTTACCATGTCGAAGCGGGCGCCGTGCCACTGGCAGACAAGTGTGCCGTCCTTGCAATCGAGCGGCCCGCCGAAATGCAGGCAGGCATTGGCCGCGGCGCGGATACGCTCGCCGCTGCGCCAGACATGGACCTCGCGGCCGAAGAAAGGGGCGATCAGGCTGCCGGTCTCAGGGATGTCGGCCACTTTGCAGATTTCATGTTTCATCGGAGAATTCCTTATCGATGCAACTGCATCTATATGGACGCATTTGCATCGATCGTCAATCTTGATGCAATTGCATCTATCGAATAGAGTCCGCCTATGACGAAAAAATCTCCTTCGCCCGAAGCAGTCAAAACCTGGGGCCGGCTGATGCGCGTGTCGCGCCAGCTGTTCGAAAAGGCCGAGGACGCCCTGAAAGCCGGCGACCTGCCGCCGCTCGCCTGGTACGACGTGCTGCACGAGCTTGCCGAAGCAGGCGAGGGCGGATTGCGGCCTTTCGAGCTGATCGATCGGGTGCTGCTGGCGCAGTACAACGTCTCGCGGCTGCTGGCGCGGCTCGAGGCGGAAGGGCTGGTGGAAAAGCTGCCCGTCTCGGACGATGGCCGCGGCCAGACCGTGCGCATCACGCCAAGCGGCCGGGAGACGCGCCGCCGCTTATGGGCAGTCTACGGAAAAGCCATATCGGAGCTGATGGGCGACAAGCTTTCGCCCGAGGAGCTGGAGATGCTGGCCGGTCTGCTCGGGCGGCTGCGCGATCCGCCAAGCACGGACTGAAACCGCGGCCGGCGCTTTCAGGGCAGATGCGAGGCCCAAAGAAACGCGATCATCGCCAACGCGCCAAGCGCGACACGGACCAGATGCATTTTGCCCCATTTGACGATCATAGGTCTTGCCTGCGGATTGTCGGCCTCGACCTGCATCGCTTCCAGCAATCGGTTGGTCGGCATCATCACAAGCAGCGTCCACGGCCACGGCAGGATGATCGCCACTGCGCCGACCAGATAGCCGGACACGCCCGTCTGCCACCAGGCAATCAGACCGAGAATACAGGCGACCAAGGCAATCGAGGCCTGCATGGCGGCGCCGCGCTTGTAGGAGGGTTGCCACTCCCGCAGCAGCGCCTTGTCGTCCAAGGCAAGCCGCGCCGGTTGCTCCGCGACGCTGACATAGACAGCGGCGCCAGTGAAGGCGGCTGCAACAGCCAAGGCAAGCAGGCCGGCCAGTATCTTGTTCCTCCGGTGGGACGTGGAAAATAGCGCTTGCATGGATTCGGACAATACTGCATAGAAGCCGAACCGTAACGTACGGTACGCTCTAACTGGTGAGCGTGAGCCGAGGGAAACGTGTTGCACAGCGTGCCGGACATCGATGTCAGCGAGGCGCTCACCGAGCGGCAGCAGGCCGTTCTGGACGCCGCGCTTCGCCAGCTGGTCGAGGAGGGCGACAACCTGACCATGACCGCGGTGGCGCGGCGGGCAAGCTGTTCCAAGGAAACGCTTTACAAATGGTTCGGCGACCGCGACGGTCTGCTGACCGCGACGGTGCAGTGGCAGGCCTCGAAAGTGCGCGTGGCGCAGGTTGACCGCAAGGGGTTCGACCTCGCTTCGCTGACGGCGAGCCTCGAACGCTTCGCTTCCGACTGGCTGCGAGTGATCTCCAGCGATACGTCCATCGCGCTGAACCGCGTCGCGGTCGGCCATGCCGGTTCCGGCAAGGACGATCTTGGCGCTATTGTGCTTGAGAACGGCCGCTTCGCGCTGGCCAGGCGTCTGAAGCCGGTGCTGGAAGCAGGACGGCAGGCCGGGCTGCTCGACTTCGACGACGCCGAGACGGCGTTCCGGACGTTTTTCGGGCTGGTCGCTCGCGACGTGCAGATCCGGCTTCTGCTCGGCGATCGGCTGCAATTGACTGAGGCGGCAATCGGCGGCGACGCCGCCCGCGCGACGCAGCAGTTTCTCGCTCTCTACGGGTCAAAGACCGGGGGAGCAAACAACCGGCCGCAAGGCCTCTGATCTTCAAAACGGGAAGGAAGACGAAATGCGTGTCTATTACGATCGTGACGCCGATCTCAATCTGATCAAGGGCAAGAAGGTCGCCATCATCGGCTATGGCAGCCAGGGCCGGGCGCATGCGCTCAATCTCAAGGATTCGGGCGTCAAGGAGATCGCCATCGGTCTGAAAGCCGGCTCGGCCACCGCCAAGAAGGTCGAGGCCGACGGGCTCAAGGTGATGAGCGTGGCGGATGCCGCCAAATGGGCCGACCTGATGATGATGGCGACGCCCGACGAATTGCAGGCCGACATCTACAAGAACGAGATCGCGCCGAACATCCGCGACGGCGCGGCGATCGCCTTCGCGCACGGCCTCAACGTGCATTTCGGCCTGATCGAGCCGAAGGCTTCGGTCGACGTCGTCATGATCGCGCCGAAAGGCCCCGGCCATACGGTGCGCGGCGAATACCAGAAGGGCGGCGGCGTGCCGTGCCTGGTCGCCGTCAACCAGGACGCCTCGGGCAACGCGCTCGACCTCGCGCTCTCCTACGCTTGCGGTGTCGGCGGCGGCCGTTCCGGCATCATCGAGACCAACTTCCGCGAGGAATGCGAGACCGACCTGTTCGGCGAGCAGGTGGTGCTATGCGGCGGCCTGGTCGAACTGATCCGCGCCGGTTTCGAGACGCTGGTGGAAGCCGGCTACGCGCCGGAAATGGCCTATTTCGAGTGCCTGCACGAGGTCAAGCTGATCGTCGACCTGATCTACGAGGGCGGCATCGCCAACATGAACTACTCGATCTCGAACACCGCTGAATGGGGCGAATATGTCTCGGGTCCGCGCATCATCACCGCCGACACCAAGGCCGAGATGAAGCGCATCCTGAACGACATCCAGACCGGCAAGTTCACCTCGGAATGGATGCAGGAGTACCGCGCCGGCCTGTCGCGTTTCAAAGGCATCCGCCGTATGAACGACAGCCACCAGATCGAGGAAGTCGGCGCCAAGCTGCGCGCGATGATGCCGTGGATCGCCAAGAACAAGCTGGTCGACAAGGCGAAGAATTAAGGCGATCCACGTTCTTTGCCTTGCGCGTCCTCGGGCTCCGCCCTGCGGTCGCGCGGGGTGATCGCCAAGAAACAAGCTGGTCGATAAGGCCGAGAACCAAGGCTTGACCTTAGCTGGAATAACGAGCCGGCGGAGCGATCCGCCGGCTTTTTCACGCTCACCCATAGTGCCAATGCGGCTTAGGCTCGGTGCCGTTGAACTCGACACCAATGCGGTCTTCACGGCGCCAGCGGACGACCGCCTTGTAGCCGATGCCGTCGGTCGGCACGTAGAGCAGGAACTCGTCGGGCACGCGCGCCTCGATCGGCACCTTCAGTTCGGCGCCATCCGGATGCATGTTGCGCACCGTGCATTTGACCTCGGAATTGTTGATGCCGGTCAGGATCGCCGCGCCCTTCAGCACGCGCTGCCTGTGCTTGTCTCTCAACTCGTTCTCAGCCATGGCGGGCACGTCCTAGCGGATCGCAACAGGCGATCGTCATTTGGGGAGCACCGCATTACGAATAGACGCCTCTGCTAAATTTAGGGTTATTGTCCGCAGGCGATCTCTTTTGCCCAACAAGAAACGGCGCCGCGATGGGCGCCGTTTCATCTTTCTGCCGACGGGGCTCAGATATAGGGCGAAATGCACTGCCGGCGCGGGCCGTAATTGGGCTGGAACGTGTTATCCCAGGCGCGATAGGACCGATAGCGGTCGTAGCACCACTGGACATGGGCCCTGGGAAGACGCTCCGTCCGGTAGATGCGCCGCGGCTGGTAGTAGCGCGGGTACGGATCATAATAGTAGGGATCGTAGTAGTTGCTATAGGCTAGGCTGCCCAGGCCGAGGCCAAGGCCCAGCCCCAGAAGGGCCGCGTCCCCGTTGTCGAAATGCCGATGATGGTGATGATGCCGCCACCGCCAATCGCCATTCCAATCGCCGCCATCCCAGTTGCGGGAGAAATGACGGCCGCGCCAGTCACCACCGCGCCATCTGAAGTCGCGGCCGCGCCAGTCGCCGCCGCGCCGCCAGCGCCAGTCATACATCTGCGGGCTGTAGTTGTTGCCGCCGGCCCACTCGTCGCGGATGGGGATGATCTTGGGTGCCGCCGTGCTGGTCGCGGTCGACAGATCGGGTTGCAGGATCGGACCGGCGATCGACGGCGCCGTCAGACCCGCCATAAGGCCCAGGGCCACCAGCCCGGAGCCGAGGGAAGACAAGAGCGGTTTCATTTCACTCTCCAAGGAGCAAAGGCCCCACGCCCAGAACACCCGGGAATGGGCCTATTGATGGAACTTTTCGTCTGAACGGAGGATGAACAGAAAGGTTCCGTCAACCATGACGAGCATCCGCCTGGCTCTTGTGTTCGCTGTCGCTTGCGGGCAAAGGTCTCGGCCATGTCGCTGCGCCTCGCCACCTTCAACGTCGAGAACCTGATGAACAGGTTCGACTTCTCCGGCTATCGCAACCAGCTCAACGAGGACCGTACGCTGGCGCTGTTCGATATCCAGAGCGAGGCTGAGTACAGGCTGCTCGAACAGGCGCGCACCATCGCCCAGTCCGACGACACCCGCCAGCTTACCGCGCTCGCCATAGCGGCAACCCGCGCGGACATCATCTGCATGCAGGAGGTCGACAATATCGAGGCGCTGAAGGCCTTCGAATATGGCTACCTCTTCAAGATGATCGGACAGGGCTACCGGCAGAAATACACTACCGCCGGCAACGACTCCCGCGGCATCGACGTCGCCGTGATGATGCGCAGCGAGACGGCCCAAGGGCAGCCTATCGAGTTCGTGCGCATGACCAGCCACGCCTACGTCACCTTCGAGCAGTTCGGCCTGTTCACGCAGGAGCTTGCAGCATTTGGACATCTGGCCAACGACCGCATCTTCCGGCGCGACTGCCTTGAAATCGATGTGACGGTTGGGGGCGTGCCGCTGACGCTCTATCTGGTGCACTTCAAGTCGATGGGCTCGCCGCGCAACGGGCTCGATGGCCGCGAGGCGACGATGCCGCTGCGCATCGCCGAGGCGCAGGCCGTGCGCCGCATCATCGAGGAGCGTTTCGGCAAGGACCATGCCGCCGACAAGCGCTGGGCGATCTGCGGCGACATGAACGACTACCGGCAGCGCGTGAAGATCGAAGGCGACAGCTTCGACGGCTATCGCTTCGAGGTGGTCGACGAAGCCCAGTCCGCGATCAATGTTCTGACCGCCGGCGGTTTCTGCGAGAATGTCGTCGAGCGGCGGCCGGAGATGGACCGTTGGAGTTTCTATCACACACGCGGGCCGGAGGAGCGGCATCTGTGCCAACTCGACTATATCTTGCTGTCGAAAGCGCTCGCCGCGAAGAATGCAACGGCGGTTCCGGAGATCATCCGCAACGGCCAGCCCTGGCGCACCATCTTTCCGTCCGGCCAGGAGGTCGAACGTTTCCCGCGCGCCGGCTGGGACAGGCCGAAGGCCTCCGACCATTGCCCGGTGGTGATCACCCTGGACATGGCCTGAGCCCGTGAGTTTCGACCTGCCGCGCAACGTCATTTTGCCGGTCGACGACGTCGACGTGCGGCTCGACCCAAGCCTTCATCCTTTCGAACGCGACAACCAGGCAGCGATCACTGAGAACTGGCGGCGCGAAATGGAGGCGAAGCCGGCGCTCTATGACGGCACGGTGGTGCTGCTTTCGGCGCTCGCCTATCGCGACAGCCGGCTCGTCGGCCGCTGCCATGCCGTGAAGTACTCGACCTTCATGCTCTGGCGCAAAAACCAAGAGCTGAGCGGCGCCGAACATGCCTATGCGCATGCCGTGCTGGTCGCCGGCGACAATGCGCTGGTGGCGATCCGCATGGGCTCGCACACGGTCAATGCCGGCCGCGTCTATTTCGCCGCCGGCTCCTTCGAGCCGATCGATTTCCGCGACGGCCTCGTCGATGTCGATTTCAACATGATCCGCGAGGTGGGCGAGGAGACCGGCATCGACCTGTCGGCGGCCCGGCGCGGCCTGCGCTACTACGCGCTGTCGACGGCGAGCGGCACGGTGATCTTCCGCCGCTACCGGGTGGCCGAGCCGGCCGACGAGATCGCGCGGCGTATCGGTGCCTTCGTTGCTTCCGAGGCCGAACCGGAAATCGAAGGTCCGGTCATCATCCGCCATGCCGCCGATCTGCCGGAGGGCCTGATGGGTCACATGAAGCCGCTCATCGAATGGCATTTTGCCGGCAGTGACGAGCACCTCTGATCCTTGATGTCACCTTGCGAGCAAGCGTAACGTCTTCCGCGACCCGGCAACCCGTCACTTTGGCAGCCACCTGGACGGAAGCCGGATCATGGAAAGATTGGCAGTAGTGTATCCTCAGGCGCGCGTTCCCGGGTGCCGGGCTCGCTCATGAGCTTAGTTGCCGGGCGATCGTCCTTGTAATAGTAGCTGTAGCCGTTGATGGCCGGCGCGCCACCGAGATGCGCGTAGAGAATTCTCGAACCTTCGGGGAAGAAGCCTTTCCTGGTCAAATCGATCAGGCCCTGCATCGACTTTCCCTCGTAGACCGGATCGGTAATCATGGCCTCCGTGCGGGCTGCCAGCCGGATCGCGTCGTTCGTGGCCTCCGATGGAACGCCATAGGCCGGATAGGCGTAGTCGGGGTTGATCACGATTTCGTCCTCGCGTACGGCGCGGCCCAGCCCGACGAGGGCGGCGGTGCCGTCGACAATGCGGCGGACCTGGGCGCGGGTCTGAGCAAGTGTGCCGGAGGCGTCGATGCCGATCACCCGGTCGGCGCGGTCTTGCGCGGCGAAGCCGACGATCATGCCGCCCTGCGTCGACCCGGTCACGACGCACACGATGATATAGTCGAAGGTGAAGCCGAGCTCGGCCTCCTGCCTGGCGACCTCCTCTGCGAAGCCGACATAGCCCAACCCGCCGTACTTGTGCACCGAGGCGCCGGCGGGGATCGGATAGGGCTTGCCGCCCGCGTCCTTCACCGACTGGATCGCGTCCTCCCAGCTCTTGCGGATGCCGATGTCGAAGCCGTCGTCGACAAGCCGGCTGTCAGCGCCCATCAGGCGGGTCAGCAGGATGTTTCCGACCCGGTCGTAGACCGCATCATAGTGGGGCACCCATTTCTCCTGGATCACCACGCACTTCATGCCGATCTTGGCTGCCGTCGCGGCGACCAGGCGGGTGTGGTTCGACTGGACGCCGCCGATCGACACCAGCGTGTCGGCGCCGGTGCGAAGAGCGTCAGGCACGATGTATTCGAGCTTTCGCAGCTTGTTCCCGCCCATGGCGAGACCGGAATTGCAATCGTCACGCTTTGCGTAGATCTGCACCTTGTCGCCCAGCGCTGCGCTCAGCCGGGGCAGATGCTCGATCGGCGTCGGGCCGAAGGTCAGCGGATAGCGTTCAAACTTGTCGAGAAGTGACATCGATCTGCCTCCGCCGTGGTCGTTTTTCGATAGACAGATGATAGACGAATAAGGGCGAAAGGTGCTCTCGAAGGTTCTCCAGGATTTTTCCACTTTCATAAGAAAACGCGCTAGGATTGGCTCTAATCGTCCATCTGGAACCACAGAAGTGGAAGAATCTTCCGAACCAGCCTTCGACCGCATTGACATCAAGATCCTGCGGGCCCTTCAGTCCGAGGGACGGCTGACCAATGCGGAACTGGCGGCGCGCGTGAATGTCAGCGCCGCCACATGCCATAGGCGCACACAACGCCTGTTTGAAGAGGGCCACATCACCGGGGTCAGGGCGGAGATCGCGCCCGCCGCCGTAGCGCTTGGCGCGCTGGTGATGGTCGGCGTCGTGCTCGACCGTTCGACACCGGAAAGCTTCGCCGCTTTCGAGGAGGCCGTGCTCAAACTCAAGGAGGTCCTTGATTGCAACCTCGTGGCCGGCGACTTCGACTATCTCTTGAAGATAAGGGTGCGGGACATGGCGGATTTCAACAAGCTGCATGGGCAGAAGCTGATCGCGCTGCCGGGCGTCCGGCAAACCCGGACCTTCTTCGTCATGAAGGAGGTCAAGGAGAATGCGCGGCTTCCGTTTTGACAGTTCCTGCAGGCCAGAGGCGCGGCAAAAGCCGCGTGGGCCTACTCGTGTCGTAGCGCGTCTATCGGATCGAGCCTTGCGCCGCGCAGCGCCGGGAAGAAGCCGAACACCATGCCGATCAGCGCAGAGAAGCCGACGGCGAGCAGGATGACGGCCGGGCTCGGCGCAAAAGGTATCGTCAGCGTCACCGAAGCGAGACCGGCAAGCGCCAGGCCGATCAGGATACCGATAATGCCGCCGAACAGCGACAGAACCGTTGCCTCGACCAGGAACTGGATGAGGATGTGCTTCTCATGCGCGCCGATCGCCAGCCTGATACCGATCTCGCGCGTGCGTTCGGTGACCGACACCAGCATGATGTTCATGATGCCGATGCCGCCGACCAGAAGGCTGACGCCGGCGACGGCGCCGAGCATTCCGGTCATGGTCGTAGTGGCGCTGGCCATGGCGTCGGCGATCTGGGTCATGTCGCGGATCGAAAAATCGGGATCGCGGTCCGGCGTGATGCGGCGTGTGTCGCGCAGGATGTCCTCGACGCGCGGCTGCAGTTCGGTGGTCGGCGTCCGATCGTCGGCGGCGATATAGATGTTGTCGATGTCGCGATTGCCGGCGATGCGCCGCTGGTAGGCGGCTAAAGGCATCAGCACGACATTGTCCTGGTCCTGGCCGAAGCCGGTGTAGCCCTTCGGCTCCAAAAGGCCGATGATCCTGCAGGAGGTGCGGTTGACGCGGATGGTCTCGCCCTCCGGATCGCCGGCGCCAAAGAACTGCTGGCGCACCGTCTCGCCGATCAGGCACACGCCGGCGCCGGCGCGCGTCTCGGAATCGCTGAACGGGCGGCCGGAAACCAGCTTCCAGTCGCGCGCGTCGAGATAGGCGCTGTCGGTGCCGGTGACGCCGGACGTCAGGCTCTCTGTGCCGAAGATGACGCGCACCTGCTTTTGCGAGGCCGGCGCGATGGCGCGGGCGCCGCTGAGATGGGCGACAAGCGCTTCAACATCCTTGGCGGCCAGCGGTCGGGTGACCTGGTCCAGACCGCCCGGTCCGCCGGGCCCGGCAGGGCGGCCGGAGCGGACCACGAGAAGATTGCTGCCGAGCTTCGAGATGTCGGCCTTAACCTTCTCGGTGGTGCCCGAGCCGATGGTGAGCATGGCGATGACGGCGGCAACGCCGATGACGATGCCGAGCAACGTCAGGAACGAGCGCAGCACGTTCCTGCGGATGGAAATCAGCGAAAGGCGGACGGTCTCCCAGATCATGCGGCCTCGGCTTTCGCGGTGTCGGAGGCGACATGGCCGTCGAGGAAGCGCACGGTGCGCTCGGCATAGTCCGCGACGTCGGCTTCGTGCGTGACCATGACGATGGTGAGTCCGAGCTCGGCGTTCAGCCTGGTCAGCAATTCCATGATCTCGTGGGTGCGCGCGGTGTCCAGATTGCCGGTCGGCTCGTCGGCGACGAGCAGCGTCGGCTTGGTGACGATGGCGCGCGCGATTGCAACGCGCTGCTGCTGGCCGCCCGAGAGCTCGGCAGGCGTATGATGCTCGCGCCCGACCAGCCCGACCTCAGCCAGCGCCCGCATGGCGAGTTCGCGGCGCTCGCGGGCGGGAACGCCGCGATAGATGAGAGGCAGCTCGACATTTTCCGCCGCCGTGGTGCGGGGCAGGAGATTGTAGCCCTGGAAGACGAAGCCGACATAGAGGTTGCGCAGCAGGGCGCGGCGGTTGCGGTCGAGCCGGCCGGCATCGACGCCCTCGAATCTGTAGGTCCCCGCCGTCGGCGTGTCGAGGCAGCCAATGATGTTCATGGCGGTGGACTTGCCCGAGCCGGACGGACCCATGATGGCGACGAATTCGCCTTTTCGAATGGCGAGGTCGACGCCGGCGAGAGCATGCACGCGCGCCTCGCCCTCGCCATAGCTCTTCCAGACTTGGTCGAAAGTAATGAGCAGGGGAGCCGACATGGCGTCAGCTCCGCTGCTGCGAGCCTGTGACGACCTCGGCGCCTTGCTCGAGGCCGGACGTGATCTCGGTCAACTCGCCGTCGGTCGAGCCGATCCTGACGTTGACCGGATGTGGCCGCCCGTTCTTCAGCACATAGAGCGTGCGCGAGCCGTCGGTCGGCGCCTTCGTCGCCTCACGCTGCCAGTTGGGACGGCCCATGCGGCCGGTGAACAGGTCGCGCAGGCTCCAGCCGCGGGCCGTCGGTTGAGCCGGGCGGTAGCGGAAGGCAGTGGCCGGCACGGTGAGCACGTCCTTGGCCTGCCTGGTCACCACCGCGACCGTGGCGGTCATGCCGGGCCTGAGCAGAAGCTCGCTGTTGTCCACTTCCAGCCGTGCATTGTAGGTGACGACGCCGTCGGTGGTGACCGAAGCGTAGGAGATGTCGCGGATCTCGGCATCGAACGGACGGTCCGGGAATGCATCGACGGTGAAGCGGGCATGCTGGCCGGGTTTGACCTGGCCGATATCGGCCTCGTCGACCGCCGCCTGCAGTTCCATGTTCCGCAAGTCGGCGGCGATGACGAACAGCACCGGCGCCTGCAGCGAAGAGGCGACCGTCTGTCCAGGATCGACCGAGCGCGTGAGCACGATGCCGTCGATCGGCGCATAGATCGTGCTCTTGGCAAGATCGGTCTGTTGCGCCTTGAGATCGGCCTGAGCGATGGCGAGATTGGCCTCAGCGCTGTCGAGCGAAGCCTTGGAGCGGTCGCGCGTCGCGGTCGCTGCCTCGAGCGACTGATCCGTCGCCATGCCGCGCTTGGTGAGCGCGCTCGCGCGGACAACGGCGTTCTCGTTTTCCTGCAACGTGACCTTGGCGTCCTCGACGCTAGCTGCGGCCGCCTTGGCCGAGGCGGCGGCGCGCTCGATCTGGACCTCGAGCTTGGCGGTGTCGAGCGTCGCAAGCACGTCGCCCTTCTTCACCTGCTGGTTCTCGTTGACCGCGACGGAGCGGACGATGCCGGAAAGCTCACTGGAGATGTCGACCTGCGTCAGCGGCTGCAGCGTGCCGGTCGCCGACACCTGGACGGTCAAGTCGGCGACCATCGCCGGAGCGGTCGTGTATTCGATCCGGGGCGGCGCGGCGGCGTTCCACCGGTAGACGCCAAACGCGGTCGCCACGACGGTCAGCGCCAGCAGCGCGTAGAGCCAGCCGCGACGGCGCCTGCGGCTCACGCCCTTGCGGTCGAGCCCAAGGGCGGCCTCGATGGAAGTGTCGGATTCTGCGTTTGGCGGATTGACAACCTGGTCCACCCCGGACCCCTATAGCGGAAAATTGATGTCCCTATCCGTGCACAAATCAGGCCTTTAGGTTCGAATTTCAAATTAAATTTCCCTCATGTTGGGATTGAGGCAGAAAATTCGGGGCGAGGCAGAAGGTTTTCTCGATGGCGCGTAGCTACTTGCTTTACGATGTGTTTACCACCGAGCGGCTGGCCGGGAATCCGGTCGCCGTCGTGCTCGACAGCCAAGGGCTGGACACGGCCGCCATGCAGGCGATCGCGCGCGAGTTCAATCTGTCCGAGTCGGTTTTCGTGCTGCCGCCCGAGAATCCCAAGCACCGCAATCGGATTCGCATCTTCACGCCCGACTATGAGATGCCGTTCGCCGGACATCCGACGGTAGGCTCGGCGATCGCGCTTGCGGAGCTTGGCGGCGAGGCGGCGGGCATCTTCGTGCTGGAGGAGAATATCGGCCCGGTGCGCTGCGCGGTCGGCACGCATGACGGCGCCATCTTTGCCGAATTCGACCTGGCGAAACTGCCAGAGCGGCTGGAACTCGCCGCCGATCCGGAAATGATCGGCGCGGCGCTAGGGCTTGCTCCGCACGAGCTCGGCTTCGAGAATCACCGCGTCTCCTTCTGGTCGGCCGGCGTGCCCTACGTCGCCATCCCGGTCGCCGGCCTCGAAGCGGCGGCGAAGGTCAGGCTGGACAACCAGGCCTGGTCGGAACTCGCTCCGCGCAAGAGCGAATGGGCCTTTGCCAGCCCCTATGTCTATTGCCGCGAGACGGTGCATCACGACAGCGCCTTCCATGTCCGCATGATCGTGCCCGGCAATCCTTCTTACGAGGATCCGGCGACCGGTTCGGCGGCGGCGGCCTTTGCCGGCGCCATCATGCATTTCGATGGCCCAACGGACGGAATCACGCAGCTTTGGATCGAACAGGGGCTGGAAATGGGCCGACCGTCGAGCATCCGGCTCGAGCTCAATGTCGACGGCGGAAAACTGGCCTCCGCGCGCATCGGCGGCCATGCGATCAAGGTCGCTGAAGGCAAGCTTTTTGTCTGACGGGTGCGGCAATTTGGTCCTTTTTTGAGCGAGCATGATCTTTTCCGAAAACCGGAATCCACTTTTCGGGATCATGCTCGACCGATTTGTCGGGAAATGATCCGGGCGGGGCTGGACATAGCCGAAACCGGCGGCTATATGCGCCGCCGACGCTGGGTTTTCCGGCGGTGTGGGTGTGTAGCTCAGTTGGTAGAGCAGCTGACTCTTAATCAGCGGGTCCACAGTTCGATCCTGTGCACACCCACCAAATTTTCTCTTAAATTCAATGGATAGTCCCGCCGCTCAACGCGATCGGCGACTTGAGCAGCGTTGGTATACGGGGCCGTCAGCGGGCTGCCCCTGAGTGGGCAACCCGCTATTTCGTTGTGCGCCCGGCATGGGCATCGACTAGGAGGTGAAAGTCCTCTCGTGAGCTGGTCACAGCGAGCGAAGCGAACCGCAGAGCGTCGGACCGCGAGGCCGGCGTGAAGGAAGCGGGGAGCGAAGCTGC
>NZ_JBZEGV010000013.1:0-166997 GCF_058312955.1 Mesorhizobium sp. LEGMi-168a
GCAAGGCGGTGGCGATGATGACCGCTTGCTCCCAGGAGGCGCTGGGCGCGGCGCGGCTGAAGCCGCAGGACATCAACCGCTTCGTGCCGCATCAGGCCAACGCCCGCATCTTCGACGCGGTCGGCAGAAGCCTCGGCATTGCCGATGATGCAATCGTCAAGACGATCGCCGAATACGGCAACTCGTCCGCCGCGACGATTCCGCTGTCGCTATCGCTCGCCAACCAGCACGAGCCATTCCGGGTCGGAGAGAAAATACTTCTGGCGGCGGCAGGTGCGGGACTCAGCGGCGGCGCGCTTGTGGTTGGAACCTAGCCGCGCGGCTGCTGTCGACAAGACATCAAGACTAGTCATGCGAGACGGATGAGGACAACAGACCAATGCGAAAAATAGTCGCCGGCAAGCTTCACGGCATCCACGTCACCGAAGCAAACCTCAACTACCATGGTTCCATAACGCTCGACCCTGATCACTGCGAGGCCGCCGGGATCCTGCCGATGGAATTCGTCGAGATATGGAACAAGAATTCCGGCGCGCGGATTTCAACCTATGTCATTCTGGGCGAGCGCGGATCACGATGCTGCATCCTCAATGGTGCTGCCGCCCGCACCTGCCAGCCTGGCGACCCGATCATCGTCTGCAACTCCATCTACCTGAACGAAGCGCATATCACGTCGCTGAAGCCGCGGATCGTCACGTTCGACCAGGACAACCACATACGCGACCGCCTGAGCTACTCGGTCGAGCTCGACGCATATGGCCGTTATAGCTTCTCGATCCTTGATGAGGCCGATGAAGCCTTGGCCTTCCCTCCGCTTGTTTCCCGGGCGTGATTTTTATTCGACGCTTGCGCGAGCTTCCGCCAGAGCCATCGCATTCGGCCGAACTGGCGAAGGGTCAATCGGCGACGAAGTCACGGACGTTGCCCTTTACCGCGCGTGCTTCGAGTTCCGCCGCGAGGGCCAGCTCAACTTACCGATCAATCCCTAAACGGCGCGCGAGTTCCATGATCAGATCTTGCCCAAGGAAGGGCACTAGCTTAGCTAGTTGTGTGTCTGATCGACGTCTACGCCACGCGTATTTCCCAGACTTCTGCGCCGAGGCCCGGCGTGAGGACATGATGACAATGGCTGCGATCTCTATGCCCCGCGCACGATACTGTAACAGAGGCACATGAGCTGCCATGGATGATCTGGTCAAAGGGGCGTCACCGGCCTCACCCGCCACCTTCGAGTTCGCCATACGCGGCGGGGGAGCGTTGCGGAGGAAATGCCTAGGCTTGACGCAACGAATGGTGTTCAGGGTATGTCGGCGCCGTGGGCGCGCGCGTTAAAGCGCCGAGACGCTGGTGACGCGAAGACGCCGACCTATGCGACGCGGTAGGCCCGGCCAGGCGACAGCAGGCAGACCGGTCTGGACGATCAGCAACAGAAGCGCCCGGTCACGGCGCCCGCCCCAACTGCCGAGGTCGGGAGCGGCAAGCAAGGCTGCGGCTCCGACGTTGGTGAGGAAGGCGACGGGTCGGCGAACATAACGCTTGCTCGGGATGGCGAGAACCCGCTGTGCCAATGCGCTGTGTTCCGGGCGCAAGGCCACATGGCGGAAGAAGCAATGGATGGCGGCAAGACGGACATTGCGGCTACGGGCGCTGTTGTCGCAGTCGTGATCGAGATGATCGAGGAAGGCGCCGAGGAACGCGGTGTCGAGATCCGGCAAGATCACTTCCGACGGTCCCTTGCGCACTGCCGCTGGCCAGCAGCAGGCAGAAGGTATCGCGGTAGCTCGCCAAGGGGGCTTGCTTGTCGGTGAAGAAAACCTCAAGGAGAGCAGGGAACGTCCGGGCGGCGCGCATGGGCGGGACTCCAGCTGAGAGTGCTCCGCCCGCAGAAGCGCTTGCTGTAGTAGGTTCGGCGTTGCCGTCAAATACCAATAGGTGTCGGTGATGTGGGCATGGGGTCTGTGTGGCGGTGGGCGCGAAGCCGTTCAAGTCGCCTGAGCGGCCGAAACGTCATTTGAGGGTTGATTCATTCGCCATCGCGGCAATGCGGATGTGGTGCGCCAGAATCTGCTGGCCGAGTAAGCCGGCGAACACTGCAGCGCGTGCAGCCCTATCGTCAAACGCTGAAGGCCGAGGCGCTGGCGACGAGGCGGTTCGAGAAGCCACCGGGCCGACAGCTGCAGATCGACCTCGGCGAGCGTCTGGCCGAGATCGGCGGCGCGAAGATCAAAGCATTCGTGTTCAGGGCTACGCTCGGGCATTCGCGATGACTGCATATGCGTGCCTTCCGGGCCGAGAAGCAAGAGCACTGGTTTGCCAGGCTCGAGAGCGCGTTTACGAGCTTCGGCGGCGTGCCCGGAGGAAGTTCTGATGGACAATCGCGCGCTCGTCGTGCGCCACGGCGCGGAGAGCCGGTCCGTTCAGTTCAATGACAAGCTCATCGTTGCTTCCTTCCTTCGTTCCATCCATCGCGGCTGCCCTTGGGCCCGCAACTGTTCGAGGATCATCTCGGAATGCCAAAATCGGCGATATGCCTACCAATGATCATATGGAGGGATTGATCTCAGGAAACACGCGTCGCAGATCGTTGTTTCTCTAGCGCGCCGAAAAGACCCATAACCAACAACACATTTATAACCGCGACCGCGAACAGCATGGCGAGTGCACCGTTCGCACCAAGCCTCGTGATCAGCAGTGCTCCTAGCGAGGGCGATGCGGCCTGCATAATCAAGCTCGGCATGGCAATGCGCCCCATGATCGACGGGTAAAGGTCGTCACCAAAGACAGCGAGCGGCAGCGTACCGCGGGCAATGGACTCTAAGCCAATTCCCGCCCCGTAAAACATGAGTGCTGTCGCCCCGAGCGGGACGTTCACCCACAGAAGGCCAAGTCCAATAGCAACGAATACGGTCGAGGCAACCTTCGTCCAGATCGGATGATGGAAGCGGCTGATTGCCAAGTCGATCGCCCGCGCACCGACTTGGCATGGCCCGACAATCGCCCCGAGCGCGACCGCTGCAGCGAGCCCGATGCCACGAGCCTGAAGGATTGTCAGCAGATGGACGGAAAGCAGCGTTGAGCTGATCGAGCTGACGGTAATGACGAGCACCATTAGCATAAACAGCAACCTCAAACCTGCCGGTATAGGGCGCTCGTCCAAGTCCCCCCGGTCGCTTGCGATGACCGCACGTGTCTCTCGTTTCTGCTCTCTCGGCAGCGCAAAGACATAGATCGGCAGCAGAACGAACACATCAAGGCCCGCATAGATCAGGCATGCGTTGCGCCAACCGAATGCGGAGACGAACATGGCGGAGAGCGGCCAACAGATGGTGCTGGCAAAGCCACCGAACAGGGTCAGCGTAGCAATCGCGGTTCGCGCACGCTGGCCGTATATGCGGCCGAGCGTCGCGAATGCCGGGTCGTAGAGGCCCGCGCCCATGCCGACACCGAGCACCAGCCATGAGACTATGTAGACCAGTAGGTTGGGAGAGAGCGCCAAGCCGATTAACCCGGCAGCAAGGAAGACGGCGCTCGTCGCCAGCACGGGGCGACCGCCAAGCCGTTGGATGCAGTCGCCGATACGCGGCGAAACAATGCCGGCTACAAGCAGGCCGAGCGAAAGGCCACCGACAATCCAGGCCACCGGCCACCCCGTATCGCAGGCGATGGGCTGCGTCAGTACGCCTAGTAGAAAGAAGGAGGACCCCCATGCGAGTATTTGTGTCATGCCCAGAAGGGGAATGATCGTTCGAAGACGGGGCGCATCTCCGATTGGCGCAGATGGGTCTGCAGGGGTGATGTTCACGGGGCAGCTCCGCATGTCTTCTTGCCTTCTTCCTTGGCGATTACATCGGCGACGTAGCAGGCATCATCCCTACTCGGCGCAGGACCGCCGCAGCATTCTATCGCTTGCGCACCCGAGAAGGTTGTGGTGCAAATCTTAATCTCTGGCAGGGAATGTTCCATCACACTCGCGCCACGTCGGGGGATCGGCTGGCTTGCTATCGCATCGTCGACCAATTTCGTACCGGCCTCCGCGAGTTTTCGAAGCGTCTCCAGGCCTAACCGGAACATGCCCGATGCGTAATTGCTGGTCGGACGGCATCCTGCGCCTTCGAGTTCGGGATCAGGCGGTTGGACCTGTCAGGTCGCAGCCGACGATGAGGGTCTCTTGCGCGAGGTCGACAGGGTCGGCGAACGAATTTTTGGAAGATTGTCGATTTGAAACTGGCATGTTGCTTTCCTTCGTTCCATCGATCACGATCTCACCCAGAACATAACTGTCAGTCGGCAGTTCCTGCCGCCTTCGGAAGAGGGTGCATCAAAAATTGTGCCAACTGCGTTAAAAAAGAGCCGCAGAAATTTTCCCCCGCAGTTTCAACTTGTATTAGAGCGCAGCTGGAAGCCAGGTCGAACAGGCAGTGTCGCGGACTCGACAACGCCGACAGTAGGCATCGGTTGTCGGCGGTCTTTTCAGCAAGACCTGGCAGGATTGCATCGCCGGAAGCGGCGCTAGGCGACACCGCGATCATGATGATCGCTAGCCGGACCGGCAACGTAAGGAACCCGCGCCAAGCAGTCCGTGACGACGACCGGCATCTTGCGCTTCTGCGCAATTCGATAGGCGCGCCGGGCGCAAGCTCTATTTTCCAGCGTCCCTTTCTTCGCCGCGGTTCCCCCCGGCCATTCGCGCAGCAGTACCGCTGCCGGCGAGAGCGCCCTTCCATGCCAGATAGTAAGCCGGCCGAGCTTCTCGATGGGTGTCGGTCCAAAAGTGAGCGGATAGCGTTCGAACTTATCCAGCATGTTCTCTCCAGCGATGCGTGAATGAGCCGAAACTGGCTATGCACATCATTTTAACGGGCGTGTTTGGTCTGGGTCAGCTGGGCTATTCGACGTCTCAGAACAGCTTCGTGAATAGTCGAGTTTCAGCGCCGCATTCGTCACGAGACCAGCAACTGGCAACCAATGCCTATCGAACCGAGAAACTGCGCCTCCCGGAATTAGAACGACCGAAATGCGATCGCCGTCGACCGCACCAAGCATAGTATTCCTTGAAAGACCCGCCGATGTTCACGGTTGGTCCGAAGTGGCGTGAATCCGACTTTGATCTCGTCACCGCGCCTTAGTGGAGCAGCGATATGCCGCCCATCGGAACGAGCTGATGCACATCTGAAGATTCATTCCTCATCACCTCATCGTCTGGCGGCCGGTATGCAATTTCCTTGCAACTGCCGAATTGCTCAGCCGTTTGGCCATCTCTGCTGCCACTGCTAGACCGCCAGACCAGAAAGAGCACGCTTGCGAAATAGGTTACCTGGAGGAGCAGCGAACAAGCCAACGCTGCAAGGATCACTGTGCGGATAGAACGAGAAGCGAAGTAGACCGCCAAAGCGTTGCTGCACAGGACCAGCCATAGGGCGCGACAAAAGATTCTAAAGGGCAACGCCGTTCTCCTGGTTTGTCCGCCAAATCATGCAGCGACCTTGTCGGCCGCAACATGGGTCTGGCAGTTCTTCGGGCAGACGCGGGCGCAGGCTCCGCAGCCTACGCAGCGGCCGGCATGGTCGACGACCATGATCATTCGATTGAGTTCGCCATCGAAATCGTCGTCTTCACCGTCGCAGGGGCCGAGGATTTCGCCTGCGTCATCGACGCCGTAAAGGTGCATGACCTCGCGCGAGCAAACCTTATAGCAGCGTCCGCAGCCGATGCAGGTCGTGCCATCGATAGCGGTGAGATACTGCGGCATCCATCTGGAGCCGTCGCGGGTAGCGAAAGTGCTCGTCATCGCGGATCCTCCGACGCGGCGAGATTTCTCTTAGCAGCGTCCAACTCGGCAAAAACGGCGAACGTTCTCTCTGCAACCACCTTGATCTCAGTCCAGTTGACCGGGAGGTCCTCGGCAAGGTCGTGCAATTCCATTTTCGCAGTTCCCGCACGCGACTGCAGCTTGCGGACCTTCTTCTGCAGCTCCTCAAGATTTGACATTAATCCTTCCTCGAAAACGGCTTCCATCACGCCGGCGCAACGTCGGGACTGGCTTCGGTGTCTGCGGTCGCATCGTCGATTAGTTTGGTACCGGCCTCCGCGAGTTGCCGAAACGTCTCGAAGCCGAACCGATGGACGTCTGGACAGAACGACCCAAGGCCTGGCACCGAAAAGCCCGCACCAAAGGCCTCACGGGCTTGGCCTCCACAATAGGCGATGTCACCGGGCGGAAACGCTCCTCGATCACAAGGCCCTCGGCGGTGTAGAATATGTCGAGCCTCCACAGCACGCCCGGATCGGGATCGCCGATGCCAGGGATTGTACGGCGCTGTTTTCTGGTGACGATGAAGTCGTCCAACAGCTCGGCGGCCGATTTGCCTTTCCATGAGCCGCAGGGCTCCTGAGCACGGATCAGCCGCACGAGGCATTTGAGGAACGGGGTGGCAAGGGCCGCCTCTTCCTCGGTGAAAGCAGCGCTCACCGTGGCATCAGGCATGCCTTTAGTCCTCTTCCTCAAAACACGATTTGCCTTTTCGGCAGCGACTGCTTCGGGCACATTTGCGCAGCCGACGCCCGGCTCGGGGCAGGCAATTCCACGCGATCGATTTCCCGGTGGCCGACTTTGGACGCGTCTTCGTCTGTGAGGCCTTCCACGCGGATTCGCGTCGAACATCACTCCCGCCGCGGTGAGGCCGCAGATCATCGCAAGATTCGAGCCTTGAACCTGCTGCATGCGATCCATCAGGTGATGCATGGGGCCTACTTGCTGCGGTTACGCCAGGGACGAATTGGCCAGCAAGCATTCAGATTGACGCCCCTTTTTATGTATTTTCCTCGGCCGGCCGCGCTTTGGTACCTTAGGGAAATTGTTTTGCGGAGCCGCGCTGAGAGCGCTCTAACAGCCCTCCCACCCTTGTAGTTGGCCAGGGCCTGCAGCAAATCCGGCAGGAGATGTTGTCTCATGCCGTCCGGGATAGGCTCCGGACCGTCCAGCGACTTCAGCGCCAGCCCGAGCAACTCGATCGCGCGATGGTTGTTGCCGCTGTCGTAATAGTATCTGGCGACCGCCGGATAGGACCGGAACTTGGGGCCGTCGCCTTGCGGGGGATTGAGTGCCAGGATGTGTTCGGACAGCTCTTTGCCCATCGCGAAGCGCTCAGCAGACGGAAAGCGCGAGTGGTCATGCGCCGGACCGAACAGTTGGCCCAGCGCTGCAAGCATCCAATCTTCGGAGTTTCTTTCGATCGCGTCGCGAACCAATTCGCGCATTAGCGGGACGCCGGTCCACATGTCATGCATTTTGTGAAGCACCAGATGCACATGAGCCAGGCGGAAATTGATGTCGTCCGGCATCAAGGCGATGCCCTCTTCGATCGCCGAGAGCGCCGTCTTCCAATCCTCTATCTTTATCGCCGCCCAGAATCTGTCATTGATCGGCTTCTTCAACGCCTGTTCGCGCGCTATTGCGCCGTTTCTGGCGATCCGGGCCGCGTCGGCGGCTTTCGCTTCGTCGCTGGCGCGCCAGCTGCCGTTAAGCACTTTCGGCAAAACCTCATCGAGTTGCCTCGGATGACCGATAAAGGCGATGCGGCCGTCTCGGTCGACCACGAACGAGGTGGGAAGCCCGACAGAAAAGCTGGGCTCCCTCCAAAGCCTGTTCATTTCGCCTGTGGGGTCGAACGCGATCCGATAGTTCAGATCCGAGCACTTTTCGGACAACCACGCGTCCAACTTGGTTCGGGCCTCAACGGCCGAGGAAGCGTCTTCATCGGCCGCTATTCCGACGACCTCCAATCCGCCGTCTTTGTATTTCTCCTGCAGTTGCACCAGTTGGGGCGCCGCCGCCGCACATGGCCCGCACCAAGTCGCCCAAAACTCGACGACGTACACTTTGCCGGGCTGGAAGTTGGTGAGGGGCTCGCCACGCAGCCAGGTCTCGACTTTTATCGAAGGAGCCGGTGACTCCATCTGCAATGCCATGTTGCTCTCCAAGGCTATTGCCAAAGGTTGCGCGACTTTACGCGCGAGATTATTTCCCTCTAAGCGAGGGGCACACGGGTTCAAGGAAAAGGAGCATCGCTCGTCTCGCGCGTCAGCGCGCAGCCAGCCTTTACTCAGTCTTGCCGTTGCCGAATCTCAACTAGCAAAGGCCGTGCCAGTGCGCTCAGCGCGCAGTAAGGGGTGATTTCCCTTGAAATCCACCATGCGACCAAGATGGCCGGTTGTATTGATTCCGACATGTCTTCTGCCGTTGTCAGGTTTCGGACATGCATCGCGCGCTCAGCGCCACCAGAAAAGTCTGGCCAAGGACCACTCAACATGTACGCCGGCCGAGGGACGAGCAGATGGACATCATGACTGCGTCGGCTATCGCCATGCTCGTCATCATCGTCCGCGTCGTGCCCGTTGGCTGGAGCGTTGTGCCATTGCGGTCCCTCAAGCGGTAGCGGATCTCGGCAGTTGCGATCCCAATGGGCCAATCCATCGGCGAGCCGCCTGTGCTCCCTCGCCCGCCTTGCGATTGAATTGCTAGCCGGCGACATGGGAGTTCACCACGACCACGCCAGTCCAGCTGCGGCCCGCCAATACCGCCATCGCAAATGCCGCCATCGTCAGATTGACTGACGATCGTGGCGGACAGGCCAGGAGTACCGGTGCCGGCCCGTCAAGTCTGCGGGACTCCTGCTTTGTGTTACCTTGTGTGTTCGCGGTGCTCGGGCGCCACATCGACCGCCCGGGTGCGAATGTGAGCGTTGTCGGATTTGATTGGCCCAAGACCATTCGGCCGTCACGCGGGGCGGGCCGGACCGACTGAAGACACTGAAGATGCGGCCGTCCTCGCTGCTCTACCATCTGAGCCAATGACATTGTGATTGATGCCATCGCTTGCCGCCCAATCCGGCAAGGGCCGGACCGTCCAGACTCGACGTTGAGGCGGTCTCTCCCACGGCGCAGTTATCGCGTTGTTCAGCTCCAAGGCAATAGTGAGTGAGAGCGTGATTTCGCCCATGCGGGTGCCTATACGGGTCCGAACGGCGTGCCGCGTCCAAAGGATTCTCTTTTTCGACCTGACGCCGACCTGCGAAGCCTTGAGTTTGACTGCATTGAGAAGCGCATGTACGTCGGCGGCCGTTGAGTTCCGCTCACGGATCATCTCGGGCGAGCAGTAGCCGTCCCTAGGGGCGCGCTGGAGACGTCCGGTCTCGGGTCGAGGCGCTTGATTGTCTCGAGGCACTCCGCGAAAACGTGCGCCTTTGCCGCGACTCTTTCTCCGACTTGACATCAGGATAGGCGACCCGGGGAAGCAGAGCTTCGAACAGCATCGGTGCACCTTCGGAAGCGTCAGCGAGCCAAAAACAGCGGCAATGGCGGCTTTCCTTCTATCCATCTCCTCAAGCCGCCGAAGAGCCGCTCGCGCAGCCGTCGGCTGCTGTAAGCGCCCATGACAATCATGTTGGCAGAAATGTCGATTGCGTGCTGCGCGAGCACCGTTGCCGCCGGTTTGCCGGCGCTCGGCAGCCGATCGACCGACACCCGAGCACCATGCCGGGTGAGATAGGCAGCGACGTCGGCTCCCGGCTCGATGCCGTTTCCGGTGCAGGTCATCTCCGGATCGACTAATGTGACGCGAACTTCCTCGGCACCGGATAGCAAATCCAGAGCTTCGCGAACCGCACGGGACGCCTCGACGCGCGAATCCCAGCCGACCAGCACGCGCCGCGGCGACAGAGTCGCCTCGGCACCCTTCGGCACAACGAGCACCGGCTTTCCTGTATCGAACAAGCTGCCGTTGATAACAAGAGATCCGAGAGTGATGTCGTTGAGAAGTGTGGGGCCGACGATGGTCAGGTCATTGCAGAGCGCCCGCCGTCGCACCGCATCACCGACGCCGGCGTGATCACAGTAGTCGGTATCGACGTCATAGCAAATCCACATGGCTCTCAGCAGTTTTTGAATATCCCTGGACGTCTTTTCCAGAATGGCCATGTCGTGTGAAAATTTCTCGATTTGCCTATACCGCCTTTCCAGTCTGGCAATGGCCTCCGCGCACTGTTTTGGCCACTCGGGGATGCAATCGCCTAGCGGCGCCATAATCAGTACTGAAAGATTCGCGCCGACCTCGGCACACAAGCCGGCAGCAATTTTGACGTCCTCATCGGAGTGGTCAGCTCCCGTCACACTGAGTACGCTCTTGAAGGCCATGTGACTGCTTCTTTTTTGGGTATGTCATCTTACCTGGAGGCGCGTTTCGAAGGCGTAAGACTTGCCTTACGAGGGAGATGGGAGATGGCATTGGACCGGCTCGCCATTCAGCCATCCGGCTGCTCGAGCGAATAGCCGGCCGACCTGACGGTACGAATGACGCTGCCGGGCGAGGCCGCCTTCAGCGCCTTTCTGATCCGGCTGATATGGACGTCGACGGTGCGTGCACCGATATGGATATTGTCCGGCCATGCCGCCTCGATCAGCTCGTCCCGGCTGAAGACCTTGCCGGGAGCTTCAAGCAAATGCCGCAGCAGGTTGAATTCGAGCGGTCCGAGATGGATGTCGTGGCCATTGCCGCGAACTCGGTGGGCGTCGAGCTTCATCTCAAGGCTGCCGCAGCAGAGCCAGCTGCCGTTTTCGACCCCGTTTGAACCGGGCTTCGGCAGCGCCAGCTTCGTGCGCAAACAGTCAAGCAGCGTGGCCGGCGCGATTGGCCGCACAAAGCTCTCGTCAATGCCTGCCTTCAAGAGCTCGAGGTGCTGGTTCTCGGCGCCGGGGGCGATCAGTGCAATAACGGGAAGGTCGCCGGTCCGGGGCTCCCGCTTAAGCCTGGCGCAGATTGTGGAGCCCGTCGCGCTTGTTGGCCCGCAGTCCAGCACTACCGCCTGGAGCTCTCGTTCGTCGGCCGCTGCAAGTGCTTCCTTCACGCCGCCTGCCGGCTCGCTCGTGAAGCCGTCCACCCCCAGAATATGATTGAGGAACAGATACAATTCCGTGTCTTGCGAACAGATCAGGACCAGTGGCTTCATCGGTGCTGCCCCAACAACCAAATTGGCCTCGACCGCCTCGGTTGAGTGGGCTGGCCATGGTATGTCCTCAAGGGCTGGCATGATCCCGATGCTCCAACAGCGGCTCCATCAGGCCCGCGCCACCTCGGGATAAGCTTCAATGGCCGCGATCGCGTCGCCGGCCAGTTTCGTACCCGCCGCGGCGAGTTTCCACAACGTCTCGAACCCGAACCGGTGGACGTCGCGCAAGGTCTTCGACAGAACGACCAGCCGCCCGGCCGTAAAAAGTACACGCCCGAAGCCCTCGTGGCTCATCTCCATCATGGGTGATGCCATCAGGCCGGAGCGCTCTTCGATCGCCAGCCCGACGGCGGTGTAGAACATGTCGAGCCTCCATAGCACGTCGGGGTCAGGATCGCCGATGATCGGGATCGCACGGCGCTGCTCCTTTGTGATGATGAAGTCGCCCAGGAGCTCGGCTTCCGATTTGCCTTCCCATGTTCCGTAGGAATCCTGCGCCCGGATCAGGCGCACGAGACATTTGACGAACGGGGTGGCAAGGGCCGCCTCGTCCTCCGCCACATCAGAGCTGACCGCGGCGTCAGACATTTCACCTACTCCTCATTTGAATCCTCGTCCTCGAAGGACGGTTTCTTTTCGGCAACCCCTGCCTGGGCCAGCACCTTTCGCAGCCAGGGGGGAGGACACGTCCTCAGCATCGTCTGCGTGCGCAACAGAACCTCTTGGATGGTCTGGGGCTGCGGCACTTTGATCGGATGGATTTTCGCCGAAATAACCTTGGCTGCCGAAGGTCCGCCGATCGCCAGACAAAACAGGAGGTGACAGCCCTTCAGCGCCTCCACCTTCAAAGTGATGCGATCGTCGCCCTCGCTGCGATGCTTCCCGCTCTCATCGGAAACGTCGTCGAAGGCCACGGCTTCCACAAGCTGCCATTCCTCACGTGTGATGTCGTAGACTGCGAAGCGCTTGGCCGAACCGAAATGAGCGTTTAGGTTCTTCATGTCTTGCGTGGCGATCGCCACGCGCAAAGCGCCGGCTTGCCGCAGCGGCATCGATGCGTGAACCTCGTCAGTGACGAGCGAGAGGCGACGAACAGAGCTCATCTGGCATTTCTCGGTGGCGGAATGGATCAAGCGCGTCAGGCGTCGGCGGATGCCGGTTTGCCTGGAAGATGTTGGCAACCTCGAAGATCAGGTCGCGCGTCCCCTGATAGAGGATTGTGAGCTTGTGCTGGCTGCCGAGCCGGTCGAAGACGGGGAAGCCGACGCGCATGAGCGGGATTCCAAGGCGCTGCGCCGCCTGGCGGCCGTGGGAGTGGGTAACGAGAAGATCGGCGCCGGCGCCAAGAGCTTCCAAATCGCCGAGATCGCCGATTTGAATCGACTGCACCGGTACCTTCTCCAGAATTTTCGACATATCTGCCGTGGTGACCGCCGCCGCGATCTCGGAGCCCATGTCGATGAAGAACGTCGCGAGTTGATAGAGCTGGTCTGGTTCAGCAGCGATCGCAATTTTCTTGCCTCCGAAATGGAAATGTCCATCGAGCAACGCGTCCTGCAACTGCCCCCGGCGACGGCGGACCCCGGCCGGCACCGCCACGCCCGAAATCGCGGTCAGCAGCGAGACGAACCGATCAGCACTCTTCAATCCGGTCAGCGACTCGAACAACACGTAAGGCACGCCGGTCAGCCTGTGCAGCATCTCGGCCGGGCGGCGCATATGCTCACCGATGACGATGCATTGGCGGGCCGTGCCAAGCTCGCGGATATCCTCGACGCTGGCGCCGGCATAGGTGGTCGTGACCCAACGGTCTGGCACCGTGCCGTCGAGCGAGCCGGAGACGTCCGGCACAATCACCGGCTCGAGCCCGAAGCTTTCCACCGTCTCGCGCACATGCTCGATGTCAGCCACAGTCAGGTTCCAGCCGGGTAGAATCGCGATCTTCTGCGACTGCCGCGCCTGCTCGCCTGGCCGCGTAATCCTTTCGATCAGCGCGGCGACAGCCTTGGCCCAACCCTCTTCGATCGCGCCGTCGAAATCCGGCGTGTTGGCCAGCACGACCTCCGTACCTGCGAGTTCTTCTGCGCGCTTCAGCCTGATATTGGCGATATCGCCTGCGAAGTCTTCACCACGTGTCTCCACCAGCGCCGTCGTGCAGACCCCGATCAGCTTTGGCTTTGCGCGGGTCTTGAGATTGAGGATCGCCTCTTCCAGATGGTCTGCTCCGCCAACGATCGTTGCCACTTCGTCCATTGCGGTGGTCTGCAGGGGGATGGCTTCCTTGAAATGCCGCACGAACAGCACCAGCGCGAAGCTGGTGCAGCCCTGGCTACCGTGGAAAAGCGGGATTGCGCCATCGACCCCAAGAAAGGCCAAAGCTGCACCTAGCGGCTGCGACGCCTTCAGCGGATTGACTGCTGCGGCTTTGGTCTGGGGAAGGATGCGGACCATCGGCTTCCTCAACACTCGCCGAAATCGTCGGCCATCGTGCCGGCGAATTTCTTGAAGGCCTGGACAGTCGCGGTCTTGCTCTTCGTGCTCGGCGGTTCGTCGCCTGCGGCGGGCCGGCACTCCCACGGCGGTGGCTCCCGCACCTGGCGCCAGATCGGGTTGTGGATGGCAAGGTCGATCTGACGTACGAGCTCCACCATGCCGTCATAGCCGGCATAGGGCTGGTGACGCTCCTGGTTGATATCGAGCCAAGGTGTCTTGGCCTTCAGTGCGATAAATTGCGTGCGCCCGCCCGACAGCATGATGTCGGCTTCATGTTTTGAAAGCGTGGCGTAAAGCTCGCGCGGTGCCATGGTCTCGAACATGTGGTTCTCGTCCTTGAGTATCTGCTTGATGCGCTCCTTGTCTTCGTGCGTCGATTTCTTGACCGAGGTGCCGACGATCTCGATGCCGATCTCCATCAGTGCATGGACGACCGACCAGGACTTCACACCGCCAGTGTTGAGAAGCACGCGCTTGCCTTCGAGCCTCGGCCGGTAGGCCGCGAGCTTCTTCCAGGCAATCGCCTCCTCTTCAGCAATCAAGGCTTCAGTGCGGCCGAGGATCTCCGGTTCGGCCCCCTTCTTCACCAGCAGTCGAGATATCTGCCGGAGCGCTTCAGAGGTATCGGTGATGCCGTAGAAAGAGCCCTCGAAAAACGGAATGTCCCAGTGCTGCTCCATCTTGCGGGCGAGATTGATGAGTGCGGTCGAGCACACCATCATAGTTGCCCGGGCGCGGTGCGCTGAGGCAACGTCCAGGTAGCGCGCGTCCCCCGGAATTGAGGCGCGCACTCGGATGCCCAGCCGATCAAGGAGCGGCTTCACCAGCCAAAATTCGCCCGAGAGGTTGAATTCACCAAGGATATTGATGTCGTAAGGGCCGGCATCGTCGGGCTCTACCGTGCCGATGACATGATCAAGCAATGCCTCGCCGGCCAGCTTATTGCCGAGATTCTTGGAGCCGACGAAGCCCGGCGCATTGACCGGCACCACCGGCAGGCCGAACTTTTCCGCCGCGCGTTTGCACACTGCCTCGATGTCGTCGCCGATCAGCGCCGTCACACAGGTCGAATAGACGAAGATCGCCGGCGGCGCGTAAGTTTCCTTGATCTCGCGGATGGCTTTGAAAAGCTTCCGCTCGCCCTGCCCCATCACCACATCGAGTTCGGTGAGATCGGTCGTGAAGCTTGTGCGCCATAGCGTTGGCCCGGACGAAGCCGCGCCGCGGTTATCCCAGGAATTGCCCTCGCAGGCTAGCGGTGCATGGACCAGATGCGCGACATCGGTGATCGGCTGCAGCACGATTTTTGCGCCGTCGAAGGCACAGCCGCCAGCTGCCGCCCCGGGCGTCAGCGCCTTGGAGCAGCCCTTTTTGCGCGCCTTGGCATCCTTGTCGCGGTTCTTCTCGCAGGCAGGCTCGTTGAAGACATCCTGGATTTTGGCATTGAGCGAGGACATTGCGCCGGTCTCCAAAGTCCGTCGGGAAGACGACCGGCCTCACCGAAAAGCCGGCCGCCACTCCCTAAAGCGCGTCGCGATCTTTCAGGTTCGCTCCGTGCGCTTTAGGTTTTGACTTCATGCATGTGTTGCCCCGAAACCGGTTCCACTTTCGGGAGACATGCTTTAGCGGGTGAGGTCATAAGAATAGTCCGTCACCCCCGTCTCGCTTGTCTCGCGATCGAGCTTGTCGAAGATCTTGTCGAGGATTGTCGTCAGTACGCGCAACCCGCCCTGGTAGCCCATGAGCGCAAAGCGATGGTGATGGTGCCGGTCGAAGATCGGAAACATCAGCCGGATCAGCGGCGTGCCGGTGTCGCGCTCCAGATACTTGCCATAGGAATTGCCGATCAACAGGTCCACGGGCTCGGTGAAGAGCAGCGATCGCATCGCCCACAGGTCCTTGCCCGCCCAGACTTGAGCCTCCTTGCCAAAGGGCGAGGATGCAAGCAGTTCCTTCATCTCGGCTTCCCACGCCGTCGTGCCGTTGGTGGCGAGGCAGTGCGTCGGCTCGCCGCCTGTCTCCATGATGAAGCGTGCCATGGCGTGGACAAAGTCCGGATCGCCGTAGATTGCGTATTTCTTCCCGTGCAGCCAGGATTGGCTGTCCGCCATGGCGTCAACAAGTCGGCCGCGCTCCAGGCGGATTGCCTCGGGGATTTCCTTGCCGGAAATAGCGGAGACCTCCACCAGGAATTCGTCGGTCGCCTGGACGCCGAGCGGGTAATGGAACGAGGCCGTCGCCTGCCCGACCTCCTCGCAATATTCCAGTGTTTTTCGGGTGTTGTGATGCTGAAGCGAAAGTGTCGCCTCGGCGTTGAGTGCATTCCTCACGTCTTGGATCTTCGTGCCGCCGTCATACATGCGGTATTCGCCGTCCGACGGCGTATCGAACTGGTCAGAGGCGTCTTGGATGAAGGTATAGGATACGCCCATCAGATCGAGCAGGCGTTTGAGTTCCCGGTTGTTGCCAACGCAAAAGCCGTCGAAGCCCGGAATGATGTTGATGGTTCCTAAGGCTTCCGTCCGCTCCTCGCCTTTCCAGAAGTGCTCCAAAATGCCCTTGACCGTGCCGTCATAGCCGTCGACATGGCTGCCGACGAAGGCCGGCGTGTGGGCGAAGGGCACGTCGAATTCGCGCGGGACCGAGCCTTCTTCCTTGGCGTTCTCGATGAAGCTGTGCAGGTCGTCGCCGATGACCTCGGCCATACAAGTCGTCGATACGGCGATCATCTTCGGATCATAGAGTTTATACGTGTTGGCGAGCCCGTCGATCATGTTCTTCAGGCCACCGAACACTGCCGCATCCTCGGTCATCGAGGAAGAAACCGCCGAAGCAGGCTCCTTGAAATGGCGCGACAGGTGCGAGCGGTAATAGGCCACGCAGCCCTGGCTTCCGTGGACGAAGGACATGGTTCGCTCGAAGCCCGCGGCCGCGAACACCGCGCCGAGCGGCTGGCAGGCCTTGGCGGGGTTGATGACAAGCGCCTCGCGAGCGAGATTCTTTTCGCGGTATTCCCACGTCTTGGTGAATTCGCGTTGATCGGTAACAACCTGATCCTGGTGCGGACACTCGAAGGTCAGCTTCTTCTCGGCGAGCATCTGCCGGTATTCCGGCTCGCGGAAGAGGGGCGCATGGTCGAGAACTTTTTCGGCCGACTGCGGCATGGTGGTCACCTCTTTTTGCATCTGACCGCGCCATATGGCGGGACAGGGACATCAAACGTTTCAGGTCTTGCGCGGATCGCGGGGCCGCGGGGTTTATCGTCTCCTTGGGGAGAACAGGCTAAGGCCAGGCGTTTATTCGGCAGCCATCGCCCGCCCACGGCTCGGACGTCTTTTCCAAGGCGCCTCGAATAGGCCCCAGACCGGGTTGTTGATGGCAAGATCCACGTCACGGGCGAAAACGGCAAAGCCGTCATAGCCGTGATAGGGTCCCGAATAATCCCAGGAGTGCATCTGGCGGAAAGGTATGCCCATCTTCTGCACCGGGTATTTTTCCTTGATGCCGGAGCCAACGAGATTAGGGCGAACCCCCTCGATGAACTTCTCCAACTCGTAACCGGTCACGTCGTCATAGATCAGCGTGCCGTTCTTCACGTAGTGGGCGGTGCGTTGATAATCGTCGTTGTGGCCGAACTCGTAACCGGTGCCGACGATCACCATGCCGAGGTCCTCGTAGGCTGTGATGACGTGACGGGGCCGCAGCCCGCCGACATAGAGCATCACCGTATTGCCTTCCAGCCGCGGCCGGTATTTGGCGATAACCTCGTCGACCAAGGGGCGATATTTGGCGATGACCTTTTCGGTCTTCTCCTCGATTTCGGGTCCAAAATGCTTGGCAATCTTGCGCAGCGAGGCTTCGATCTGGGAGGGACCGAAGAAATTGTACTCCATCCAGGCAATGCCGTACTTTTCCTCCATGTGCCGGCAGATGTAGTTCATCGACCTGTAGCAATGGATCAGATTGAGCTTGGCCTTCGGCGCACGCTCTATCTCGGCGAGCGTTGCGTCGCCCGACCAGTTGCCGACCACGCGCAGACCGATTTCCTCGAGCAGGATGCGCGAAGCCCAGGCGTCGCCGCCGATGTTGTAGTCGCCGATCACGTTGACGTCGTGCGGGCCGCCCTCGAAATCGACGTCCTTCTTCTCGAAGACCCAGTCGCGGATCGCATCGTTGGCAATGTGGTGGCCGAGCGATTGCGAGACGCCGCGGAAGCCCTCGCAGCGCACCGGCACGATCGTCTTTTCGAGCTCCTTGGCCTTCTTGCGTGAGACCGCCTCGGTGTCGTCGCCAATGAGGCCGATCGGGCACTCGGACTGCACGGTGATGCCATTATTGAGCGGAAACAGTTCCTCAATCTCGTCGATGATCTGTTCCAGCTTCTTGTCGCCGCCGAAAACAATGTCCTTCTCCTGGAAATCGGAGGTGAACTGCATTGTCCCGAACGTGTCGACGCCCGTCGTACCGACGTAGTAGTTGCGGCGCTGCGACCAGGAATATTGCCCGCAACCGACCGGGCCGTGCGAGATATGGACCATGTCCTTGACTGGACCCCACACAACGCCTTTCGAGCCGGCATAGGCGCAGCCGCGAATCGTCATCACGCCGGGAATGGACTTGATGTTCGATTTGACGTCGCATTCGGAAAGGACCTCCTTTTCCTCGCCGGCCTCGTCCCCGCTTTTTGCGACGCTGAGGTGCTTCTTGCGGCGCTTCGCCGTCTTGTCGGGATATTGCGACAGCACCTCCTCGATAAGCTTCGCATGAAGAGCACCGTCATTTTCGTATTCCAGGCTCATGGGACCCCTTTCAAGGTTCGCGTGACGCCTCACCGGCGAGGCGCCGTTGTTCCAAAGGCGCGCCAGGTCAAGGCTGCGCCTCATGTCGACAACGCTCGTTACAGTGCGGCCGCCTTTGCCGTTTCCTTGGCCTGAAGCTCGGCAAGCATCTGCTCGTCGGTCTTCATGATGCCGAAGTCGAGCAGCATGTCTTCGAGCTCCTCCATGGTGATCGGGGTCGGGATGGTGCCCTGGCCCGAATTGGCATGGATCTTCTCGGCCAGCGCGCGGTATTCCCCGGCCTGCTTTGAGTCCGGCGCATACTGGATCACCGACATCTTCCTGAGTTCGGCATGCTGGACGATATTGTCGCGCGGCACGAAATGGACGAGCTTGGAATTGAGCTTGGAGGCCAGCGCTTCGGCGAGGTCGAGCTCGCGGTCGGTTTGGCGCTCGTTGCAGATCAGGCCGCCAAGCCGCACGCCGCCCGAATTGGCGTATTTCAGGATGCCCTTGGCGATGTTGTTGGCCGCATAGAGCGCCATCATCTCGCCGGACATGACGATGTAGATTTCCTGGGCCTTGTTCTCGCGGATCGGCATCGCAAAACCGCCGCACACCACGTCCCCGAGCACGTCGTAAGAGACATAGTCGACATCGTCATAGGCGCCGTTCTCCTCAAGGAAGTTGATCGAGGTGATGACGCCGCGGCCGGCGCAGCCGACACCCGGCTCGGGGCCGCCCGACTCCACGCACTTGATGCCCTTGTAGCCGATCTTGAGCACGTCCTCGAGTTCGAGGTCTTCCACCGACCCTTCCTTTGCCGCAAGGTGCAGGACGGTATCCTGCGCCTTCGAGTTCAGGATCAGGCGGGTGGAGTCGGCTTTGGGGTCGCAGCCGACGATGAGGATCTTCTGCCCCAGGTCGACAAGGGCGGCGAGCGTATTCTGGGAGGTGGTGGACTTGCCGATGCCGCCCTTGCCGTAAAAGGCGATCTGACGCAGACCTGACATGTAGCTTTCCTTCCTTCGTTCCATTCATCGCGGCTGCCCGCGACATGAATGCCGATCGGCAGCTCTCGCCGCCTCGCACCGAAGGGTCTCAAGACTCGTGCCAACTTGGCTGATGGGATCGAAGAAAGATTTCGTATTTGCTTTTCAGCTGTTTAGCGTGATCCAAGACAGCAGATGGCCAAACAAGCTCCTGTGTAGCGGACCCGACAAAGGCAACAGGGCGCGTCGGATTCCGTTGCTTGTGACCACTGCTGATATCGCCGGAACTGGCCCTCCCCGCCACTAAATGATCACCGCATCGGGATCCCTGTCTTTTTTGCAACGCAACCCTTTACGAGGAGGAAGCAAAGTACCTCGGGTGTGTCGGGAGACGATTGCAAAGATCCGCCGCCGTGCCTTGGTCCAGGGGAAGGTGATCGAGATAGCACCATTATGCAGCCGTTGGTCCTTCCCGCTCCAGCCGACGAGCGCTACCAGCCAGGCCAGAGGTAATTCCTTGGCAACATCCCCAGCGGTTCCGCCATCCGGCCGGGCTTGCTCCACGATCCAATCCAATGATTGGCGTTGACGCCGAGCGTATATCATTTGCCGGTCCCGGCGCACCACCTGCTCGACGTCGCCAACGCCGTTCACGGCTTTGGATCGGGTGGCTGCGCGGCATCGATCGGCTCCTGATAGAGATGGATGGCCCATTCGCTCAGATCGACAGCCGTCCTTTTCTTCGAATATGACGATACGTGGCTTGAGGACCCGGACCACTTCTCTCTCGAGCCGGCCCTTGCTCTCACCCGGGGTGCCTTCGCCCCTCCTGTCGGACTGGCAACCTTCGGTTCCATTAGCGGCTCGGCGCCCGATACCTGAGGTCGCCGCCTGATGCAGCGTGCCGAACGCCGCCTGGGCGGATCGCGAAGCTCGCGCCGTTCGCACCCTCGCGGAATACGACTATCTGCTCGGTGTCGCCGACGAGACCAGGCTTGGCGCGCTCCGCTTCCGCTGGGTCGGCGACGAGGTTTTTCAGGCGCCGATCCGCGATGGCGTTCCTGGCCTGATCGAGCTTGGCCGACTGCTCCAGATCACCGAGCGGATTCTCCGCGACGAGGAAACGGACGAAGATCTCCAGCTGATCTTTGCCCCCGGCTCCTCCCTCGGCGGCGCGCGTCCGAAGGCGTCGGTCATTGACCAATATGGTCGCCTATCCATCGCCGAGTTCCCGAAGGAAACGGACGACTACAGCATGGAGACCTGGGAGGAGATCGCGCTGCAACTTGCCGGTCAGGCCGGTATCGCCACTCCCGACCACGAGCTGATCGATGTCGCCGGCAAGGCGGTGATGCTCTCGCGGCGCTTCGATCGCAATGGCGCGACCCGCATCCCGTTCCTGTCGGCGATGGCGATGATGGGCGCCAGGGATGGCGAGCGCGGCAGCTACCGGGAGATCGTCGACGCCCTCGCGCAACACGGCGCCCAGGGAAAGACCGACGCCCAATGCCCTCTATCGGCGCGTGGTCTTCAACGTCCTGATCTCGAACGTCGATGATCACCTGCCGCAATCACGGCTTCCTGTGGCTGGGAAAGGCGGGATGGTCGCTCTCGCCGGCTTACGACCTCAATCCAGTTCCAACGGATCTGAAGGCACGGGTGCTCACGACGAACATCGATCTCGACGAGGGCACCTGCTCCGTCGATCTCCTTGAGGCAGCATCGGAGTTCTTCGCACTCACGCTGCCGCAAGCGCGCACTGTCATCAAAAAAGTCGCGGCGGTGACTGCGACATGGCGGGACACCGCGAAGGCGGTCGGCGCTCGATCGGCGGAGATCAACCGCATGGCCAGTTCTTTCGAGCATAACGATCTCAAGCGCGCGCTGGCGCTATGACAAGGAGCTTCCTGCACAGTTTCGATCCGCCAACATCCAGCCCTGTCACGGGCGCGACCGTCGACCTCGACGTCTCGGAGATCGAGGACGCCGGGATTCGCGAAGTGTCGCAGACACCAGGGGCCGCGTATGGCGTGTGGTCCATCCTGGACGCGGTGTCGACGCCAACGGGCGCGGGCACACCCTATCTTCCGGGAACCGCTTGGACATCCGATAGGTGATGCGACAGCGCCATCCGACGACATGCAATCAGGTCCGGAACATCGACCCGGAACCGCAGCCGACAGCTCGCAACCCACTCTATCATCGTCAGCCATGGCGCTCAGCAGATGCGAGCCTCCTTTGAATTCACTAGAAAATGTCTATTTGTCATTGACATATCCCGGGCTAACGCTGAAGTAGCCGCTTGCGGCCACTTTACCGCCGTGCAATTATGTCCACTATGAATGGACAATCTACATCGAAGCTACAGCTCCTGCTGCAAACCGTGCCTCCGGGCTTTCTGGTGGACTCAGCCTGGATGAAGCGCCATGCCATCTCCCGCCAGTCAGCTTCGGCCTACGTTGCGCGCGGGTGGCTCGAGCGGGTTTCGCAAGGTGTTTTTAGGCGACCTTTCAGCGCGGGCCACAGCTCCGAAGCGCGGTCCGGCTGGAAGATCCCCCTCCTGTCTGCGCAGTGGCTGATGGAGTATAGTTTCCATGTCGGCGGCATGAGTGCACTCGATCTGCGCGGCCATGCCCATTATCTGCGGCTGGGCGATGATCCCGCCATCTATCTCTACGGCGAGGATATCCCCGACTGGTTGGTGGGGCTCGACACCGACGCGCACTTCGTTCGGCGCCGGAACGACCTGTTTCATGACCCATCCCTCGGTGTCGATGACGCAACCTTTAGCCTCTCGGAGAGCTCAGACGAGGGCATGGGCCTTAGCCCCTGGCTTTGGCCAATTAGGATGTCCTCGCCCGAGCGTGCGGTTCTGGAAGCTACGGCGGACGTTCCGAACGCCATCAGCTTTCACACCATGGACACCGCCTTCGAGGCCTTGGTGAGCTTGCGTCCCCGGCTCTTGTCGCAATTGCTCGTGCAATGCCGCAGTGTGAAGGTGAAGCGCCTGTTCCTCGTCTATGCCGACAAACATGGGCATCCTTGGCGCAAACACGTCAATACAGCCGAGCTGAATCTCGGTCGCGGAGACAGGAGCCTCCTGACCGGCGGCCGGCTTCATCCGACTTATCGCATAACGGTGCCGGCTGACCTCCTGCCCCGAGAGGCGTCGGATGCGTGAAACCTACAGGCGGCAAGTGGAACTTCTGGTGCGCACATTGCCCTTCATCGCGCGCCAGGAGGTGTTTGCGCTGAAGGGCGGCACGGCGATCAATCTCTTCTATCGAGAGATGCCCCGACTGTCGGTCGATGTCGACCTCGTTTACCTGCCGATTGAAGATCGGGCGACCACGCTGAAGAGCATCGACCGGGCCCTCGAGGCCGTTCGTGAGGATCTGCAACGCGGTCTTCGCGGAGTGGTCGTGCAGCGGATTGCCGGCGGCGGCAACAACGACACCCGCGTCCTCGTTCGGCAGGGCAACACCGAGATCAAGATCGAGACCTCGCCGGTCGCCCGCGGCACCGTCCATCAACCGGAGTTGCGACGCGTCGGCACCCTCGTCGAAGACGCATTCGGCTTCGCCGAGATGCAGGTTGTCGCATTCGAGGATCTCTTCGGTGGCAAATTGCATGCAGCCGTCGACCGCCAACATCCCCGAGACCTGTTCGACGTGAAGCTGCTCTATGAAAATGAGGGGCTGACAGACCCCCTCTTTCGAACGTTCCTGGTATATGTCGCGAGTTCTGGTAGACCGCCTCACGAACTGATCAGGCCCTCACTCGCGAAGATCGAGGAGGCCTTCGTCAAGGAATTCGAGGGGATGACGTTGACGTCGGTCGATGTGGACGACCTCACAGGCGCGAGAGCTCATCTTACGGCGGACCTGCTCGAAAAACTCGATGACAACGCTATGCGCTTTTTGTTGAGCCTTCACGATGGCGATCCCGATTTCGAAGCCATTGGTTTGCCGCAGGCGGCTCAACTTCCCGCTGTGCGATGGAAGCTGCTGAATCTCGCAAAACTGAAGGAACAGAATCCAGACAAGCATACCCAACTACGCCGCGAGATCGAAAGTCTGCGAACTTAACCACGGGGGTTGCGCAACCCGATCTTAGGACATGTCACCCATGGGGTGAGGTTTTTGATTTTCTCAAGCCGATTAATGATCACCTTAACTGTCGCACAATTTGCCAAACAGGACCTATAGGGAAGCCGGCACTTGTACGTCGGCGCCGCACAGCGCCGCAAGGTCGTCTATCTCGAGGACATAGCCATTACGAACAAGTTCGAATTGGATTGAGTTGAGCTCTCTCACGGATCAATTCGACATAGTGAACAATCATCCACGACTGCTGCGGAGCCTCGGTTTCGGCGATGACGACCATGACGAATATGCGCTTAAGGTTGATGGGGATGGTCATGAGTGCCCAGTTTTCATCTCGTCCGGCGCACCGCTTCTCCGTTCCCGCGGTCCGCCCTCTCGCCCTTTGGTTGGGCTTCCGACATTTTTGTCCCCCTCCGGACACAAGAAGATTGATCGAATCGGCCTGTTCGAGACGGCTTTCATTTCTCCGAGCATTAAACGTTCTCGATGACCGAGCCCGCGGGCCGCCGCCGCAGCGACAAAGCAGCGCCGGAAAAGAAACTGGTGATCGATGCGGGACTGTTGATGCCGCAATCGCTGCGGCGGACGGGCTTTGACGTTTCGCAGCCCGCGAGTCTAGCCTGATCAGATCACCGACCTAGCCGGCGGGCTTTGCCGCGCGGCTACCCCGAAGGCGTGGTCCTTCAAAGCGAAATCGCTGCGATCTGTGCTTTCAAGTCAGATGGCATGGCATTTGCGCCAACTCATCAGAACCATCGAACCACACACAAACTACGAGAGAACCATGGCTGAAAGGCGACGCTCCAGACAAGCGCTTGAGGCGACGGTGCCCATTGCGGACAAACGTCGGGAGGTCGTCCCCTCCAGGAGCCCGTGCTCGCTAGCTTTTGTGCGCACGTCTCATCGGATGCCGACATCCAAATGCGTGGCGTTGGCCCAATTGCTGCTTGCCGGTCCTCATCAGCATGTGAATGCTAAAGTGCTCCATCAAAGGGCCACCCAAGCCAGCGTCGGCGCGTCACTGGCAACCATCTACAAAACGCTGAACCAGTTTCGTGAAGCGAGGATCTTGCGCGACCTCACAATTGCGGCGTCACACGCCTATTTCGACGCTGACACTGTCGATCACCAATACTTTCTCCTCGAAGACAAGCAGCCGGTCATCGATAACCCTTCCAGCGCCGATTGCCGTAAAAGGGTTGCTCGATCCGCCCAAATCACTCATACCGATCCGGCCGTTCGGATGACGAAGCGGATGGGCCAAGCCCTTCCCGTACCACCGGATGGAAGAGCGATTTGGAAGCCGCAAAGGCCTTCAACTCATGTCCGGCATGCCTCCCGAGCCGACGCTGCGTCGGCCCCAATCGAGAAGCCATGCCTCAGTTTTCTTCTAAAAGGAGCAACTTGATGACCGTCACGAAGAAGGTTCCCTTCGTTACCTTTCGCACCCGTGTTCGCGATGAGTCCATCGAGGGGCCAAATCCATACCGTTGGGAAGACAAGACATCCGATGACTATTTCGACGGCAAGTGCGTCATCTTGTTCTCGCTGCCAGGCGCCTTCACCCCGACCTGCTCGACCTACCAGCTACCCGATTTCGAAAAGCTCTATGGCGAGTTTGAGAAGGAGGGAATTGACGCAATCTACTGCGTCTCGGTCAACGACGCCTTCGTCATGAATGCGTGGGGCAAATCCTTGGGGCTGCAGAAGGTCGAGCTTATCCCGGACGGCTCAGGCGAGTTCACGCGCAAAATGGGCATGCTGGTTGCGAAGGACAATCTCGGCTTCGGAATGCGCTCCTGGCGCTACGCCGCCCTGATCAACGACGGCGCGGTGGAACAGTGGTTTGAGGAAGAAGGTTTCTCCGACAACTGCGAGACCGATCCCTATGACATCTCATCCCCGCAAAACGTTCTTGAGACACTGAAGGCCGCCGCATGACCGAGTGAACGTCTGGCAGCCCACTACACACGGCCAAGAGCCTCCTCGATAGGAGTTTCGCGCTCAACATGCTGTCCTCGGCAAGGCTGCTTCAACGCCAGAAGCAATCGATGGTGGCATCGCCTCAGCTCATTGAGTCGATTCGCCTGCTGCAACTGGCTCGTGCCGAGCTGCATCAATTCGTGGAGCAGGAACTCGAGAAGAATCCCCTTTTGGAGCCTGCTTCAAACGACGGCGAGGCTCTTGGCGATGTTTTACCGAACTCAGGAGACGATCAGTACACCGGCGCACGCGAAAACGACATTGATAGGCCGACGAGGGCGCAGTCCCCCGAGCGGCCCGGGGAATGGAAATCACTTCGCAACACGACGAACATCCCCGCGGATAATCGCCCTGCCCTGGACGAGTTTGCCGCCTCCACCGAAACATTGCACGACCATGTCGCTGGTCAGATCGCGCTCACTGCATTCACACCTCAGGAGCGGCTGATTGCCAGCGAGCTTGCCGCTCATCTGGAAGACACCGGCTATCTTCGGGTGGACCTTCTGGAACTGACCGGCAGCCTAAACGCCCGGGAGACGGATGTGGAGCGGGTTCTCGCAACCTTGCAGCACTTTGATCCACCGGGAATTTTTGCTCGCACTCTCAGCGAATGTCTCGAGATCCAGTTGCGCCAGCGAGACCGGTTCGACCCGGCGATGGCCGCTTTGGTTGCCAACCTTGAGATGCTTGCGCGACGAGATTTTCAGGCATTGAAGCAGCATTGCTGCGTGGATGAGGACGATCTTCTCGAGATGTTGCATGAAATCCGTGCGCTCGATCCCAAGCCTGGAAACGCATTCCAATCCGGAGCGCCGGAATCCATCATACCCGACGTCTGGGTCACGCCTTCGCCCGGAGGTGGATGGCAGATCGAACTTGATCCGGACGCGCTGCCCAAGGTTTTGATCAACCAAACCTACTATGCTGAAGTCTCGCGACACACCGTCCGGAATTCGAAAGATCAAGCATTTCTGAACGAATGCCTGCAGAGCGCGAACTGGTTAATCCGCAGCCTCGATCAGCGTGCCAAGACGATTCTCAAGGTTGCGGCTGAAATCGTGCGCCAACAGGATGCCTTCTTGGAACACGGAGTCGCCCACCTGCGGCCTCTCAATCTCAGGACTGTCGCTGAGGCAATCAACGTGCACGAGTCGACGGTGAGCCGGGTCACCTCGAACAAGTATATGCTTACGCCACGCGGGGTGTTCGAGCTCAAGTATTTTTTCACTGTCGCGATCGCCTCGTGCCAAGGCGGCGACGCGCACTCCGCCGAAGCTGTCCGCCATCGGATCAAAGCGATGATTGCTCAAGAACCGCCCGGTGACGTGCTTTCCGACGACGACATCTCCGCCCGGCTGAAGGAAACCGGCATCAATGTTGCGCGCCGCACCGTCACAAAATACCGCGAGGCGATGAACATCCCCTCCTCCGTGCAACGGCGCCGGGAAAAACGCCTACGGCTCAACGGCGATCAAGATTGGCCGCCTGATACCGCCGACGAACGCGGCTCTTAATCCAAGCGATCCCGTTCCTGATCCGTGCGAGGCTGCTTTTGCCTTTCTCCGGGCCGCTTGCGGTCGAATTGATCGAGTCCGTCACCCCGAATGCTATGGCCGGTTCTTCGCGTCCCCAAACGACCGGTTGAAACTCGGTAGTCATGGTACTTTCTCTTCATGTGACGGCAACGGGACCGCGGCGCGATCTCACCGCAGGCGGGCTGCCTGTGTCAGTCGGCCGCGACTACGCCCGCCGCATGATCGCCGGAACGCGGTATGCGGCACTATCGGAAGCAAGCTGATCGACGTGGCGGAGATAGCTATGCGCAACATTGAAGGGGTTGTGCGCAACTATTCTCTTTATGCGCAACTATAATTGCGCGGAGGCCTTTTCTTGCGCATAGAAAGGTCGGAGCAAGAGCAGTTCGAAAATCGTACGCGGCCGTGATCGAATGCCATGGTAAAGGAACCACTCGCAAAATCCTGGAGATGTGTTCCCCGATGCCTGCTTTCAGCGCCTATGCGATGGTGGGCGGAAGCGATGGCGATGATACGGGTGCTCGCCCATTTTTCCCTTACTCCAAAACGCTTTGAGAAGCGGCCATGAAGGCCTCGGCCCTATTTGACGCGGGAGGCTGATGTCTTCTGACAACCACGTTGTCGTTCCCAGTTTACCCACGCACCCAATTCCGCGCGCCCCGCCTGACCCGAACGGTACTGGAACCTCGGAACTCGTGGCGTTTCGTTGTGTCCTCCATAATCACCGGGATGCGTCGGGGCGAGGAGCGGCAGCGCCCCGCCAGATGTTCTCCACGCCCGCCGTTGCGTCGAACAAGGGCTGAGACGGTAGGGAGCGAGGGAGCGCGCCCTCAACAGCGCCGTAGCGACCGAGCGACCGCTTTACAAGCAATCATGGCTCGGATCGTTTCGCCGTGCTCGAACACCGCATCGCCCTGACACCAGCCAGAGCCGCGTGTTTTTTTGCGTGAGAGGGCGCGGTCCTTGGGATCCGTTTGTTGTCCTGCTTCCGACAAAAGAAGGTTTCGACCCTGAGCCGAACTCGACCCGTTCATCGCGATCAGGGCGATAAACATCCCTCCTCCCGTGTGACAGCCCATGGCCAGGGGCGATCAAGGTCGGCCGCCTCATAACGCCGACGAAAGCGCCTCTTGATCCAACGCGATCCCGTTCCTGATACGGGCGAGGCGACTTTCGCCTTCTTCCGGGCCGAAGCAGCTTTGGAAATCATTGCATTCCCGGCAACTCGGCGCGGTGCATAGCAAAAAACCTTCGGCCTCGCAGAGCTTGCGGTAAAGGTATTTCTTCCATTTCATGTTTTGGGTGTTGCCGGCCGCCAGCGTCGGAAAATGCCTGGCAAGCAGGCGGCTGAGCTCAGTCCGATCGAAAAGGCCAAGGTCCTGCCAGAGATGGTCGTTGCGCATGGCACGCCGGGCGATGATCTTGGCGAACCGGGCGCTTGCCGGATCGCCCGGCAGGGCATGGGCCAGGAGCAGCTCGCGCAGAAGTTCTTCCTCCGGGTCCGGCTCGGGCTCGCCCCCCTCTTCCAGTGAGAACGCGTCGACAGGGATAGCAGGGAAGCTGCCGGTCAGGAGATCGCGCAGCTCGGCGTGCGAAAGGCCGGTTGCTTCCGTCACCGTCGCCTCGCCGGCCCCGACTTCTTCGAGCGCACACGAAAGCACGCAGGCAAGCACATGCCGGTCAAACTCGAGCTCCATCCGCGCCGATTGGCCAGTACCGAGGCAGCCGCAGTCGTGGGCGAACATGGGTGCCATTCTCCTTGTTTTGTCCCATCACCCCCTCTGATGAGCGAGCGACTTGTTGACCGCCGGGATGATCTTGTCTCCCCAGAGCTCGATCTGGCGTAGCATTGTCTTTTGGTCGAAATCCCCCAACTGGGTCTGAATTGCGATCTGGTCCGGTTTTAAGATATCGATCTCTTCCAGTAGGCGATCGATCACTCGATTCACGCTGCCGACCGGCAGGTTTCGGCGCATCGTCTCGAATGAAAGATCCTGCTGCGTCGGAGTCTCCTTCAGCAGATAGCCGTCCAGGCTCTGCTGGCGCCGCTGATGCAGTGCTTCAGACAGCCGGCGCTGGAAGCGGGCATTGTCGAGATAACTGTTGATCTCTGCCTCGTCGTCGCTGGCATAGCAGCAACGCAACAGAGATATCTTGGCGTCCGTGACATTCTTGTCTTCGTCAGCCGCCACCTTCTCGATTGCGTCGCGCAGAGTGCTCAAAGTCTCCAAGCCATTGTGAAATGCCGTGACAAAAAAGTTGTGTCCCTCACGATAGGCTCGGGCCATGCGCGCGGTCCCGCCGGCGATCCAGATCGGCGGGGTCGGCTTCTGGACGGTGCGAACCGAAATCGCGGTGGGGGGTATGTTCTCATACCGGCCGTCGTGCTCGAAGATGTTTTGGTTGAGGCCCTTCAGAAGGATGTCCAAGTATTCCGAAAAGACCGTCGGCGCCTCATCGATATTGACGCCGAAGCGCTCGAACTCGAATTGCTGGTATCCCGAGCCGACGCCGAGCTCGAGACGGCCGTTCGCAACGATGTCGGCGAAGCCGATCTCGGAAAGCAGGCGCTGCGGTTGATAGAGCGGCAGCACGCACACAGCAGTGCCGAGGCGAATGGTGCTCGTCACGCCGGCGCAATGCGCCACCATCATCAAGGGCGAGGGAATGAGGCTATAATTGTTGAAGTGGTGCTCCGCGAACCACGCGGTATCGAAGCCGGCTTGCTCCGAAACGATGGCCTGTTCGATAGAGTTGCGGATAACGCTCTCGCACGACTGATGATAGCCGCGCTGGGCGGCCAGGATGAAGGTCGCGAATTCCATAGTGTTTCCTTGCTTACAGAGGGAATCTGCCGATCGGGGGATGCGCTGGGTACGCGCACAAGGCGTTGGCCGCGGTGTCGATCCAGCCCTTGGCGCCGGCATGGTCTTGCCGCAAACCGCTCGCCATTCGGCGGTTGCAGGCGCATGGAGCGGTTGGAACTATTTCGACCGCGATGGGGGACGGACGTTTTTTCGTCAACGCCGAAGATGACATCTTCGGTCGCAGCAGTGCAGGCGCGGCGCGTAGCCGGACCCCGAAGCCTTGGGCGTCCTCGTCTTCGATGAGTCCGCAGCCGGTCGCCTGGCGAAAAATCGACAGTTAACACGCGGTCTCCGCAAAATACTCGTTATCCGGTTCGCTGGCGTTTCCCGCATCACCGAAAGAGGTCCAGCCGCCGTCCACGTACAGAATGGAGCCGTTGACGTATGAGGCGGCAGACGAAGCCAGGAAGAACGCTGCGTCAGCGACGTCTTCGGGCTGTCCCATCCTGCCCATCGGGATGCGTCGTGCGATCGTGGTCATGTCGATGCGGCCGACCTTCGCCAACTGAGGAACGCCAGGCATACAAATGTAGCCAGGAGCGACGGTGGCCATCCGAATGCCGACCGGCCCGAGTTCGGCCGCCAAGCATCGGGTCAGAATGTCCAGCCCCGCCTGGGAGGCACCGTAGGCATGGCGCGGCGCGAACGGCAGAAAGCTGTTGATCGATCCGATGTTGAGGATCACGCCGCCAGCGCGCATCGCCTTAACCGCCTCGCGCGCGCAAGTGAAGGCGCCGGTAAGATTGACATCCAGGACGTGTTCGATGTGTTCCGGTATTTGTTCGATTCCCAACAACATAGTGTCGACGACAGCAGCACCGTTGACGAGCACATCGATGCGCCCGAAGCGCGCCCGCAGCTCCTCGAATAGCGCTACCACCTCGCTCTCGACGGCCACATCCACGCATTTGGCCGGGTTCTTGCCGCGGAGCCACGCAGCGAGCTCTGCCGCTGCAGCGCCATCTCTGTCAGCAATCACAACTGTATCGCCGTTTGCAGCAAAGCGGCGAGCGACGGCCGCGCCTATGCCGTTCGCGCCGCCGGTGACGAGCACGATTCGCGCGTCGGTGCATTCGGCCGGACAGCAGAGTTCGGCTTGGGGCGTCTCATCCACCGGCGGGTGCGCATCCCCCGGCTGGTTGAATGACATCCAGCCTCCATCGACCGCCAGCACTGAACCGGTGATATAGCGCGCCTGCGAGCTGGTCAGAAAACGCACGGCGAGGGCGATCTCGTCCGGGCGCGCCAAGCGCCCCAGCGGCACGCGGCGGCGCACCGCCGCTAGGTCCACTTTGCCGGCGCGTTCCAGTTCTGCCACCATCGGCGTGCGCACGTAGCCGGGCGCTAGCGCTGTCACGCGAATGCCGCGAGAAGCCCACTCGCATGCAAGCGACTTCGTCAACGAGATCAGGCCCGCTTTCGAGGCCGCGTAGGCGTTGCGCTTGGGATTGCCGACGATGCCCGCCATCGAAGCGACGTTGACGATGGCACCGCCTGGCCTCATGCGCCTCGCCGCTTCGCGGGCCATGACGAACGGTCCAATCAAATTTACTGCCAGGGCGAGGCGGAAGGCGTCGACACCCGTGTCGACGCTCGCAGCCATGGTGGGTCCCATCGCGGCGTTGTTGATGAGGACGCTGATCTGGGCGAACTGTGCTTCGAGGCGACCGTAAAGCGCGAGGACATCCTCCTCCCGCGAGACGTCGCACTCGAGGCCGAGATGCGGGTGGCCGAGACCACGGGCCAGTTCAACGACGCCACTGCCAGGGAGGTCTACCGCAACGACAGTGTCTCCATCCCTGGCAAGAATTTCGACCAGGGCACGGCCGATCCCACCCGCAGCGCCCGTAATGATGACGATGCGTCCTGTCTGCATCATAAAAACTTCTCCCGCGCTCCCTTCAGCGATTTCAGCCCTTCAATTTTTTGAGCGGCAAAATGATACATTGCGCTACAGCGTCGGGTCCTGGCGATGGCCAGTTGCAGACCCGGAAAGACGACGCAGCGATCCGGCAGCGGTCCAACTTCCAAACTGCTAGCCGAGGTTGCTGATAAACCGGCCAAGGACAGGAGTTTGCCTCGATGATCGGCGCTGCCAAGGTCCCGCACATTTGGGCACGACCAGTGTCGTCGGCGGGCTCGTGGGACAGAGCCCGATCGCTCACGCCGTCGCGAGCAGAAAGGCAATCCAATTTGGCGCACCTTCACCGGGCAGTCTTTCGCCGGGATCGCTTTGGCATTGCAAAGTTGTCATAGCCTTTGTTCTCCACGGCAGATGCGGCTCTGTCGTTCGAAACCGGCGAAGAGTCATGGCGAGAAGGAATGCGCTTTCCGAGCCTGTAGACCGGATCGTCCGGATGCGATGCTCCAATCGGCCGTCTCGGGCCGAACTGTTCTGCCTCAACGATCGCTGGTGGAATCTGCTCCTCGAGCCAATCGTAGACGACCGTCCGTTCGGCAATCCGCCACTCCCCTTCCCTCTTGTGAAACAGATCGCAGTAACGGCCGCACAGGAGCGTCTGGCGTAGGTCTCGGTCTTTGTCTGGTGCGCGTTGCAGCGCAGTGAAATAGCTCTCGACCGCAGCCTCTGCCGAGCTGATGAATTCGATCAGGATGTTGGTGATCTGGTGTATGTTACGGGGTCCGGTCTTGAAGACGCCGAGTGCAAACTGGATGAAGCCCTCCGCAGGGCCGCAATATGCTCCATGATTGTCATGCGCATCGGGCCAGTATGCGCTGCGTAGCGCCGCCTCATCGGCTCGGTCGATCCCGCGGCAGTACCGATAGAGGCAGTCGCGGATCGCCTCACGGTCGATTAGTTGGGCAATTTTCGTCTGGTCCATCGGCTCTGTTTTATTCTGTGGTTGGAAGAGGTATTTCGCGAACCGCCGCGCTGGCGGTTGGCCATCATGGGGGAGCACCTTGGTGCCGCAGATGCTCGCTGCGCAGTTGAACGGGGACGGTGATGGGACAGAAGGTGCGTGCCGTCCGTTCCATGTGGGGCCCACACTGTCGATCCCTTGCATGCCCGCCAGACTCTCGGTGGAAACACATCCGATTCAAACCGCGCTGCAGGGCTCGCGGTCAATTTCAAGTGCACGTTCGGGGCAGGATCGCGCGCCTCGCGATGCGGTCAGCTCCTCCCCTTCCGCAACTTCGATGTTACCGGGCAGGATGTAACCCGCGTCATCGAGCTTGAAGATGTGTGGCGCGTGCGCCGCGCATCTGGCGTGACCCTGGCATTTGGCATTTTGGACGATGATGCGCATGGCGCTGCCTCCATTGTCTTTGCCTCGGCTTGGCGCGAGTCTTGGTCAGGACCAGTCCAGGATCAGGTTTTCGATCCCGAACACATGGCCGCCAGAGGTGATGGGCGCCGTCCCCTCCTTGATCCTGAAGGCCGGGATGCGCGCCAGCCATTCCTCAAGGCCAATGACGATCTCGCGCCGGGCAAGGTGTGAGCCGAGGCAACGGTGGGGACCATAGCCAAACGTGGCATGGCGGTTGTCCTCTCGCGCAAGATCGACCGTGTTGGGGCATTCGAATTCCGCTGGATCGCGATTGGCGATCATCGTGGCGCAGGAAACATAGTCTCCCTTGCGGATCGGCGCGCCTTCGAAGTCGATATCTTTCGTTGCCACGCGGATCAACTGAACGGTCGGATAGGCGCGCAGCAATTCTTCGGCTGCGAGCACGATCCGCTCCGGTTCGCTGCGAAGCAGTTCCTGATCCTTGAGGTTGCGTGCGAGATAGGCCAGGTCAAAGCCAATGGCTGCTGCAACAGTGTCGAGCCCGGCAACGAAAACAAGCACGCCGACGCCGCGCACTTCCTGTTTCGTCAGGCGGCGCCCCTCGACCTGTGCCTGCACGATGAAGGTCATGAAATCGTCAACCAGGTCCTCGCGGCGGGCGGCTGCAAGTTCATCAATGAACGAAACGATCGTCCGGGCTGCGGCCGGCCGTTTCACATCGTCGCCGTGGAGCAGATCCCTCGCCCATCCGACAAATGTATCGATCCGGTCATCCGGCAGACCCAGGAGATGAAGGAAGATGCTGACCGTGAACGGAAATGCGAAATCCTTCATGACGTCGCAACTTGTGCCCGATGCGGCGATCCCGTCGATGAGCCTAATTGCCCGCTCGCGGACGGCCGGCTCCAATGCCGACACCCGCTTTGGCGAAAGCAGCGGATTGAGCAGTGAGCGAAAGACGCCATGGGCCGGAGGATCGAGTTCAAGCGGGATCATCGGCCAGCTTTCGCCCAGCGCGGAGGCAAAGATGTTGCGATGGCTGGAAAAGGTTTCGGTGTCCTGCAGCACCCTACGCTGGTCGCTAGCGCGGGTGATCACCCAGGTACCCCGGCCGTCGCGCGTGTTGAGGGGCGAATAAAAGATCGGCGGCCCGGCATGGACGCAAGCGACTGCTGCGTGCGGATCCCCGTTGGGAGTAGGTGACATGCCGGGCGAAGTAAACAGGCTGAAGTCCCTCACCATTTCGGGCGGGACATGATCTGGAACTGGATTTGTCGCCATTTGGCTTCTCCTGAATGTCAGGCATCGCTCGATCGAGATTGCACGGCCGGTCATAAAGTCGATTGCCCGTGCCCGGTAAGTCCCGCCTCACGCTCATTGTGATTGCGTTGGGCGATGCAGCCGACCTGCGCGCAAGGGATCGGCCGCACTCATGCGGCGGTCGGACCAGCAATGCGTGGCAGGGTTTCGGCCAGGAACCGCCAGTCCTCGCGCTCGCCCTGGCCTTCTTGGCGCTTGCCAAAGAACTGGATGATCATCTTGCCGTCGGCGCCGTAGGCTTCGAGCGAGGTGACGTGACCGTACTTGGTCGGCTTGCGAACGGCCCAGACCTCGCGGATGTGATGAGTCGCGAGATGCAAGTGGAAGGTCTCGTCGAGCACATTGATCCACGGCCAGATTGTTTTGACCGGCTTGATCGGACCGGCATGGATTTGGATGCAGCCACGGTTGCCGACAAAGCACATAATCGGCATTTCGTCTTCGGCCGCCTGTTGAAACATGGCGCCAATGGCATCCTTATCGAGCGCCCAGGCGTAATCCTCGCCGACCATACGAATCGCCTGGCAGCGGCTGAGCTTCAGTGTCTTCAGCATGCCGAAGAACTGATGCACGTCGGTCAGTTGGCTCCAGCACTCGCGTAGATCGCCCACCGTGGCGGCTTGATCGGGAACCTCTACGTCATCGTCGACCCCGCTCGCCTTGACAGCTATCATCGGCTCCTGGTTCGAGGATTCCAGCTTAGCCACCAGCTTCTGATAAGCATCGAGGTTTGAGGCGGGCCCGAGTTGCACCTTGTGTATCGCCTTGCCGGCGGCATCAAAGAATTGCAGGCTGCGGCTGATGTCGTTGCCATTGCGCTTCTCGACGGCAAAGCCATACGCCCAAACTTTCGGGAAGATACGCAAGTCGATGTCGTCGCCAAGTACCAGAGCATGCTTGTTGCCGGTGACTACCTTGTCGTATACGCCGATCTTTTTGTGCACTGCACTTTCATTGCGGGTCAGCGCAATCACCTCGCCGACCGTTCCGAGGCCGGCCAGCAGATCATTGACGCGCGGCTCGACACGAACCGCGGCGAGGCCGCAATGCGCGGCGACAAGTTCGGCCTCAGAAATGCCCAGTCGGGCGGCGAGATCATGCTCACGGATCTTCGGATTGTCTTGCTGCGCCCGCCGGATTTCGTGCGGCGTCGGTTTCTCGCGCTGGTCCATGTGTTAGCCCTGCTTTCTGCCCTGCCGGGTGGTCAGCCTCGTGCTCGTCCAGGAACAGGGCGTTGCTGGCGACAGTGCGTGATCGCCATCGAAGCCGGGCGTGTCGTGTGAGCGGCGGAGAGCCGATTCCACCGGCGCAGAGCGGTTCTGACCCAGACCTGACATGTTGCTTTCCTTGCTTCATTCGATCGATCGCGAGGGTGATCGCGGCATGATTGTCGCCTCGGCGGTTTTTGCCGCATCGCCGACATGCGTTTCAAAAGTCATGCCAATTCGCCTGAAGAAGCGCAGAAAAAATCTTCTGCACACTCATCAATGATTTACGTGAGAGTTCAGTGGGACCGAGGCCGGACACTTTGTGTGAGGTACTCGACAAACCCGACAGTGCTTGTCGGATGCCCGACGTCTTTCCAGCAATGCCCAACAAGATTGATAGCGTTTCTAGAGGAATCGCGCCGTATTGAAGCAGTTTTTCCCTTTGGCACGGTCCCTGCAACGTGATCCGCAAAGACGTTCACGGATTGAGGAGAAATCTCGCCATGATTACGCTCACCGACAACGCTGTTGCCGCCGTCAAGACCGCTCTTTCACGCGCCAGCGAGCCGGCGGAAGGCTTTCGCATTATGGTCCAGACCGGCGGCTGCGCCGGCTTCAAATACATAATGGGCCTGGAGAGCGTCTCGCGCCAGGGCGATGTCATCACCGAGACAGACGGGGTCAAGCTGTTTGTGGACGCAGACTCGCAGCCCCATGTAGCCGGCATGACCGTCGATTTCGTCACCGGGCTCGACTCGTCCGGCTTTGTCTTCGACAACCCCAACGCGCGGGAGAAGTGCGCCTGCGGCAAGTCCTTCAGTTAACTGAGGACCGTTCGTATGAGGCCTGTCTACCTGGACAACAATGCAACGACACGGGCCGATCCTGACGTTGTGAAAGCGATGTTGCCGTTTTTTACCGATCAATTCGGCAATCCTTCGTCCGCACATGCTTTTGGCGCCTCAGTCGGTGCGGCGATGAAAAAGGCGCGGCGGCGGTTGCAGGCGCTGATCGGCGCGCAGTTCGATGATGAGATCACCTTCACCTCGGGAGGAACAGAAAGCGACAACGCAGCTATTCTTTCGGCGCTCGAGGCCAGGCCCGACCGACCCGAGATCGTGACGTCCGTGGTCGAGCATCCCGCCGTATTGACGCTGTGCGCGCATCTTGAGCAGACTCGCCGCGTCAAGGTCCACAGGATCCCGGTGGATCGTCGTGGCCGGCTTGACCTCGAAGCCTACAAGGCAGCCCTCTCGCCCCATGTGGCAGTCGTCTCGATAATGTGGGCGAACAACGAGACCGGTACGATCTTTCCCGTGGCCAAGCTTGCCGAGCTGGCCAAGGAAATCGGCGCCCTTTTCCATACCGATGCAGTGCAGGCGGTTGGCAAGCTTCCGATAGACCTGAAATCGACGACTATCGACATGCTCTCGCTCTCGGGCCACAAGCTTCATGGCCCCAAAGGGATCGGCGCACTTTGGATAAGGCGTGGCGTGCACTTCCACTCGATGATCAAGGGAGGGCACCAACAGCGCGACCGGCGTGCCGGTACCGAGAACACGCCCGGCATAGTCGGGCTCGGCATGGCAGCCGAACTCGCCTTGAAATTCATGGACGACGCGACCACACGGGTAAAGTCGCTGCGCGACCGCCTGGAGGATGGCATCCTCCAGCGCATCCCAAACACCTGTGTCACTGGCGATCCCATGGAGCGGTTGCCAAACACCGCAAACATCTCCTTTGAACATACCGAAAGCGATGGAATCCCACATCTGCTCAGCCGCGTGGGCATCGCCTGTTCCTCCGGCTCCGCCTGCACCTCCGGCTCAATGGAACCCAGCCATGTCCTGAGCGCGATGAAGATCCCACACGGGGCGGTCCGCTTCTCGTTGGCGCGCGACAACAGCGAAGAAGACGTCGACCGGGTGCTTGAGGTCATACCGGCAATCGTGGAGAAGCTGCGTGGCTCTCCCGGTTCTGGGCCGCGCGGGCGAAGTCCCGAAGACGTTCGATCCGGTCTATGCCTGAGCGGCAGCAGAACAGGCTGCCATTCATGAGCCGTGATGTCTTTCTCAACGACACGACCTTGCGCGACGGCGAGCAGGCGCCCGGTGTCGCCTTTACGACGGCGGAAAAGCTGGAGCTGGCCGAGTCTCTTGCGGCCGCCGGCGTCCCAGAGATCGAGATCGGCACGCCGATCATGGGCGCTGACGAGATCGAAACAATTCGCGCCGCGGTCGCGCGGCGTCTCCCGGCTCGGCTCATGGCCTGGTGCCGGATGAAGGCGCGGGATCTCGACGCAGCGACCGAGAGCGGCGTCGGCGCCGTCAATCTGTCGCTGCCTGCGTCGGACATTCAACTTGCCGCCAAACTCGGCCTCGACCAGGCGGGAGCGCTCCAGGTCATCGATGATATGGTGAGGCGGGCAGTCGCTGCCGGCTTCTTCGTCGCGGTGGGCTGCGAGGATGCCTCGCGGGCTGATGGAGATCATCTTGCACGCGTCATCGAAACGGCTGCGCGGGCCGGCGCAAGCCGCATCAGGCTGGCCGATACGGTCGGCATTCTCGACCCGTTTTCGACTTTCGAACTTATTGCCCAGCTCATGGCGAAGTCTGAAATCGACCTCGAATTTCATGCGCACAACGATCTCGGCCTTGCGGCCGCCAACACGCTGGCCGCGATCCGCGCGGGCGCGCGCCATGCCTCCGTCACCGTACTCGGGCTCGGCGAGCGTGCGGGCAATGCCGCGCTGGAAGAAGTGGCGGCCGCGATGGCCGTCATTGACGGCGCGGATACCGGCATCGAGCTGACCGCATTGCCCTACCTCGCCGCCCAGGTGGCTTCGGCCGCCCGCCGGCAGACCGCGGCTATCAAGCCGGTCGTCGGCGCCGATGTTTTCACCCACGAATCCGGCACTCACGTCGCAGGGCTGCTGAAGGACTCGCGCGCCTATCAGGGGCTCGACCCGGCACTCGTGGGCCGCTGCCAGCGTATCGTCATCGGTAAGCATTCCGGCGCTACCGCGATTGCCCGTGTGCTGAGCGAAAGCGGTCGCGATCTCGATCCGGATCTGGCAGCCGCGATGGTGGCCCGCGTCCGCCGCAAGGCGGCCGAGACCAAATCGACCGTCACTGCAGATCAACTGGTCGAACTCTACGATGGAATGTGCAGCGAGACACGCCTCGCGGATCTCGCCGGTCCAGGCCAGCTGTGCGACGAAGGCAGCGACACCACGGTTGGGAGAATGCAATGAATTGTTCCGCTGACAGCCGCCCCATCGATGTTAGGGACATCCTCGCGCGACTGAAGGGCCTGTCGGCCGCGGAGGAGTTCTTCGCGCTCCTTGGGGTCTCCTATGATCCGAAGGTGCTGAATGTCTCACGGCTTCATATCATGAAGCGTGTGGGCCAATACCTTGCCGAAGAAGATCTATCCGATCTGCCCGACCAGGTGGTCGCCGCGCGGGTGCGCGCCACGCTTGAGCGCGCCTATGAGGATTTCGCGACTTCCTCGCCGCTGACGCACCGGATCTTCAAGGTGCTCAAAGACCACGATCCGAACAAGCCTGCCACGCCTGGCCGCACCTTCGTCCCGTTCGAGTCCGTACTGAAGCGGTTCGCAAAAGAATGAGCGCGACATGGTTGCGACGCGACAATGTCGAGAAGCCGACAAATCGGGTCATCATGAACGCGCCTCTGAGCGGATCCAGCCGACTCTTCAAGAATAGGAGCACGCAAAGCAGTTGGCACGAATGATGCTGCCAAAGATCAACTGCCAGGCCCCCGCATCCCGATAGAACCCCAGAGAGATCGTCAATGCACATCGTAGTCTGCATCAAGCAGGTGCCGGACTCGGCACAGATACGGGTCCATCCCGTCACGAACACGATCATGCGCCAGGGTGTGCCTACTATCATCAATCCTTACGACCTATTCTCCCTCGAAGAAGCGCTCAGACTGCGCGACACTTATGGCGGCGAAGTCACCGTGCTCAGCATGGGTCCGCCCATGGCGGAGGACGCGTTGCGCAAGGCGCTCGGTTACGGTGCCGACCGTGCGGTGCTATTGACCGACCGCTATTTTGCCGGCTCCGACACCCTGGCGACCTCCTTCGCCCTTTCCCAGGCAATCGCGAAGGTCGGCGACACGTTCGGCACGCCAGACATCGTCTTCACCGGCAAGCAGACCATCGATGGCGACACCGCCCAGGTCGGGCCCGGCATCGCCAAGCGCCTCGATCTCCTGCAACTCACCTATGTCGCGAAGATCCCCTCCGTTGATCTTGCTGCGCGCGAGATCAAGGTCGAGCGCCGGTGTGAAGGCGGCACGCAGATGCTGAGGAGCAGGCTCCCTTGTCTCATCACCATGCTGGAAGGCACCAACGAGATCCGTCGGGGCTCGCTCGAGGATGCTCTGTGCGCCGCTCGCAGCCAGGTCTTGAGATGGAGTGCGGCCGACGCCGGCATTGATGACCTCACCAGATGCGGCCTGCGCGGCTCGCCAACGGTCGTCAAGCGCGTCTTCGCCCCTACTGCGCGGTCGGAAAAAGCAGCACTAGTCGACACCGCCGAGATGACCTTGCGCGATCTCGCTGACGAACTCATCGCCGCAATCTTGACCCGCCAGCCAGCGCTGGAACAGGAGCTCGCCTTCAACGGCGGCGCGTGACGGCAAGGAGAGACGATGTCGACCACGAACCGAGAAACCCCTCGCCCTGCCGCCGGACGTGCCGGCACAAAAAAGGAACTGCCCGAGCATTTCAAGGACTACCGCCACGTCTGGGTCTTTATCGAGCTCGAACGCGGCCAAGTCCATCCCGTATCATTCGAACTGCTCGGCGAAGGCCGCAAGCTCGCCGACAAGCTTGGCGTCGAGCTTGCGGGGATTGTGCTCGGACCGCCGGGAGAGACCACGCAGTCTGCGGTGGCCGAGGCTTTCGCGTATGGCGCCGACCTTGTCTACTACGTCGAGGCGCCGCTGCTTGCCGACTATCGGAACGAGCCTTTCACTAAGGCGATGACGGATCTGGTCGATACTCACAAACCCGAGATCCTGCTTCTCGGGGCGACCACACTCGGCAGGGATCTCGCCGGTTCGGTGGCGACGACCTTGCAGACAGGGCTCACGGCCGACTGCACCGAACTCGATGTCGATGCCGACGGTTCGCTCGCCGCGACCCGTCCGACTTTCGGCGGTTCCTTGTTGTGCACGATCTATACGCTCAATTACCGGCCGCAGATGGCGACTGTGCGACCGAGGGTCATGCCCATGCCGCAGCGGGTGGATACGCCGGTCGGGCGTGTCATCAATCACAAGCTGTCGGTTGCCGAGGACGAGATCATTACCAAAGTCCTCGGTTTCCTTCCGGATAGCCAGTCGGCAAAGGCAAATCTCGCCTATGCCGACATTGTGGTTGCGGGGGGCCTTGGTCTAGGCGCAGCGGAGAACCTGCAGCTTGTGAAGGATCTCGCGCGAGCAATTGGCGCCGAGCATGGCTGTTCGCGCCCGTTGGTCCAGAAGGGCTGGCTCTCGGCTGACCGGCAGATCGGCCAAACAGGCAAGACCATCCGGCCGAAGCTCTACATAGCGGCCGGAATTTCCGGCGCCGTCCAGCACCGGGTCGGCGTCGAAGGGGCGGATCTCATCGTGGCCATCAACACCGACCCGAAAGCGCCGATTTTCGATTTCGCCCACCTTGGGATCGTCACCGACGCGATCCGCTTCCTGCCCGCACTGACGGAAGCCTTCACCCGGCGGCTGTCGCCCCACAGTCGCGATAAGCTTGCGAGCTAGGGAGATGGACATGATCGAGGAAAAATTCGACGCCATTGTTGTTGGGGCCGGCATGTCCGGGAACGCTGCTGCTTATACCATGGCAAGCCACGGCCTGAAGGTGCTGCAGTTGGAACGGGGCGAATATCCGGGCTCCAAGAATGTTCAGGGCGCAATCATGTACGCGAACATGCTGGAGAAGATCATCCCGGATTTCCGGGATGATGCGCCTCTCGAGCGGCATTTGGTTGAGCAGCGGCTTTGGGTGATGGACGACACATCCCACACCGGGATTCACCATCGCTCGGACGACTTCAATGAGGCCAAGCCCAACCGCTACACGATCATCCGCGCCCAGTTCGATAAATGGTTTTCGCGTAAGGTGCGTGAGGCCGGCGCGACGGTTCTGTGCGAGACGACCGTGACGGAACTTGTCCGCGATGCCAAGGACAAGGTGGTTGGCGTCCGCACCGACCGGACCGGCGGAGAGATTTTCGCGGACGTTGTCGTTCTCGCGGAAGGTGTCTCCGGGCTGCTTGGCACGCGGGCCGGGCTTCGCGAGATGCCGAAGCCGAAATCCGTGGCCCTCGCCGTCAAGGAAATGCATTTCCTGCCTGAAGAGGTCATCGAGCAGCGGTTTGGCCTCAAGGCCGGCGAAGGTTGCGTGATCGAGGCCGTGGGTACGATCTCGCGCAGCATGGCCGGGCTCGGCTTCCTTTACACCAACAAGGAGTCGATCTCACTGGGCATCGGCTGCCTCGTTTCGGATTTCGCTGCGATGATGGAGAGCCCATACGTCCTTCTCGATGCGTTAAAAAACCATCCTTCGATCCGGCCTCTGATCGCCGGCTCGGAGGTGAAAGAATATGCCGCGCATCTCATTCCCGAAGGTGGCTACAAGGCGATCCCGCGGCTGTTTGGCGACGGGTGGGTGGTGGTCGGCGATGCTGCGCAATTGAATAACGCCGTCCACCGCGAGGGTTCGAACCTCGCCATGACCTCCGGTCGCATCGCGGCTGAGGCAATCATGCAGCTCAAGAGCCGCATGCGTCCAATGACCAAACAGAACCTTGTCCTCTACAAGATCATGCTCGACAATTCCTTCGTGATCAAAGACCTGAAGAAATACAAGGACATGCCGGCCCTGCTCCACACCAATTCCCGAAATTTCTTCACGACCTACCCGCAGCTGATGTCGCAGGCGGCCCAGAACTTCATGCGGGTCGATGGCACCCCGAAAATCGATAAGGAAAAGGCGACCACTGCTGCCTTCATCAAGGCGCGTTCGCGCTGGGGGCTGCTGAGCGACATGGTCCGCCTGGCATTCGCCTGGCGCTAGGAGACACGAGATGACAAGCGCAGCCTCACGTATTGAGGAGAAGCTCTACCAGAACCGCTACCTGGTCGATTCGGGGCGCCCACATATCAAAGTGCGACCACACCAGAAGCCGAGCGCCAAGCTGCTCGCGTTGACCCGCGTCTGCCCGGCTCAATGTTATGAATTGAACGACGAAGGCCAAGTGGAGATCACCGCCGACGGCTGCATGGAGTGCGGCACCTGCCGGGTACTGTGCGAGGCCAGTGGTGAGATCGAGTGGAATTATCCGCGCGGCGGCTTCGGTGTCCTCTTCAAGTTCGGATGACCTGCGCACGCACGCGCCGTTGCCAGAGCGTGCCGATACCTGCAATTGCCGCAATTGCAGCCTGACAATTTGCAATTGAACAGGGGCTCGTTAATACTGAGGTCTCGCGAGTCGAGATACAAAAGGCGCTTTGGGAGGAGCACCCTGCAAACCCCTGAGGTGTTTTTATGGCTCAAATAATGCGGGATCGGGTGGATGAGTTTGAGCTTCGCAACACCCGGCTACCTATCAAAACCACGCACGGAGCGAACATCCCGCTCAGGGGAATCTACGAGATATCCGAGATCCTGACCGCCCCCACGCGGCTGGAGACCACGCTTGCCAATGTCGTCAACATTCTCTCCTCGTTTCTACAAATGCGTCATGGAGCAATGGTCGTCCTGGACGCGAAAGGAGCGCTGGAGTTCGCCGCAACTGCCGGCAACATTCCCGCACCTCAATCAGACCGGCGGGGCGTCATACCGCAGGCCGTGGTAGACCGGATCGTGGCTGCGGGGACGCCGCTCCTCATCCACGATGTGAGCAAGTCCGAACTATTTCAGCCTGATCTTCAAACGGCTTCGAGCGGCGCCACCAGGCCGGTTACCTTTATCGGAGTGCCAATAGAGGCTGAGGATGAAATCCTCGGAACATTGTCGATCGACCGTGTCGGGGACGGCGCCGCCAGCGAGCGTTGCGACGAAGACGTACGCTTCCTCACGATGGTCGCCAACCTTGTCGGCCGGACCATCCGCCTCCATCGCATCTTGAGCACAGATCGTCAGCGGCTTGTCGAGGAGCAACGGAGACCAGAGAAATCGCTCGACGAGAAGGAGACCCGCCCTGCCCGGCATTCGCATGTCAAAATCGACGGGATCATCGGGGAAAGCCCCGCACTCAAGCAGGTGCTTGAAACCGTCGCGGTCGTAGCAAAGACCAACTCCACCGTGCTTTTGCGAGGCGAAAGTGGCACCGGCAAGGAATTCTTTGCACAGGCCATCCATAAGCTTTCACCTCGCAGCAAGAAGGCTTTTGTCAAATTGAACTGCGCCGCGCTGCCTGAAAGCGTTCTGGAATCGGAGCTGTTTGGGCATGAAAAGGGCGCCTTCACCGGGGCAGTCTCGCAGCGCGCCGGCCGTTTCGAATTGGCAAATGGCGGAACCCTATTGCTTGACGAAATCGGCGAGATTTCGCCTGCCTTTCAAGCAAAGCTGTTGCGCGTCTTGCAGGAAGGCGAGTTGGAGCGCGTCGGCGGCACCAGGACGCTAACGGTCGACGTCCGGCTTATATGCGCCACCAACAAGGACCTCGAGACGGCTGTCGTGAATGGAGAGTTCAGGGCCGACCTTTACTACCGCATCACTGTGGTGCCAATCATGCTGCCACCGCTCAGAGAGCGACCCGGCGATATTCCACGCCTTGCTAAGGCCTTCCTCGATCGATTCAATAGCGAGAACCATCGCGAGCTCGGCTTCGCGCCGTCGGCGCTTGACCTGATCTCGCAATGCTACTTCCCTGGTAACGTCCGTGAGCTGGAAAACTGCGTGCGAAGGACGGCCACGCTTGCGCGTTCAAGCACGATCGCCACTTCAGATTTCGCCTGCCAGAATAGCCAGTGCCTGTCTTCGCTCCTTTGGAAAGGAGCCGACCGTTCAAATGGCGGCAATGCCAGCGATGAGTTCGGCCGCAACAGGATGCCGGTTGAATCGTCGCTGGGGGCCAAGCGCATCGACGCCTCCGAGGGTGAGGCGGTGCCCGTCAATGCCCGCGATCCGAACGATCCTGCTTGGGGCGCGACAGGCATGCGTGTAACCGATCGCGACCGGCTGATCGACGCGATGCAGAAGGCCGGCTGGGTTCAGGCCAAGGCTGGTCGTATCCTCGGCCTCACGCCGCGGCAAGTCGGCTATGCCCTGCGTCGGCATGGTATCGAGGTGAAGAAGTTCTAAAGCCCGCGACGTCAAACGTCAGGCCTCCTCGCGCTCTGTGTGAGTGGTACCTTTTCAGACGCCACTCGCCTGTTCAAGTCGGAAGCCCGACAAAATTGGGACGTAACGAACAGGCGGAATCGCACATGAAAGCCGACATTTTGAACTGAAACCGCTTTTTTTGGAGCTGGCACAACTTTTGCGCTTTGAACTGCGACGTCCACCCAGGAACGGAGCCGTTCATGTCTTTACCGACGATTTCGCTTGAGAGTTTGGTCAGCACCAAATCCTTCGACCAGTTGCTGGCGACCGCGAAATCCGCCGGCTGCGCATCTTCATCCTGCGGCTCGTCCGCAAAGCCGGACGAGATGGACTGCGCTATCTGGGAGAAGATCAAGGACCATCCATGCTATTCGGAAGAGGCGCACCATTATTTCGCGCGCATGCATGTTGCGGTCGCGCCAGCCTGCAATATCCAGTGCAATTACTGCAATCGCAAATATGACTGCGCCAATGAAAGCCGGCCCGGGGTCGTCTCGGAAAAGCTGACCCCTGACCAGGCGCTGCGCAAGGTGATCGCGGTCGCCAACGAAGTTCCACAGCTTTCCGTGCTCGGTATCGCCGGGCCGGGCGACGCCTGTTACGACTGGAAGAAAACGAAGGCAACGTTCGAACGCGTGGCCAGGGAAATCCGCGACATCAAGCTGTGCGTCTCCACCAATGGGCTCGCGCTGCCGGATCATGTTGCTGAGCTTGCCGACATGAATGTGGATCACGTGACAATCACCATCAACATGGTCGACCCCGAAATCGGCGCAAAGATCTATCCCTGGATCTTTCGCAAACACCGCCGCCACACCGGCATTGACGCGGCAAGGATCCTGCACGAGCGGCAGATGTTGGGCCTGGAGATGCTGACCGCGCGCGGCATCCTCACCAAGATCAATTCGGTGATGATCCCCGGCGTCAACGACGAACACCTGATCGAGGTCAACAAATGGGTCAAGGAGCGCGGCGCGTTCCTGCACAATGTCATGCCGCTGATTTCCGACCCGGCGCACGGCACGCATTTTGGCCTGACCGGACAGCGCGGCCCAACGGCGTTGGAACTGAAGACGCTTCAGGATCGCCTCGAAGGTGGCGCCAAGCTGATGCGCCATTGCCGGCAGTGCCGGGCCGATGCTGTCGGCCTGCTTGGCGAGGATCGTGGCCACGAGTTCACGACCGACCAGATTTCGGATGACATCACCTACGACGCCAGCAAGCGCGAGGCCTATCGGGAGGTGGTCGCGCGCGAGCGCGGCGATCACGTGGCAGCCAAGAGTGAAGCGGTCGCGACGGTCAAGGCAGCGGGTTCCGGCAAATCGCTCCTCATCGCCGTGGCCACCAAGGGCGGGGGCCGGATCAACGAACATTTCGGCCATACGAAGGAATTCCAGGTTTATGAGGCGTCTCAGAGCGGGATCAGCTTCATCGGGCATCGCAAGGTCGAGCAGTATTGCCTCGGCGGGCGAGGCGCGGACGCGACCCTCGACAGCGTCATAGCTGCGCTCGACGGCATCCACATCGTGCTGTGCGCCAAGATCGGAGATTGCCCCAAGGATCAGCTCGCGGAAGCTGGAATCCGTGCAATGGATTTCTATGGCTACGACTACATCGAGACCGCTATCAGCGCGCTTTACGCCGCCGAGTTTGGGAGCGAACCACTGGCGGCGACGGCTTGAGCATCTCGTCCCAACCAAATCAGGAGTTGAGAAATGGCCTTCAAGATCATCGCCTCCCAATGCACGCAATGCGGTGCCTGCGAGTTCGAATGTCCCTCGAGCGCGATCAAATTCAAGGGCGAGACCTACGTGATCGACCCGGAGCGGTGCACCGAATGCAAGGAGGCCTTCGATACACAGCAATGCGCCTCGGTATGCCCGGTGCCGGGGACCTGCATTCCCGCCCCCGCCTGACTCCAGTCGGGCCAGCGGCACGGTCGGGTCGCTTCCGCCGGACGCCATGACCTCCTTTGTTGACAAGCTGCAGCCGCGAGAGAGGAAGCAAGGGGATGGGCCTGGGACGCGAACAGGAGGTCGAAATCCGCAAGCCTCCACGATTTATGCCGGGCGAGCGAGTCCGTGCCACACGCCACATAAAGAATGACGGCACCTATCCCGGTAGCGAGATAGGCGCGAACCTCGTGCGGAAGGGCGATGAAGGCTATGTGCGCGACATCGGCACATTTCTCCAGCAGTTCTACATCTATGCGGTCGAATGGTTGGATCGCGGCAGCGTCGTTGGCATGCGCGCCCACGAACTGATCAGCCTCGACATATCCGGAGATCCTTGCAGTGCCGAAATCACTTGTGGCCACGAATAAGGGAACAGCCCGATGAAGGTAATGATCCGTAGAACCGACGCCGGCCTATCGGCGTATGTTCCCAAGAAGGATCTCGAAGAGCCCATCATCAGCGTCGAAAATGAAGACCTATGGGGCGGGTCCATAACGCTCAGGAACGGCTGGCGGCTAGTCTTGCCCGACCTTCCGCGGGAAACGCCTCTGCCGATCACCGTCGAGGCGAGAAAGATTTCCAACGAGGACTGATGCTCAGGCTGACAACGTGGGCACCAACGGGAAATGAGCATGAACACGATCCTGGCCTTGGACCATCTCTTGATCTACCGCGACAGTCATGCCGCGAAGCAGCTGAACATGCTGAAAAAAGCGCTCTGCGCCGATGAGGTCATCCCCTATCTCGGTCCGGGTCTGCTCTGGCCTGGGCCCGCCGAACCAGTTGTACCGCACACGCCACAAGCCGTCGCCGCCGAACTCAACGCGCGAGCGCCAGCTCCTTCCAAGATCCGCACCAATATGTGGTCGATAGCCCAATTCATCGAGCAGCGCCGGCATCGCCGGACGCTTCAAGCTTGGATGGCTGAGATATTCGCAGGGCCGGTGGCGCCGACCGTCTTCCATGCCTGGCTCGCAACGCTGCCGCTCTCCCTCATCGTCGACAGCTGGTACGACGGCGCCATGCGCGCGGCTCTCGCGCAGACCGGCCGAACGGATGTCGTCGAGATTCAAGGCGTCACGCGGGCGCACGCCATCAGCGACATTTGGACGAAAACCTACGATTTGTCCGGTAGGGAACTTCAACTCGGATCAGTGGCAACGACGGTTCTCTATTCGCCGCATGGCAGTATCAAGCCGGCCGCAAACTTCCTCGTCGCTGACTCGGATTATGTCGAGGCCCTAACTGAAATCGATATCCAGACGCCGATTCCTCAAGTTGTAAAGGAACGGCGCACCAAACGCGGCTTTTTCTTCTTCGGCTGCCGGTTCGACGATCAGATGCTGCGCACCTACGCCCGACAAGTCATCAAGCGCTCAAGCGGCCCACACTTTGCGGTCATCGATTCGGCAACGCTGACCAAAAACGAACGCCGTTTTCTTGCAGCAAGCGCAATCACCGTCATTGACATGCCGGCAGGCGAAGCCGTGGCGAGGCTTGTCGGAGCAGGTGTCTAGCAGATGGTGGCCAGCTTTGCATGTCGGGGGCATTTGACGGGGGAGCCATCCGGCTTGAGGCCCTCCAAACGGCCCAAGATCAGTCTGGAATGTATCCTCGAACAGTAAGGCTATTCGCGGCGTGACGAAGCCCAGGAATTCGCTCGCGCATGGAGAGGCGGCCGGTTCGGACCGGGGCTTGAGCACGATAGCGCGCATTACCCGCATGAATTTGCGGCACCCGTGTCAGGTCGCCGTCGCTATCGGCTCGACACTCGTCGCGGCATCGCTCCAATTGCTCATCCCCGAGCTCCTCGGCCAAGCCATCGACCAGACCCAGACAGCCGTCGGCGGAGGTGTCAGCGGAGCGGCAGCGCAGGAGGCGCTGCGGACCTCGGCCCTCCTGCTGCTCGCCGTCAGCGTGCTGCGCGGCCTTTTCACGCTGGCTCAAAACTATTTTGCCGAAGCGGTCGGACATCACGTCGCGTATGAGCTGCGGGTCGCTTGTTATGAGAAGATCCAGCGGCTCAGCTTTTCTTTTCACGACCAGGCGCATTCAGGCGATCTGATCACGATCGGCATGCTCGATCTGGAAGGCGTGCGGATGTATTTTTCTGTCGCTCTGGTTCGCGCCGTCCTGCTCGTCATGTTGATCGGGATCGGCGCCTACATGCTGATTTCCACCAACCTGGTTCTTGGCCTCCTCGCGCTGAGCTTCGTGCCCTTCGTCGGGTGGCGCTCATCAATCACCCAGCTCAAGCTGCGCGCTACCTGGCTTGACCTGCAGGAGCGGCTTTCGGTCCTCAGCCGTGTAATGGAAGAAAATCTCGGCGGCATCCGAGTTGTCCGCGCCTTTGCAGCGCAGGCCTACGAGATGCTGAAGTTCGACCGCGCATCGAAGAGTGCGCTTGGCCTCATGCACGAACGGATCGAGATTTACGTGCGCAACATCTGCGCGATGAATTTCTCCTTCTTTTTCGCGATGGGACTGGTTCTGTGGATTGGCGGCAGCAAAGTCATCGCGGGCGAAATCAGCGTGGGCAAACTTGCGACGTTCCTGACGTTTATGACCATCTTACAGATGCCGGTTCGCCAGATAGGCTTGATGGTCAATGGCTTCGCCCGCGCCTCGACGTGCGGTTCGCGCCTTTTCGGGTTGCTCGACCTGGATATCGCAATCAAGGACTCAGCAGACGCTAAACCGCTCGACATCAGCGAAGGCACCTTGCGCTTCGACAATGTTTCATTCGCCTATCCCGACGCCGAGAACCGCCCAATTCTGAAGAATATCAGTTTCGAGGCCCGCAAGAGCGAGACGATCGCTATTGTCGGTCCGCCCGGCTCTGGCAAATCGACGATGGCTCATCTGATCCCTCGTTTTTACGACGTCGCCGGCGGCGTCATCACGCTTGACGGCCAGGATATCCGCGAGGTCACCCTCGCCACGCTTCGCAGGGCGGTCGCGGTCGTGCAGCAGGATGCATTCCTTTTCACCACGACGATCGAAAACAATATCGCCTATGGCGACCCCTGGGCCAAGGAACAGCGGATCGCGCGCGCGAGCGAGTCAGCTCAGCTTCACGACTATATTCTCGGGTTGCCGGCCGGCTACAAAACGGTGGTGCGCGAGCGCGGCGTGTCCCTGTCGGGCGGCCAGCGTCAGCGCCTAGCGATCGCCCGCGCGATGATGCTGCGCCCGTCGGTCATCATCTTCGACGACTCGACTGCAGCGATCGATGCAGCCACAGAGCAGCGCATTCGCTCCGCCGTGCGACTCTTTGCCAAGGATTGCGTAACCATCATCATCGGCCACCGGCTGAGTTCGCTCATGCATGCCGACCACATCCTGTTTATCGAGAACGGCGAGATTGTCGAGCGTGGCACTCACGAAGACCTTCTAGCGAAGTGTGGGCGCTACAAGGCCCTTTACGATCTCCAGGTGCGCCCGCTTGATGACATGCTGCCCGAACAAGAGGGGGCGAGCTGATGCTCCAGACCGGCGAAGTCGAGACGGAACGCAACGACGCCCGCGACGACGACCGGCGTCCGCCGCATGCGGTCGTCGGCTCGCACCGTATCGAAGAGGAGATATTCGGGCGGGCCTTCGACAAGAACATTGTCCGACGCATTTGGGCGTTCGTCCGGCCCTATCGCACCAACCTGATCATCTCGGTTGCTGCGATGTTGATCCTCACCGGCACGCAGCTTGTCGTCCCGCTGATCATCCGCTTCGCGATCGACCACGGCATGCACCCGGAAAGTGGCGATCACTCGGCCCTGCTTGCAGCCGCCTGCGCCTTTCTTCTCACCATTTGGGTCAATTTTGCCGCCAGCTACACGCACGAGATCGTGGTCTACAAGATGGCGGAGAATGTTTTGTTCGATATGCGCCGCGCCACGTTCGGCCATCTGCAGGACGTCTCGCTTTCCTTCATGGACAAGACAGAGGTAGGACGGCTGATGTCGCGTCTGCAGGGCGACGTCAATTCCATGCAGGAGTTCCTCGAAACCTCGGTCTTTTCGCTGGGCGACATCACCCTTCTCTTTGGCATCGTCTTCGTCATGCTGTGGCTCGACGTTCGCTTGGGGCTCCTTACGCTCTCAGTGTTGCCGGTTCTCTTCATCGTGCGCATCTTCTGGCTGCCTCGCGCCCGGGACGCCTTCATGGCCGCCAATGAGGCCAATTCGGTTTCCAACGGCGCGCTGGCTGAAGCCATTCATGGCGTACGGGCGGTGCAGTCCATGGACCGCCAGCAGGTCAACTTAATTCTTTACGATGACAAGGCCCACGCCAATCTCAAGACACATCTGACCGCCGCCAAATACGCTCAGATCATGGTGCCGATCGTCGATAGCCTGACCGGCGTTGCCATGGCCGTCGTCATCGTCATCGGTGGCTCGATGGTCATGAACGACCGTATCGACGTGGGTGTGATGGTCGCTTTCCTATTCTACATCCAACGCTTCTTCGATCCGATCCGCTCGCTCACCTTGCAATATTCGATCATGCAGCGCGCGATGGCGTCGGGAAAGCGCCTGACCGACGTGCTTGACGTCAAGATTGAGGTCCAGGACAAACCGAATGCCAGGGTGCTTTCGCCCGAGATGGACGGCTCGATCGAGTTCAGGAACGTTACTTTCGGCTATGATCCCAAGCATCCGGTATTGAAGAACGTGTCGTTTCGGGTCAATCCCGGCGAAACCGTCGCCCTGGTCGGCCCGACCGGATCAGGTAAATCGAGCGCAATGGCCCTCGTCCACCGCTTCTATGATGTCCAGCAGGGCCAGGTGCTGGTCGGCGGATATGACGTGCGCGATCTCACCCAGGAATCGCTTGGCCGTCAGGTCGCCATGGTGCTGCAGGAGCCGTTCCTTTTTACCGGCACGGTTTTCGAGAACATCCGCTACCATAAGGCTGAAGCCACGCGGGAAGAGGTAATCGAGGCCGCCATGGCGGTCGGGGCGCATGGCTTCATCGTGCGCCTTCCTGGTGGATACGATGCTGCTCTAGGTGAACGCGGTGGCAATCTCTCGCTGGGCCAGCGCCAGCTTATCAGCTTCGCGCGCGCGCTTGTGGCAAATGCCAAGATCCTCGTCCTCGACGAGGCAACCGCCAATATCGACAGCTACACGGAAATGCTGATCCAGAAGGCACTGGTAAGGCTCCTCGAAGGCCGCACGGGCCTCGTCATCGCCCATCGCCTTGCCACAGTCCGAGGCGCCGACCGTCTCATTGTTCTCCACAATGGCAGAGTCGCCGAAACCGGCAAGCACGACCAGTTGATCGCCAGAGGCGGTCTCTATTCCAAACTCTACAACCTCAATTACGCCTCGTTCGACGACACCCCCGATGAGCAAATCGATACCTCGGCACCAACCGGCTTGCAAACCTGAAGCGGACTGCGAAAAACTCGTCGAGTTTGTTCAGCTAGCCTCGGACACGTGCGTCGGGAGTGGGCTTCATCACCTCGGACAAAACGTTGGTATCGAGCAGGAGCCTCACAGGGACAAATCGCGCGGTTCGTCGCGCAACGGTCGCGCTCGGAGCCGCGCAGCGGCGAGGCGAGCAGGCATGAACGCCCTGCACCATAGGTCGGTTCAGGGGCGTGCCTAGTAAAAGGCGGAGGTAGGTTGCTGTCGTGTCGCTTTGCAAAGAAATGACGCCGGCATCTTGCTGCTCGCAGACTATACTTGTCGGGCTGGCTGCATGAGGTAGTGCATGACGTTATGAGAGGTCGCCGCTCGTCCGTCGCAGGTTGTCGGCGGTCTACCGTACTCGTATTTTGTCGCCTAGAAGATCGCCGCTTTATCTTGAGCCAAGGTTATTGGTTTGTCGTTTCGCTCAAGTCCTGCCCAAATGAGGCCTGAGCGGCATGTCGTCGTGTACGCGCACGGTTTGGCGTTCGATCTTGTGATGGATTTTGGGCGGGCAATCGCCACGGTGCAGAGCTTCCAGGCGCGCAACGATTTCGGCGTCATCCTGGGTCTGCCTCTTGTTGTGGCGAACATACTCGACCCAGGTCGGCACGTGGTAACATTCGGTCCATAGTTCGGGCTTCTCCAGGTCGCGTAGCAACGCCCATTGTCTGGCGCCATCCCGCAGCCTGGCTTTTCGCCATGATGTCATCACAGTGAGAAATTCTGGGACGTCTCTCTGATCGATACGATAGTCGACCATCACCATGATCGGACCGCTTCGTGGCCGCAGATCAAGTTGCAGGGTCGGTTCGCAGAACTTGTTGGTCGGATCGAGGTTGAGCGTTTCAAAATCCGGATGACGCAGAACAATGCCGATCAGTCCCCCAAACACAAAAACCAAGCTAGCGACGAGCAAGGCTCCCGAAACGCCTTGCACGTCCGCCAACTCGCCCCAGAGCCAGCTTCCCGCCGCCATGCCGCCGTATGCGGCCGTCTGATAGAGAGCCAGGGCTCGTCCAACCACCCACCGAGGGGCCGAAAGCTGAACTGTGACGTTAAACAGCGAGAAGGACTGGATCCAGGCTGCTCCTGCTGGCATGAGCAGCAGGCAGGTTAGCCAAACGTGGTCGCTCCATGCCAGAAAGAAGCAGCTGATCGCCAGTGTAAAGAACGCACCGCGAATGACCCATTCGTTGGAGAGAACTTCACGGGTCCGCCCGATGAGAAGCGCGCCGCAAATCGCACCTAGGCCAAAGAAGCCGAGCATTACACCGTAGGTAACCGCGGTGCCCTTGACCTGTTCGCGCGCGACCAAGGGCAGGAGAGCCAAAATGACGACGGCGGTGAGGCCGAAAATGAAACTCCGGCACATCACCTTCAGAAGATTCGGCGACAGGAGCACGTAGCGGAAGCCCGCCGCCATCGCACTGCCGAAAGCCTCGCGCGGCAGCGCCTGGCGCGCCCATACAGTTTTCCAGCGCAACAGCGCGGCGATCAGGGCGACATAACAGAATACATTGAAGAGAAACGCGAAGGCCGCCCCGGCTGTCGCCACGATTATGCCGCCAATCGCCGGTCCGATGCTGCGCATGAGGTTGTAGCTCATGCCGTTGAGCGCAACTGCGCTTGGGAGGTCTTCGCGAGGCAGGATATCTCCCATCGAGGCTTGCCAAGACGGATCGTGCAATGCCCAACCACAGCCGATCAGGAAGGTGAGACCCAGAAGGGTCCAGGGTGTGATTTCCCCGGCATAGGTCAGACGCCAGCGAGGCGGATACGCAAACCATCAGCAGTTGCGCCGTCAACATGATCCGGCGACGGTCAAAGTTGTCCGCGATCGCTCCCGCCGCGAGCGAGAAGATCATGTAGGGCAAGGTGGTCGATGACTGGACGAGCGCTACCATTCCATGGGAGGTGGCAATACTCGTCATCAGCCATGCAGCTGCTACACCTTCAACGAGCGTGCCAAGATTCGAAACAAGGGCAGCCGACCACAGAGAACGGAAGGTCTTGTGCTGAAAGGGTACGAGTGGAGATGTTCTCTTCGCCATTGTGGGAAGCTTCGGAGTAGACCGCGCGGCTGGATTTTCAGCTCACTCAACCACAGCCTCGCCGTTCAAGCCAAGCTGCCACAGCGGGCCGGCCCGCTAACCCAGGAGATACTAATGGGCAGGACGCTAAGCCGCTGGCCAGATTCGGCATTGTCCCCGGCAAGCGATTTTTTCATACGGCACTGAAGACAATCGAGATGCAGCAGTTTTTCAATTTCAAGAATTACGGAGTTCCCCAACGGCACGATGCGACATTCGATCCGAGACAGCGCCTGCCCTGCAGCCTCGCGATGCCCCAAGCGTCTGCGAACGGATCCACTCCCATCGCACCTTTTGCAGCCATTCTCCTTGCGCGGCCGCCCGCACCGGGCCGCCTGCAGCTTCTCGAACAAGCTTGTCAAAAATCTCCCCAGATAATTTAGCCATCGAAGACCGGCGTGACCGGCGTCACTTGCTCGTCGAGGGACTTTTACGATAAAGCTCCGCGCGAAGCAGGAAGCGCCAGGAGTTCCGAACGGCGACTTCATTCTTCTATTCGTTTCTTATCAGGAAGGAACTATGAGGCGGCAAACGCGACCATTCACCGTGGAAGTCAAACAGAAGCGCAGTTATCAAAAAACCGCCCGTTCCATCTGGGGCGATTTCGACATCGCCGCGGCGATGGCCGAAACAACCGAGGAACTCCAGAAGATTCAATTGCCAAATCGTCAGCTTGTTGACTCTACTGTCGGGGCCCTTGATGCTAAACCTTTGCACAAACCGCAAATGGAGCATTTCATGGCAAATCGCCTGGAAACCGAAACAGCAGTAGTTCCTACCGAACCGGCAGCCAAAGCGGAGACGCCAAAACCGAAGGCAAGAACGCCGCGGTCGAGGAAGCCAAGAGCCGAGCCGAGCGGGCCTGGCCGGAAGAACGGCGTCAAGCAGACATCTGCGACCACTGAAGTACCGCCATCGGCACGGACAGGCCGCAAGGTCTACTCCGCACAGGAGCGCGGCCAGAAGCTCGCTCAGATCGAGACGTTGATCGGCGGCGGCACCACTCTCAAGAGCGCGGTGAAGCAGGCCGGCATCTCGGAACAGACATATTATCTTTGGAAGAAAGCGGCGACGCCTGCGGCGGACAGCGACGAGTTGAAGGATCTCGTCGCGCTCGAGGAAGAAAACAAGCGGCTGAAGAGCCTGCTTGCGGATCGTCTGCGCAAGGAGAATGCGGAACTGAAGAAAAGGCTTGGGCTGGATTAATTCACACTGAGTTTGCGGCGGCTATCTATATCGACACGCTATTAGGCGAAGCCGTGCCATGTTTCGCTGCTCTGCATTGAACGACCGGGTTGGGCAACTGGGTTCACCGTTCATCGGCGGCGGCCAAAACGATGAACATTGTCACCGAACATGGCCAAGTTTGCAGCACTAGACGTGCGATCGATCTGACTCGCCGCTTTTTCCTCTTGAAGCGTCATCGCGCTGACAACACATTCTGCAACGGTCTGGGGGGTCGATGAGGCCTGCCTTGCAAGTCGGCTGTTCAGCAAGTTGGGAGGAAACGAATGAGGGCGGAGGCCTTCGATAGCCCTATTTTCGTGAAGCGTGCCGCTTATGTCGTGCAAGAGATTGCCAACCTCGAGGACGCCATCGATTTTCTAGACGAGTGGCCTGAAGATCGCAGAGACCTGATCCACGAGACGGCTCTTAAGGCGTGCTACGATGCCTATGATGGACGCAAGCCTTTAAGCGCCGCCCGCGCTGCCTTTTACGGCTTTGCGAAACGGGTCGCAATATTGGAAGATCCAACCTCGGCGATGCAGTGGATTGCGGCCTGCAAAACGGGCAATGGAAATGGTTAGGTGTGAACGTCGGCGAATACGTGAGGACAGGCCGAGACACGTATGGGCGACAATATTGTGTGTGCATATCGGCGCCCGGAAAGCGGAACCAGTTCTCATCATCCGAAACGGCGTCCGACCCGGCAGGCTTGGCGACTGGAATCCCCACGTAGACGGTTGCTTGCGTCAGCGGCCGAGACACAAGCGGGACCGTTCGGCTGGGCAACGGGGTGACGCTAGTCTCCGCATGCCGGCTGCAGGGAGGGAAAGATGACCGGCTTGAGCAAATTCGAGCGGCAAGTCGTCGTGCAGCTTGGACACCACGGCTCAGAGCGTATTGTGTTCGATGTCAATGACGCGGCCGCTATCTTGCTCCGGGATCTTCCTCGTGAAACCGAGAAGCGCAAGATGGCGATGGACGCATGTCTGCAGGTGTTACGTGGCCAAGCTCATCCGCCAACCGCTCGACGGGCTTTTGTTGCGGCCGCGCTTGAAGCAAAAATACTGCGGTTGAGAAAAAGGTCCCGCGCGCTTATTGATCAATTTGATCCCTCGGAGCGTGTACCGCTTGCATTCAAATGCAACGCGACCTGCCCCTCGACGTGACATTTTCCTCAAAGAGAGCGGCCGAGCGCTCCATCATGTGCGGCCGCATACCCACCATCGCTCGCCAACGTTAGCTGGGTTTCCGCGCGCCAGATGAGTCGGACGCGGCAGCATCAGAGCCGCTTCGACATCCAGGCTATGCATTTTTCGAGGCGTTCCAACCTGGCCTTCTGCGAACGAAGCTGGTGACCAAGGTTCTGCAGATTGGATTTGCCCCTGGAAGCCGCAGCATTGATCAGTTCGGATTCGAGCACGGCGATCCTATCTCGTATCTGCTGAGCTTCGGTCGATCGTATGTCTCTGATCCAGCCTGGGCCACGCATATTCAACAATCACCGTCCATGCAGCATGGAATAGCGTCTGAATGCTAACGTCGGCAGAGTCGAATACCGCCAATTTTAACCGTCGCTAAAATTCGCCGCACTATCCCAATCCTCGCTGCTACGGTGGACGACAGCACGTTCCCCTGACCCTTCGATTCGGAATAATCTTAATCGACCGGGTAAGAACTCTTTTAGCGCCATTGTCTAAATAAGCAGACACTGATCTTCTTAAAGAAATAACATGACGCCGCGCACCAAGCGTATTGTGGGCAAATCGATAGTCGTGACGATAATTGCAATCGTCGCGACCTTTGCTCTGTCGTTTACGGCAAGAATCGCGTTGCACATGCCGATCGACTGGCTGAGCTGGGTGGAATGCACCTTCATCCCCATTCTGATCGGAATGCCCGTCGGAGCCTACATCTTCGCCCAGGCGGAAACCATCCAGGACACATGTGACAAGCTGGAGAAGTCGTACGCGGCGCTCAGAGATACACACGATCGGCTGACCTTCGTAACCAGTCACGACCCGATGACAGGGCTTCTCAGCCGTGGCGAGTTCATGGCCAGGATGGACCGGCAGCGTGATGACGGAGAATGTGACACGCTTCTTGTGATCGATCCGGATCACTTCTCCTTGTTCAATGACAAGCACGGCCATGCCAAGGGTGACGAGACCTTGGTGCAAATTGCAAAGGCGCTCGTCTATCTGACTCGCCCAGGCGACTCGATTGGCCGCCTTGGTGGCGAAGAGTTCGGGGTCCTGCTGCGAGGCCTGCGCAAAGAGCAGGCGATGACCATTGCGGAAAACATCCGCCGGCATGTCGGAGGACTTCCGTGGATCAAAGGGTTACCCGATGACGTGAAGGTGACCGTCAGCATCGGGGGTGCGGAAGTCTCTCGCGACGCAGATCCCCAAGATGTCCTTCGCGCGGCAGGACGATGCCTTCTCGACGCGAAGCAACATGGGCGGAACCGCGTTTCGTTCGACTATGAAGCTGCCAAGTTGCGATTGATGACGCCGTAGTCGAGCCCTTGAGACAGACTGATGCAAGAAGGGTCCGGCTGCCGATCGGCTGATGCGGTGACCGCAATGTCAACTGGCAAAAGTTCGTTTTACCGCGCCGCGGTGTCAACGCGTTTCCTCCATTGGGTGATTGAAGGCCATGGCTATGCCAATATGCTCGCGGCGGCCGGACCTGAAGGACGACAGGCGGACATGATGGGCGAGCCGCGCTGGCCAGTTGAACTGGGGATTCACAGGGAGTGTCAAGGAGTACTGGCATTACAATCTCCAAAGTCGAATACCACTTTCACGGTCAGCCAAATCGGGCCATGATTTCGGATTGAATCGTCACCGCGGTGTATAGGGACGCTTCCAGTGGTAAATCCCCAAACGCGAGCTGGCAAAGAAGATAATTGGCACCGGCCATTTCCAGCTGATTAAGAAGAGCTTCCCGCACAAAAGCTGCCGTTCCTGCCACGCACAATTCACTCTCGATCGCCGCTTCGAAGGTCAACGGCAGGTTTGGGGGGGTCGGGAGAGCATTGAGGTCGTAAAGAAATTTGAAGCTCTTGAGCCATCGTTCATAAGCAGGTGCCGCGAGCGAATAGGCATGCGTGTCAGAGCGCCCAATCACGACCATGCGGAGCAATCCAAGAAACGGCGCCGGATTGCGTCCGTCAGTGTCTTGCTCTTGATTGGCGCGGAAGGCATCGGTAACCTTGCGAACGGAAGAGCTAGGTCCTAGGCAGGCGAGATTTGCGCCATTCGCGGCGGCCCAACTTGCCGATTCGGGTCGGTTGGTGGCGACCCATGTCGGCGGATGCGGGCGCTGGTGGGGCCTAAGCGTTAAGGGAACGTCATTCAGCTCAAAGTGGCGGCCTTGATACGACAACCTCCCGCCTTTCATGGCATCGATCAGGATTTCACTGGCTTCCGAATAACGGCCTGGCACTGCGTCCGCGCCAATCCCGAAATAACCCAATTCGACTGGGAGAGAGCCTCGCCCTATACCGAGCTCCACCCTGCCACCACTCAACTGGTCGAGCATACAGATCTCTTCGAACGCACGAAGCGGATGGTAGAGGGTAAGCAGCATCACCAACGGACCGACACGCAGTTGGCGGGTACGCTGTGCGACGCTCGATAAGAAGAGATTCGGCGACGCACCTCTCCCATGCGGGGTACAGTGGTGCTCTGCGAGATGATATGCATAAAAACCCAGGTGATCGCATGCCTCTGCAAGCTTCAGGCGATCTGCGTATTGTGGGCCGATGTCGCGGCCGTCCTCGTCCAAGTGATCGAAGATTCCGAAGGTCAGCTTTGACGGGAAGGTATTTTTCACTCTATTCTCCAGTTTTGACGCCGCAAACCCCTCGCCTCAGACGACTGTCGAAGCGAATAAAGGGCGTCGACTTGTTTTTCTGCCAGGCCATTGCCCGTGGAACAAATAAGAATCTATTGCTTTTCTATTTACGATTTTCGAATATTTAAGGCTTCAAGAATTTCTAAGACGGCGTTCAGAAATGATCCCATTTGCTTTTTTGTGCCGATGCTGACGCGAATGTAATTCTCCAAACTTTTTTCAGGAAAAACGGCGACAAGAATTTTGTGCTGTTCCAAGGCTGCTTGCCACCACCTGCCGTCTTGCCCGCCCGGCACGCGGGCTAGCAAGAAATTTGCGTGTGAAGGCGTTACGGAAAATCCAAGTTGCGTGAGCGCGAAGGACACTCGCTCTCGTTCATGCTTGATGTGTCTGTGGTTCTCTTTGTAGGCGGCGCGATGCGCAAGAATGCTGATGCCAACCGCATGGCCGATTACATTCATGTTGAAGACGTTCTGGATATTGCGAAGCCTTCCAATAACTTCGGGGTGACCGAAGCCGAAACCGACACGAATACCGGCGGCGGCGTAGCTTTTTGAAAATGTCCGTAGGAGCAGAACATTCGGATAATGATCGATAAGGCGCAGGCCGTCATCCGGCGCGAAGTCGACATAGGCCTCATCCAGGACGATCAAACGATCCGAGTGCGCCGCGAGGTGTTCGATCTCGGCCACCGGAACGAATGTTCCAGTTGGATTGTTGGGATTAGCTAGAAGAATGAACTTGGCGTCTTCTGCTGGGCCAAAAAGCAATTCCTCTACCGGTAGGACATTATCTTTACCGCATTCGATTTCAAGAAATTGAGCCCCCTGCAACATGGCCAGTTTGCGGTTGAACGAAAAGCCCGGCGATAGCATCGCCACGCTGTCGCCCGGAGCAAGGAAAGCCCTGTAGATGAGCCCCAGAAGTTCGGAGGATCCGTTTCCGGCAATCACCTGATCCTTGGTGAAGCCATAAGCATCAGCCGCCGCTTCCCTCAAGCTGATGTTGTCGTGTTCCGGATATAGGTACTGCCGCTCAAGGGCGGCAATTGCACTTTGCATTACGACGTCCGGCAACGGAAATGGATTCTCATTCGTATTTAGCCTGACGCAGTCATCGTCCAGCGCGGGTCGATCGGATGGCAAAGGCTCTAGCTCCTTTGCCATCTGCGAAAACGATGAAAGCACGCTTTTTAGTTTTATATCCGACATATCTTCTCCAGTCGACTGGAGGGCACGATTGTCCGCCCTCCCGTAGTTCGCCCCCAGCTGATTTCGCTTTGCTAAATGTATTTATTTAAATGTCATTTGACCTCAGGATAACTTCCGAATTAGATTGATACTGTGAGGTGGCGAGACTTAATACTTCGCTTGCGGCCAACTCTAGTTTATCGGATGCTGCTGCCTCTACGTGATCTTTTCAATGAACGTACACGTGATAACTGTTTATTTTCGAGGCCGTGCTTCACTTGCTCACGCCTCGCTTTTGTGCATCGACGTATTGGAGGTTAATGTGAACCGGCGCTGGTCGGCGCCAGACTGCTGTTCGTTCACGGCTAACACGGCGCCACAGTACCCCTATCGCTCGCGTCATAGCCGGCCAGCACCTCCCAATCCTCGAGCTGGAGTTGCCGGGGTCACGTCGTTTGAATCTCTGTGATCGACACCGTGCCGGTGAACAGCGCTTCGGGCAAAACCGGGTGCGTATTTGATGGACGTCGTTTGTTCAGGCGCGATTAGGCAGCTTTTAGCGCCTTTGATTTCATCAATCCGCGGGTCCTCGTTTGATGTCTGCGGCTCGACCTTGCTGTGCGTGTGGCCGACCAGGCGATTGGACAAGTTGCAGCGATGTGACCTCACATGGCGCGTGCGCAATGGGTGGTTGGCCGGCCAATGTTTCGGCAAGCTGACGCCCCGCAAAGGCGGCTTCCAATTGCGCTTGGTCCAACTCGCCTTCCCAACGGGCGACCACGAGCGTTGCAACAGCGTTCCCGATGATGTTCGTCAGGGCCCGGCACTCGGACATGAACCGGTCGATACCGAGGATCAGTGCCATGCCAGCGACCGGCACGGACGGCACCACAGAAAGAGTGGCGGCCAGCGTGACGAAGCCGGCGCCGGTTACCCCTGCTGCTCCCTTCGAAGAAAGCATTGCAACGAGCAGCAATAAGATCTGATCGCCGACCGAGAGATCGGTATTCGTTGCCTGGGCAATAAACAGGGCCGCAAGCGTCATATAGATGTTGGTGCCGTCCAGATTGAAGGAATATCCGGTCGGGATGACGAGACCCACGACTGAACGCTTGGCGCCAGCCTTCTCCATCTTCTCCATGAGAGTGGGCAGCGCAGCCTCCGAGGAGGACGTTCCAAGGACTAGCAGCAGCTCTTCCTTGATATAGCGAATGAGAGAAACGATCGAGAACCCATTATAACGGCAGACCGCGCCGAGAACTATGAACACGAAGAGAAAGGCCGTCATGTAGAACGTCCCGACCAGCATTGCGAGGTTGACCACCGAGGCGATGCCGTACTTGCCGATTGTGAAGGCCATGGCGCCGAATGCGCCGATCGGAGCCGCCTTCATCAGGATGCCGACCAACTCAAAGACAGGCGCGGTGAGCGCCTGGAGGAAGGAACTGACCGGCTTGCCCATCTCCCCGGCCATCGCCAGCGCGATGCCGAACAGGACCGAGAAGAACAGGACCTGCAGGATGTCGCCGTCAGCAAAGGCGCCGACAATCGTGGCCGGGATGATGTTCATCAGAAAGCCTGTCACGGACTGCTCGTGGGCCTTTGTGGCATAGGTATCCACCGCCTGGACGTCGAGCGAGGCCGGATCGATGTTGAGGCCGGCGCCGGGTTGAACGACATTCGACACAATGAGGCCGACGATCAGTGCCAGCGTCGAGAAGGTGAGGAAATAGACCATCGCCTTGCCGGCTACCCGGCCGACCTTGTGAAGATCGCGCATCCCGGCGATGCCGGTTGCAACGGTCAAAAAGATCACCGGTGCGATGACCATCTTGACCAGCTTAATGAAGGCATCACCGAGCGGCTTCAGCCTTTCGCCGAATTCGGGATAGAAATGGCCGAGTGCGACGCCGAGGGCGATGGCGACAATCACCTGCACGTATAGCCGGGCATAGAAAGGCTTGCGAGGCACGGCATTCGGGCTAGGGGCTTGTGGGGTCAACATCAATCTCTCTCCCAGACCGGATGGCGGCTCTGCCTCCCCTCCCGGGTTTCTCCCGATCGCTGCGCTCCGGTCGAAACGCTGCTGCGGTTTTCGTCGCAAGAGCCATGCCAAACCCGGAAGGCCGAACGAAGCGCGCGGTCCCGGATCTTTTTGGCCCCGCACAACATTGGCTGTGTGGATTTCCGCACTTTTTGGTTTTCTTTGGCGAAATCCGGCACTAGTGTTGAGTCTGGAGAATGCAGTGGCAGAAGACGGTATCGACGAGGGCGGCTTGCCTCACGGCCCGTTCAACTTCCCTGGCAGATCGGCCGCCGGTCGATTTCTCTGGCTCGCGGTTTTGCTCGCACTTCTTGGTCCGGCCCTCGGTTTTTTCGTTTTTGCAACCGGCCGTATCGCCGGCACCAGAGCTGAGTTAGTCCTACGCGACCGTGCTCTTGCCGCGCGTCCTCTTGCAGCCGACACGTTGAAAGGGGACGTCGAGAAGCAGCGACTGATTCCGAGGGTCTTGGCTCGCGATAGTGCGGTTCAGGAGATGCTTCGCAGTCCGAGTAGCGGCGGGGAAGGTGCGCTCGATGACAAGCTTCGCGCCATCGCGCGCGACGCCGCCTCTTCGGTCATCTACGTCATCAATTGTAAGGGAACCACGGTTGCAGCGAGCAACGCCGGTGAGCCGACCAGTTTCGTCGGTCGCGATTACCGCTTCCGTCACTACTTCGTTGAAGCGATGGCGAGTGGCATGGCCACGCAATACGCACTTGGTACCGTCAGCAAGCGCCCTGGCCTCTTCCTGTCGAGCCGGATCGACGGACCGGAGGGGCCGCTCGGTGTCGTCGTGGTAAAGGTCGAGCTCGACCGTGTGGAGTCGAGCTGGCGCGAAAGCGGTTTCGTGGTCTTCACGAGCGATGAGCGCGGCGTCGTTCTTTCGACCAGCGTGCCTCAATGGCGTTTTGGCGCTCTCTCCCCCCTTTCCAAGAAGAAAGCGGAAATCGCCCGCGATCATCTACAATTGCCTGGCGCGACGTTCGAGCCCGTCCCGCTTTCCCACCGTGGCGGCAACCTGGTCACCGCAAGTCCCGCGGACAAGGCAGCCGGATTTGTCAAGGTTTCGCAGGATCTCGGCAACTTGGTTCCGGGCTGGCGGCTGTCACTGCTCATTCCTGCCGATGCAGAGATTTCCGCGGCGACGATCATCGCCCGTGCGACAACGCTGCTAGCCCTCGTGCTCGCGGGATTTGTCGTTTTCGTTATGATTCGACGGCGGCGGGCGATCCGACAGCGGCAGGAGTCGCTTGCGCGTATGAATGCGGAACTGGAACATCGCGTCAATCTGCGTACGGCAGAGCTCCGCCGGTCGAACGAAGCGCTCGCAGGTGAGATAACCGAGCGGGAGAACGCCGAGGCAAGAGTGCGCCGGTTACGTGATGAACTGTCCCAAGCGAACCGCCTCTCAATTCTCGGGCAAGTCGCAGCCGGAGTTGCTCACGAGATCAACCAGCCGGTGACAGCAATTCGCACCTATGCCGAAAATGCTACACACCTTCTCCAAGGCGGTAGGCCGCAAGAAACTGCAGGGAATCTGAAATCGATCATTGCCATAACGGGAAGGATAGGGACGATCACGGAAACGCTGCGGTCGTTCTCCCGCCGCGCGACCGGTTCTGTAGGGCCAATACCGGCGGAAGAGGCCATCGACGGGGCGCTCTCGCTCCTATCGGGCCGAATTCGCGAATCCGGGGTGACGATCGAACGAAAGCGGACCGATTCGTCTCCGATGGTGATGGCAAGCTGCGTTCGGCTGGAGCAGATCCTGGTCAATCTTCTGCAGAACTCGCTCGATGCCCTGAAGGACCTGCCGGACCCGCGGATCGAGATCGCGCTTGCCCAGAAGACGGAAACGGTCACGATTTCGGTTCGAGACAACGGCTCCGGCCTCGCCCCTGAAATCCGCAAGAGCCTTTTCATGCCATTTACCACAAGCAAGGAAAAGGGGCTTGGTCTTGGCCTGGTTATTTCGGATGAAATCGCCCGGGAGTTCGGCGGCTCGCTGCGACTCGATGCCAACCACGACAAGGGTGCTTCCTTCACCATCGAACTGAGGCGTGCCGGATGAGTGCCGAAAAAGGGCCGGTCATTTTCGTTGACGACGACGAGGATCTACTGCCCGCAGCAAAGCAGATGCTGGAACTTGCCGGCTTCAGCCCCATCGTCGTCAATTCGGCCGAGGCCGCACTCGCCAGAATCGACGAGAACTTCAATGGTCCCGTTGTCAGCGACATCCGTATGCCTGGAATGAACGGCCTGCAGCTCTTCAACCGGGTGAAGGCAATCGACCCCGACATTCCGGTTGTCCTTATCACTGGGCACGGCGACGTCGAACTGGCCGTTGCCGCCATCAAGGACGGCGCCTACGATTTCATCTCTAAGCCATATGAGACTGACCGGCTTTTGGTGACGCTGAATCGCGCTTCGGAAAAACGATACCTGGTCCTGGAAAACAGGCGTCTCAGGGATGCGGTCGTCCGATCCGCGGGCGATATGCCCCTCCTCGGGAACGCGCCGAGTATGACAGTCCTGCGGGAAACGCTCCGCCAGATCGCCGACACCGATGTGGACGTCCTCGTGGAGGGTGAAACGGGCACGGGCAAAGAGGTGGTGGCGGATCTGCTTCACCGCTGGAGCAGGCGAAGCACCAAGCCGTTCGTTGCCTTGAATTGCGGAGCGCTGCCCGAAAGTGTCATCGAAAGCGAACTTTTCGGCCACGAAGCAGGCGCGTTTACCGGCGCGCACAGGCGCAGGATCGGTCGCCTCGAATATTCGAGTGGCGGCACGCTGTTCCTCGACGAAATCGAGTCCATGCCGCCTGCACTCCAGATAAAACTTCTGAGGGTACTCGAGACCAGGCAGATCACGCCGCTCGGAACCAACGAAACCCGTAGCATCGATGTTCGTGTCGTGGCGGCGACGAAGGTCGATCTCGGCGATCCGGCCGCTCGCGGTGATTTCAGAGAAGATCTTTATTTCCGGCTAAACGTCGTGACGGTCCATATCCCGCCGCTCCGCGAGCGGCGTGAGGACATCCCTGTCCTGTTTGCTCATTTCCTGGAACGCGCGTCCAAACGCTTCGGCAAGCCTGTGTGGGAGATAACCGCAGGCGTGCGCAACCATCTCATGGGCCACGACTGGCCCGGCAATGTTCGCGAACTTGCGCATTTCGCCGATCGCGTCGCATTGGGACTTGAAGGGGCGCCGAATGCGCTTCCTGGAAAGAGAGAAGCGGAATTATCTCTCTCTCTTTCCGAAAAGGTTAGCCTTTATGAGGCGACCGTCATTCGCGACGCATTGCGGGAATGCGATGGCGACGTTAGGAGGACGACCGAGATTCTGGAAGTGCCTCGCAAGACCTTCTACGACAAGCTTAAGCGCTACGGGATAATTCCGGGCGAGTATCGAAACAGCCGCGATCGTTCGAAACCTTCTTGACCTCGCCTGTCGCGGAAAGGCTGCGATGAGGTTGTTGGCACCAACGCATCGGAACAATCAAAGGCTGCTTATGCTCAAGCCCAAGGACACGCTCTACCTGCGCGCAAACATCAGGTCGCGCCTTGGCGATATGTGGAATGTGTCGTGAGAGAAGCGCGCCTGATCACCAGGCAATTGGAATCTATCCATTCTGACTCTGAGACCGCTAAGACATCGTGCAGCCATGTCTGCTCTTTCGGCCGCCCATGTCACTTGCCTTGAAGTGCCAACGATCACGCGCCGTAGTCGCCGAATTCGCGAAGGTGGGGAACAAGCCGCGACGTGGGCGGCATCAACGCAGCCTGATACATCATGTTAAATTCTGTGACTCGTCCTGTATGTCCCTCATGACTTCCTGTTAGACTCGAATCATGGCTAAGCGTCCCACAATTGCAGATCTCGCCCGCGAAGCCGGGGTTAGCGTAGCGACGGTCGACCGGGTTTTGAACGCTCGTCGTCTGGTGAGGAAAGAGACCGCACGGCGAGTCTGCGAGGCGGCGCGCGCCATCGGCTACAACGCGGCTGGCTTGATGCAACAGCGCCCGCAGCGGATTTTGCCGGAGTACCGATTAGGCTTTATCCTCAGAACGCCGGCCGAGCATTTCTATCAGGATTTCGCGCGAGAGATCGAAGCTGCAGTCAACGCGGCACAGTCCTTCCGGGGCATTCCATTCGTCGAATTCGCGCCGTCGCATACCCCTGGCGACCTGGTCGCGCTGCTCGAGAACATGGGGGCACGCTGCCACGCGATCGCAATGGTGGCACCGGATCATCCAACCGTCACGGCAGCTGTCGAAGAACTCAAATCGAACGGTACTCCGGTTTTTTCGCTGCTTTCCGATTTTGCCGCAGGCGTGCGCGAGGGCTATCTCGGCCTCAACAATCGCAAGGTTGGGCGGACGGCTGCCTGGATGTTTTCCAAGGTTGCAAAACGTCCGGGCAAGGTGGCGGTCTTGGTCGTCAGCCATCGCTTCCAGGGACCCGAACTTCGAGAAATCGGCTTTCGCTCATATTTCCGTGAGAAAGCGCCGACATTCGAGGTGCTGGATACGCGCGTGAATCTCGATACGCGGCAAACCACCTATGAGGCCACGGTCGATCTCATGCAACGCGAACCCGACCTTGTCGGCTTCTACGTCGCCGGCGGGAGCATGGAGGGAGCCATCGCTGCGCTCCGGGAAGAGGGCCAAGGCCGAAATCTCCTCGCAATCGTCAACGAGATCACGCCGGAGTCACGGGCCGCGCTCGCGGACGACGTCATTACGATGGCGGTCGCCACGCCACTGCGCCCGCTTTGCCAGGAGTTGATAACGCTGATGGCAAGAGCAATCGAGACAGGCACCGCGGAGACGCCATGGCAGACATTCTTGCCGTTCGAGATTTATCTGCCAGAAAATATATGATGGCAAAGACTCGCCGTCTTTAAGCGGTTCGCCAGAATTAGAGCATAGTGACAGAATTCCATCATCTCTCTCATCACCGAAAACGGTGAGAGCTCATCGACTCTCCTGCCGTATTTTTCTCGTTCCGGTCTCGCGAGGTTGGCCGGGGAGCCGACGCCAATTCTACTAGAGTGGATGTTTCGACGGGGAAGGCTCCGTTGGGCAAGCATGCCGGCGCCATTGTGTGGTCCAGCGAGACCAAAGCCTGCCGTTGGCGAGCGTGGCGAGCCGAGGACCTCTTGTGGTGGCGGAGTGAGTTGCGGGGCCTTGGAGGCGAATGAGGCGAGGCGTCGGTGTCGATCCCGTAGGAGAACTTCCCACGGGTTCCAGGGTAGTCAGGACAGCACGAGGCAAGGCCCGGACATGCAGTAGTGATTGCCGAGCGGCGATACTCCATGGTGCCCATCAGAAAACGCGTCGCAGCGGCTGCTGCTGGGTCGGGTCAGGCGACCTCGAAACTCCGCTAGCCATCTCGCCGGCTCCCTAACTCATCACCGAAATAGACGCCTAACAGCGTGATAGCCCATCCAGCGTGCGCATTCCGGTGATGCCGGACGGCAATCACAATCTGAAGCCGGACAGATGTTTCCGGTTGACTCCTGGAACGCCCGGCGAGATGAAACCGGAGAGCGGCATAACTGCCCTACCAAACCACCATAGCGCTGATGGTGGGGAGCTTCCCCCACAAAACGGTCCATTTCCTTCTCAGCAGCCCGAGCTGCCCAGGCGACCGCTTTCGCATTCGGTGCCGGAAAAGGTCGCTCTCCAATCGTTGAGCAGCCGCGCCTGCGATTTACGGCATGGATGAGTGACATCCAAACAATTGATTTTTCCAATTTTTTGAAATGAGGCAGATGTCGACCTGATTGATGTCAAAGTACGTCGAGCACACATGTGCAAACGGCGCTGCGAATAACCGTAAGTCTAATGGGACCACTAGATTTGTAATCCAGTGAAACGACAATTAACTCGGCGATACGATAGCACCAAGTCGGTCTTCGTCAGCGTCCATAGCCCCTTACTTCTTCATGTAAAATCCGTCCGTATTCAGGCACTCTATGCCGCAATATTTGCGAACTGATATCCAGGCCTTGATGGCCTAGCTGTATTTCTAGTTGTTCACTATCGCTCTCGGAGATAAAGGCGCGGCGGAAGTGTCATTCTAGGTAGTTACAGTTCGCGTAAGGAAGGGAAAGCAATATGCATCGTCGTCACCTGATCAAAGGGTTCGTTGCACAGGGCACTTGCCTCATCTGTGCCGCGGCCGCGCGTGCGGAACGGAACCATTGGGGATACAACGGCCAACTGGGGCCCGAGCACTGGGCCGATCTGGACAGGAAGAATTTCGTCTGTTCGGCGGGCACGCAGCAATCACCCATTGATATCACCGACGCCGTTAAGGCCGACATACCGCGCATCGCCGTAAATTGGCAAAAGGGCCGCCGCAAGATGGTGAATAACGGCCACACCATTCAAATCAATATGCCGCAAGGCAGCACGCTTACCTGCGGGGATCGCACTTTCGAATTGATCCAATTCCATTTTCATGCGCCAAGCGAGCATCGCATAGCTGGCAAGAGTTTTCCGATGGAAGCCCATTTCGTCCACAAGGACACAAAGAGCGACAGTTTTGGTGTCCTGGGCATCTTTCTGATACCAGGCGCGACAAATGCCAGCTTTGCAGGCCTGGCAGCGGCCTTCCCGGCGTGGCCAGGCGCGTCAATGGCCGTCGATATTGATCCCAGTGGGCTTCTCCCGGCCTCGCTCAGCTACTGGACCTATGAGGGATCATTGACGACGCCGCCCTGCACTGAGAACGTCGAATGGATGTTGGCAAAAGAACCGGTAGAGGTCGACGCTGCCGATATTGCCCGATTTGCCTCTCTCTACCCCCAGAACGCGCGGCCGATCCGTTCACCTAATCGGCGCTTCATCCTAGGCTTCAACTGAGGCGTTGGAATGCGGCAGTGGCGAACGTTGAACTGCAGCGGAAATTGGCCGCTGAACGCCAACGGCGACCGCCAGTGTTGTTGGTTCCGATGAAGATGACAGTGGCGGGACGATCGCGGTCGAGATGACCGCAATGCCAGGCCGATTTCGTTAATACGCCAGCGGCGCGCCATCGGCATCGAGCGCAGTTTGTCATTAAGTCTTCAGGCCGCAGCCTTTCCGGCTCCGGGCGTGATCGCCTGAGGACAATGGAGGCGGGGCTCTATCATGTCAGCCGCCGCCATCTGCACGGACAGGAGCGTCGGCAAGCGTCAGGCAGACATCGAGCAACCGTTACGGATCTCGACCCGCCCATCCTAGATGCAGTAGCGCTTCGTCTCGGCGCCTTTGGCTTCGGATCGAGGGGCGGCGTGCGTGTCGTTCGACTGACCAAAAGGAGGGCGCTTACCTGTCAGCCATCAAGCGCGGCGGGCACGTTCTTTAAAAATCAGCTCTAGGCTCCTGGCCGACGCATGGAGGCCTTGTCGCAGGCCCGCGCCGCAGCTTCGGTATCCATTCCATCCCGCACCTCACGACCAGACTAGCCTCAACGACGCTATCCGACGTCTTCTGTCGGGTTTGTCGAGTTCACGACACGGCTTTTTTAGCCGATTTCTTGCTTTGCTTCAGGCTAATCGGCTGAAAAGCAACCACAAAATTCCTTCTTCGGCTCAATCAACCAAATTGGCACGAATCTTGAGGGTCTCCGTTGCTAGGCGGGCAGCAGCTGCCGGCCGTGATTCATGCCACGGGTCCCCAGATGCACAGTCGAAGTAAATCGATACTCTACGATCACGCAAGCATTCCTCCTATCATGGAAATATGCGCGCACCGAAGACTCGTATCTTATTGAAATGCGCAATTATCTACATCATCACTGCACCGAAGCAGCGTACAAATTCATGAGATGACAAATGAACGCCCCCGTCATTTCGGCTACCAATAAACGCCTTTTGTGGCAGAGGCGTATGTTCATCGCTGAAAGATGCCTGATTTCCTTCGCTATGGGCATCTTTGCCCTGTTTCCAGTCTACCTGTTGTCGATTGGGCGAGACGAGATCTTTTTTGGCTCGATCTCAGCAGCAGGCATGGCGGCCGCTATATTAATAGTCTTGATCAGTCCTTCGCTGACGCGCCAGTTTAGCGTGCGAAGGCTCGCACCCATCGGCGGGCTTCTCTATGCGGCAGGCTGCGCGACCATGCTCGTAAACGAGTTGTCGGGGGTGCGCGCGACATTCCCTTACTTCGTCAGCTACATGCTGCAATCGAGCGGATGGGCGCTGCACTTCACTGTGGGCTCGATCTGCATTTCCGCCCTCTCAAGCGATGCAGACCGGCCATCGAGCTTCATGGCCTACTCTGCATTCTCCACCTTGGGAGTAACCTGCGGACCGCTGCTAAGCAGCCTCCTTACCCGGTTCACCGGCTTGGGCACGCTGGACATGTTCATTCTGGCAATGCTTGCGGCGACGGCAGGCTCAGCATTGTCTTCGTGGGCAGCGCAACGTGCGGCGAACATCCACGAAGCCGATATTCCCACTAACGCCTCGCTTGCGCGCGACCTTTTCAATCTCCTCTTCAGCAATTCTGCTATGTTCTTTTTACTCGTACTGCTGTCTGCAAGTATTTACACTACCCTGATAAATTTCCAGGCTCCATTCGCAAATAATTCAGGCCTTCGATATGAAATATTCTTTGGCTCTTGGGCGATAGGAGTAGTCGGCTCCAGATTTGCAATTGGGCCGCGCGTAACCCGCAGCGCGGCTCACCGCACTTTGCCGCTACTCCTGGGCGGGATGGTCATTTCGCTTCTCGGCTTTCACTACTCCCCAGGCCACCCTGCTGTTTACGCAGTGACATCGCTGTCGACCGGCATAACCTATGGGCTATCCTATCCCCTGATGCAGTCAGAAGCTGTCCGCGTGACTGCGCCTCAGTCCCGGACTTTGGTACAGATCATCTTCAGCCTTTCCTATTTTCTTGGCCTGTATTTCTTCCCCTTCGCCGCCGGGCTCGTCTCAGTCCACCTAGGATACGACACGCTGACGTTGTTGATTGCCGGTTTGGCTCTGCTGCAAACGGCTATTGCTCTCCTTGGCTATCGCACGAGCCGACGCAAGCCGGCCCCGACCGTGGTCGGCAACAAGGGCTGAAGCAGAGCACAATGCGCGGAAGGTCCCACGTCGTCATCGGAGCCGGGCCAGTCGGCCGGGCAGTGGCACTGCAACTTGCGGGCCAGCCAGACTCGCTCGTTATCGTGATTGACAGGAACCATTCTGCGCTTGCCGCGGCGCAACGGCTTCTGGGCGATCTCGAAAACATCAGCTTCGACGTGTCGCTGGGTGCATCCGCTCTCTCGGTTCAAGCGCGATCGCTGATCATGGCTACGTCTTGGAGAGACTGCCGAAATCTGGTCGGCAAGCTTGTGCACCAAACGAACGAGGCGGGGCTGCACACCCCTATTATTTGTGTCGGCAGGCCGAACCCTGAGGATGCTGACATTCTGCGGATACCGCCTAATGGCCCGCCCGTGGTCTTGGGAGCGGGTCTCGAACCGGGACTGGCTGAATCTTTAATCTCGCTGGTTGCGGCTGAACTGAAGGATGTAGTGAGCATAGTAACTCATTGCGGAGGGATTCCCAGAATTCCGGAACCTCCGCTGAACTATGCTCTCGCTTTTGGGCGTCGGCTGCCGCTAGAGCAGAGGCTCGCGCTGGCTCGAATCAATGGCCAAGCCGTAACGCGAAATCGATTCGAAAACGTGTCTTCGCTGTTCGTGGATGGTATCGGCCTTCTCGAAGCATACGATGACGCAATGGTTTCATCGACGGCCGCGGGCGCTCATCCTAGCATTCCGACACTTCGTCAATTGACTGTGCGATGGCCGGGCTTTGCGGATGGTGTTCGGATGTTGCATCGCCTTGGGCTACTGTCCGACGACGAGGTCGAGATCGGGTGCGCGCGTCTACCAGTCAAGGACGTCACGGAGGCGCTTTTAACTCGCCGGAGCCCTAATGGCGATGGCGACCAGGTCATCCTTGATATCGCCATTGAGGATCGCCACGGGAGGCTTGGCCGCTGGACGGGCATCCTTCGCTCCGCGCTCCAGGAGCGAGGCTTCTCAAGCATGGCTATCGCCACCGCGGTTCCGGTGGCCGCGGCCGTGGAATGCGTAACGCGCAAACAGCTGCGGGGTCCCATACACCCCGGCGAAGCCACTCTCGCCGATGTCGCCTCGATGGCCCTTGAGCAAATGCGGAGATGCCGGATCGCTGTCTTAGCCGAGCGCGCGACCGGGCTGTTGGAAACAAGCACGATTTTGGGAGCCAGTCATGCAAAGGCGAAAGACACTGCTCGTGGGGAGCGGACCAGCAAACCTTGCACTGCTGACGTGCCTGAAGGAATTGGGTTCCTCAGTTCTGGATTCGCTGGAAGTCCTTGAGCGCCGTGAAAGTGCAGAATGGCACCCGGGCATCGCTTTCGAGGATTCGATGCTGCAAGTGTCGCTATTCAAGGACCTGGCGTTCCTGAGGAATCCGGCAAGCCCATTTACTTTTTTCTCGTTCCTGCGTGACAAGGAGCTTCTCTATCACTTCATCCATACGAACAACCTGTATCCTTCAAGGAAGCTGTTTTCCGACTATCTGGTCTGGGTAAGCCGGTTCTTTGCGAACAAGATTTCTTTCGGCAAGGAGGCGGTGGCGGTCAAGCTCCGCGAAAAGCCGCCGGGAACCCAAACCCTTGTCGTCACGACCCGGGATGTTTCGAGCGGAGATGTTTCGGAAATCGAGGCTGACGACCTGGTCGTCAGCCTTGGGCATGAGCCACACATTCCCGAAGAACTGGCCGTCGATCCCGGCCGCGTGGTGCATTCAAACTTCTTCCTGTCCCATGCGAAGGAGGGAATGATCAACGCGAACGCTCGCGTTGCAGTCGTCGGGTCCGGGCAAAGCGCCGGTGAGGTAGTCAGATTCCTGCTTCAACACCGGGAAATATCGCAAGTTGTTGTCGTTGGTCGGCGTCACCTCTTTGAACAGACGGATGACAACCCGTTTGTAAATGATTTCTACACCTATCCACATTCGCTGAAGTTCGCGGACCTGCCACTCGAGGATCGCAAGAGGTTTCTTTCCGACACGAGGAACACGAACTTCTCCACCGTCACCAAGGACGTCCTCAAAAGCATCTACGATCTTCGCTTCGAGGATCAGTCGTGCGGACGCGACAGGCTCAGGCTGTTCCCGTACACGGAAATCACGGCGGCGAAGCGTCACGAGAATGGTCTTCGTCTTGACCTTCGCAGAATCGGAAGCAGGCCCGACCCGATGACGCTCGAGATTGATCTCCTGGTATGCGCGACGGGCTTTTCGAACCGTCGCCATCTATCATTCCTCCAACCGCTGCAACCGCGCATGAAGGATGCCGACGTCGTTGTCGACGAGTCCTTCGAAGTGGGACTCGATCAGATGGCAAAATTGCCTCGCTTCGGCCCGAGCCCTCGCGTTTTCCTGATGAACCACTCTTTTGGCCTTCGAGGCCTGACGGAGCACACACTCGGCGGTCTGGCCGAGCGCGCGGCGGGCGTGGCAAAGGCGCTGCAAGACGGGCACGTGCTTCAACCTGCTCAGGATCGCCCCGAGACCTTGCCAGCGGCATGGCCAACCCCAAATTCGAGAGTGGAAACGAAATGATCTGTCGCCAAGTAATAGATCTCAAAAATGAAACACGCGCGGTCCCCATCTCGATCGATGGTGGCATCGTCATGCATGATCCCTTCCCGGAAGGGGGCGACGTTTCCGTCCGACTGCTGAAGCTCAGTCCAGGCGCGACCACTTGCCGTCACAACCATACGGAAGTCGAATTTTGGACGGTGATCTCTGGCGGTGTTCGAATTCACCTGGATGAAGAGACGTTTCTGCTGCTTGGCGGAGAGAGCATTAGAATGGACCCGCTGAGCAGGCACAAGATTGAGGCTTTGGACAGCGGTGCAGTCATGCAGACCGTGTGGTGGCACAGCCGCGCGGCCTTCGAAGAGGCGACTTCCGCGAATGAAGCGACAGGAAAGAACAGACCGCTGCTGCTCGTGCCCGCAATGCTTACCCCGAATGGGAGCATGCATATAGGTCATGCCTCAGGACCGTTCCTCCACGCGGATGTGTTGCGCCGAATTGCCGAGACAGGCGGCCGAGAGGTTTTCGTGCTGCAGGGGACGCACGGTCACCTTGAGCACATTGCAATTGCGGCCAATGCCGCTGGACTGGAATACTACCAATTGGCCGAGAAAAACACGGCTTCTTTCCTGGAGGCTCTAAATCGGCTCAATGCAGTTCCGGATATTTTCCTTGGGACGGAGCCTGACTGCCGCGGTAAGGCGGTCGTTCTCGAGGTCTTCCAGCGACTTTGCAGCAAAGGCCTGATCGCTGAAAGAGAGCATTTGGTCCCGTATGACGTCCAAAGCGGGCGCTTCAAGGTGGACGCCTTCGTCCACGGCCAATGTCCCTATTGCGGCGGCTATTCCTCCGGTCACGAATGCGAGGATTGCGGTGCACTAGTCCTCGATGCCGAACTCCAGGATCCGGTCGATCTCGACGGGCGCTCACTGGAACGTCGTCCCCTGAAGCGCCTTTTCCTGAACCTCGCTCCATTGCATGACGCACTCGAATCCTTCGCCTCACGGAACTTACTGCCCGTTTACGCCAAACTCTACATCGAGTCCTGGCTGTCTCGGGGGCTTCCGGAAGTCTGCATCTCAAATCCAAACCGGGAGGGAATTCGAATCCCAATTCCAGGATTTGAACGCCAGCGTTTCACCATCACCATGGAACACGTGCCTCGGCACTTGCTCGCCTTAGAAACGATAAGGGAAGAGAGCGGATGCCCCGCCTTCTGGTACCAAATCCCACGGAACGAGATGCCGGAGCTGGACATTCTCTTCGGGGCGGATAACGCCTTCGGGCGTCTGTTGGTCATTCCCGGGGTACTTTCGGCGCTTGATCTGCATGAGATGCTCCCCCGACGGATTTTCGTCAACCAGATGCTCACTCTCGAGGGCAAAAAGTTCTCAACATCACGGAATCACGCAATCTGGGTGAACGATATCGCTGTGGAAGAAACTGCCGAGCCGCTTCGCTTCTACTTGTGCCGCTGTCGTCCAGACGGTTCTGTCGAGGACTTCTCCATGGGTGCCTACGAGGCCTGGAAACGGGACTTCTGGGACGGACGGCTGTCCAGATCGACCGCGAAGGCTAACGAGGTCATCGGCCGGGTCGCGGCAGACGACCTCCCTTGTCCTGGCCAGTGGTCGGCCACCGACATTGCGTTCCTCGCCGACTGCAGACGCTTCAACGCGGAAGTGCGGGCGCGCTTCGAAGCGGATTACCCGGACGTACGTCAGCTGACACGCGCAATCGAGGCCTTCGTCGACGCAATCGACCGCTATTCATGTTCGGTGCTGCAAGGCCCGGCTGCGGCGAAGGTGAACGAGGCGCTTGCCCGGACTGCGGCCCGCGCGGTGACCTTCGCGCTCGTCGGACTCTGTGTCGCGACATATCCGGTCGTACCTAGTTTTGCCGTCTCCATTGCAGGGAGGCTGGGGCTAGAAGTTCCCAAGCTCAGCTGGTTGGACCGCGACTGGATGGCCGAGCCAGTCCGTCTGTCTGCAAGCCGTGACATCAGGGGCCGTAAATAGCCGATCAAAAGATTTCGGGCGTACAGCGCAGCCGTTTCTCGAGAATCAGCGCCGAGGATGCGAGCAAGCCAGGAAGTGCGTTCGGACGCCGTCTGTGATCAGCTTTGTCAGCGAAACCACGCGATGTCGGTCGGGCGACGGGCCACGATGGTCTGGAGGGTCATCTCTGTTGCGCAGGCGGTGACAGGCACCTCGTTGCACCATCGGTGCCGGGCGGCATGACCGACCGACGGCCTTCAGGGCGATCTCAAAATTATCCACCGCTGACATGGTCGGCCCGACGCGCGCCTTGAAGCGCCCGACCGCAAAGACCGGCTGCTGCGCAAGCCATGCATCTCCTCAAAGGGAAGCGCTCCATGAGCCCATCGTTGGGCATGACGCGCGCCCTTGCCCATTCCTCACTCGGCTGGAAGACGATGCCGCACTGCCGTCCAAGTTCCGCCAGCGTCTGGCTGACGGCAAGCACGTTTCGACGGTGGCACCGGTTGCATGCACCACCTCCGGGCTTGCCCCCTTCGAGCGCCTGCCCGATCGCGAACCATAGAACATCGGCGCCCCGGACCAGCTCACGGGCCCGCGCTCTGTCGCCATATTGCATAGGATCTTCAGGCTGCGAGCAGACCATACCAGCGCGTGTCGCGCGGCGACGGACGGCAGTGCAGGCGCCGATCGAGAAGCGCACGTGCCTTGACGGCCTCGCCGCTCCGCATGAGGGCAAGAAGAAGCATGTCTTCAATGACCTCACGCTGCGCGCCACTGCCGCCGATCCGCACGACCTCGGCTGCGACCGGTTCCAGGATATGGACGCAGCCTGCATAGTCCTCCTCCGCGAAGGACAAAGCGGCGCGGCAGATCGCAGGCACGACTGGCCCCGCGGCCAGGGCTCCTGCCTCGATCATGCCCGTCAATGCCTGCACCCGCTGCTCGACGGCGGCCCCATCGCCGACTGCCGCCGCGATAAGGGCCATGTGGACATCCGCGAAGGCGAAGCCGGCCTTCTGGAAGTATCTTTCGGAATAGGCCGCCGCCGCCGCCCACAGCCCAGTCGGCACCTTGTGACCGTAGGCCTGGAGCCGCCACAGGAAAGAGGCCGTATCGCTAATAACGTTGATCGGCATTCCGGCCGTGACCGACGGCTGGATGTAGTCCGCATAGATCGCAAGCGCTCGCTCCGGATCACCGCGCTCCAGCGCGCCCAATGCCGCGTGCCAGGCGATGTGGCCGTGGAGGATACCGGTGCGGTCGTATCGAGGCAGCCAATCCGCGATCAGCCTCTCGGCATCCTCAGATGCGCCCCCTTCGTACATGGCGTGCGAGAGCGCGTGTGCTGCGTTCGCGTTGTTTATCCGCAGGTCGTAACCGCGCTGCGTGAGCGCGTGGCCGTGTGTCACGTTGCCATTTTCGGCATGGGCCCAGCCCCGATAGGTGAGGAACCACCAATCGTCGGTGTCAAAGTGCCTCGCGTGACGCTCACAAAGATCCACGCGTGCCTGATCATGATCCGCCATCCCCGAGAAAGCGAAGAGTCCGAAGGCGCCGAGAGGCAGCGAAAAAATCACGATGTCCCGCGGCCACGTATCGGCATGTGCGAGTGCCCGCTCCAGCGCCTTTGCCGACTGGCCGTTGATGGCAAGCGACAGAACCTGCACATGACTCCGTTCCCGCTCGCTCCCGTGCCGCGCGACGATCTGTTCGGCCGTTGCGATCCGCGCTTTGGCCTCGGCCAGTTCAGCGCGGATGGCATGCAGGCGCGCGCGCGCCGCATGGGCGAGGGCGAAATCTGGGTCGGCCGCGATCGCCTCCCCGAGGGCCTCCCCAGCACCAGGCCAGTTCGACAGGAGCAGATCGACCCCCTCCCGATAGTGTTCGGCGGCACGGTCGGAAGTTGTCGAGAGTGGTAAGCCGCGGGTGTCGAGTTGCGTCATGGCAGGCTCTTCATTCGGGAAGCTGGCACGTATCAAGGCTCGTTTGCCGATTATATGCGACTGCCTTATTGGCTGTATTTTGACAGCCTGCCAAATCGTGTGGAATTGCTGCGAATGTGGACCCGACGGCCAAGCGTGAGTGGTTCAGCCGAAGGGAGGAATTTTGGAGCAGGCGTCATTCAAGTGGAGAGACTTGCTGAGAAAGGGCCTGATCGTCGGCGTCACCTACGGCTTCACGGGGCATCGCTGATTCACCAAATAGCAGCAATGGCGAGAAAAAGGCATGCCCGGCGAAATCCGTGTCATCGACCTTCGGTATACCCACGGCTTCAATGCGTGCGACGACGTCCCGGTGAAGCCATCAAGTGGCGCACCAAAGACCTCCTGCCCGACTTTTGTGCTTGGCGACATCAGCACGCATCTCCACTACTTCTCCGAGATCGCGCTGCCGCATCTGAAGATCGAGCGGCTACTTGTTCATGCCTGATGGTTTATGCAGGTCCCTCGAAATGGAAAGGAGCGCGAACGCCAGCCGAGAACCGCTCGGCTGCTTCCAGTGCGAGCGCGAGCCGTTCCAACGGCTTGCCGCCCTTGCTTGCGAATAGCGCGCCCTGAGCGATCTGCTCGCCGCACCCAACGGCATCGAAGCCGTCAACCGCCTCAGCCACCTGATAATCGCGCTCGATGCGGAAAAGCCGCCCTCCATAACCTGCCAGGAAAATGCCACCGCGCTCGGCATCGTTGTGCCGTTCGGCATAGCCACCTGATTTCAGGCAATGCCGCACGGCGTTGATGAAGTCGTTCACCATGAACTTCTCAACATTGCTGTCGGGGTGGCACTTAGGCGGTGTGAAGGCATGATGCAGAAGCTGCCCCATCCGAAATGAAGTCGTAAAACCCATCAGGAAATCGCCGTTGCGGAATACCTTTCGGTCGGCCCGGATTTTGAGCGAGTAGCCACCTACGCCGGCGGAATCGCCGCCGATGTAGACTTTTCCTTCGTCGACAAGGCCAACAATGCACGTCATGCCGCGCCCGTATAGCCGTTCGAGAAGATCGCCCTGCAGCTGATCATAGATCCTGCCTGCTGCGGACCCGTGGAACGCCATCAGCGCGCATCTCAATTGGATGGACTTGCCGATGCTCGCTGTTCTGGAATGCGATCCGACGCAGACCTGGCATGTTGCTTTCCTTCCCTCGTGACACCCGCGACATGAATGCCTGTCGGCGATTCCTGTCACCTCGCAGCGAAGGCTCTCAAAACTCGTGCCATTTTGCTGATTAGGTCGAAAATAGAATTTTGTGATCGATTTTCAGCCATTTAGCCTTAGGGAAAGCACGAGATTGACTAAGCAGCCCGTGTCGCGGATCCGACAAAGCACTTCATGACGCTTCACCGAAACCGTTGCTGTATGGGAAACCAAACCCGTGGCTTGATGGAAAAATGTTACGGCCGGCACCCGCCTTACGTGTTCGGTTGTTAGCCGGGCGCATCTGCGCCCCTGCCTGCGCGAGATCGCCACAAACTTATTGCCATACCCGAACGGCAAAGTAGTCCGCGAAGGGCACGCCAAGCTCGGTCGCCACGCCCCGTGCACGAGATAGCATCAGTGCAAAGACGGGACTGCGACGACCGACGCTTACTCTACGGTCACCGACTTCGCGAGATTGCGCGGCTGATCGACGTCGGTGCCCATGAAGACCGCCGTGAAGTAAGCGAGCATTTGAAGCGGCAGCGCATAGACTATCGGCGCGATGAGGTCGGGCGCGTCAGGTAGCACGATCGTTTCGAAAGCCTTCACCGAAGCCTGCGCGGCACCCTTTCCGTCAGTGATGAGGATGATCTTGCCGCCACGCGCCGCGACTTCCTGCATGTTCGACACGGTCTTCTCGAACATCCGGTTATGCGGGGCGATCACGATTACCGGCATCGTCTCGTCGATCAGCGCAATCGGCCCGTGCTTCAATTCACCCGCCGCATAACCCTCGGCGTGGATATAGGAGATTTCCTTGAGCTTCAGCGCGCCTTCCATTGCGAGCGGATAATTGGTGTCGCGCCCGAGATAAAGGACGTGTCGGACGTGGGCGAGCTCGCGCGCCACCTTTTCGATGCGGTGCTGAAGCTTCAACGCCTCGCTTACGAGACGCGGCGCATCGCAGAGCTGCCGTATCAGTGCTTTTTCTTCCTCGCGTGTGATGGTGCCGCGAGCGGCAGCAGCGCGGGCGGCGAGCGAAGCGATTACCGCGAGCTGGCAGGTGAAAGCTTTGGTCGAGGCAACGCCGATTTCCGGGCCGGCAAGCGTCGGAAAGACGACGTCCGACTCCCGGGCCATCGTCGATCCCCCTACATTGACGATGGAGGTGATCGGAATGCCCGCGTTGCGGCAGTAGCGCAGGGAAGCGAGCGTGTCGGCCGTCTCACCGGACTGCGAGACAAAGAGTGCGGCGGCGCCCTTCGCGAGTGGGATCTCGCGGTAGCGGAATTCCGAAGCGATATCGATGTCGACCGGCAGCCGCGCAAGCCGCTCGAACCAGTATTTGCCGATCAAACCAGCAAGATAGGCAGTGCCACATGCGGAAATAGTCAAGCGGTCGAGCTTGGCGAAGTCGAACGGCATGTCGAGCGGCCGCCAGGTCCCGCCGGCGAAGTCAAGGTAATGCGCGAGTGTATGGGAGATCACCTCCGGCTGTTCATGGATCTCCTTCTCCATGAAGTGCCGATGGTTACCTTTATCGACGAGAAGAGTCGTGCCGATCGACTGCTGCCGTTGCCGCTCGACCGGGTTGCCGTCGAGATCGAAGATCTGCGCCTGATTGCGGCGCACGATGGTCCAATCGCCATCCTCGAGATAGGTGATCGAATCGGTGAATGGCGCCAGCGCGATGGCATCCGACCCGAGGAACATTTCCCCTTGACCGTGGCCGACGGCGAGCGGCGGACCGTTGCGCGCGCCGACGATAAGGTCCTCGTCGCCGCGGAACATGATGGCGAGTGCGAAGGCACCTTCCAGCCGCTTGATCGCTCTGTGGGCCGCCTCGGCTGGGGCAGCACCGCGCTTTATCTCACGCGACACCAAATGCGCGACCACCTCGGTATCGGTCTGCGAGGAAAATTCGTAGCCGTCGCGAACGAGTTCGTCGCGCAGTTCGGCGAAATTCTCGATAATGCCGTTGTGGACAATGGCGACGTCGTCCGAAAAATGCGGATGGGCGTTGGTTTCGTTCGGCGCTCCATGCGTTGCCCAGCGTGTGTGGCCGATTCCTATCTTGCCGTCCAGCGGTTCCGCTTGAAGGCGCCTTTCCAGATTGACGAGCTTGCCTTCCGCTCGGCGCCGCGCCAGCACGCCAGATTCGATCGTGGCCACGCCGGCCGAGTCATAGCCGCGGTATTCTAGTCTCTTCAAAGCATCGGCGATAAGCGGCGCAACTGGGGCTTGCCCAATGATTCCAACGATCCCACACATTGGTTCAGGTCCCTCGCTTCACTGAAAAGGAACGACTAAGAGAGAGGCGCAGTCCTGAGGAGAAAGCCTCGATGGCTCGGGCTTTCGCCGGCCGGTCATCAACTCAGACACGGCGCAGATGCCGCCGAGACCGGTGGTAATGATGCACAAACGGGCCATGCCGATGGACCATCAGCCGTTGGCTGCAATCAAGGCGCGCGTCGCCTCGACGATGTCGCTGACATTGCTGAAGTTGTTCCAAGCTTCGGCTGTGTCCATCTCGATTTCGATGCCGTAAGCGTCCTCGATGTCGAACATGATCTCGGTTAGTTCGAGCGCATGGATGCCAAGATCTCTGAGCTTGGTTGCGACGGTAATTTCCTTCTCGGTATCCGTGTGAGTTTTAATCGTTTCGACGATCTCGGTTGCCAGCCGATCGTCCACTGCCCTTTTCCCCTCGCCGACCTCAAAGAATCTCGCGTAAGGCCCATGCGCGAAGTGGCGGCGCAACTCATGGAAATTCTCGATCGTATGTTCTAGCGGTCGGGTTTCCTGGCGCTGAAGGACGGCCGCACCAGAAGGCCGAAACGCTGGAACCCCTAGGAAATCCCAGATTGCTGCCAAGCATGTGGCGGGTTCGCGAAGAAGGCTTTCGTACTCGATCTCCAGCACGTTGGTCTTCGCGAAGGAGTGCGCGACCTGAGTGTGGAAATCGTCGGCAGTCTTGAAGTATGCCTCGCAGTCCGCGATCGACAATCTGACTTGCGGCGGCGGAGCATCATTGTCCGAGCTGAACTTCAGCCATTGGCGCGTTTGCCTCGCCTGTATCAGCGACCGTAACGATTCCAAGGTATTTTCGCGAACCACTAGGATGACTTTAAGGCTTGGCCAGCGGGTCAGCTCGGCAAAAAAGCCCGGACGATCATGAAACTGAGGTTCATTGACCTTGCAGCCGACGTGCGTCACCTTCTTGTCGCTGCGCGTGGGGTGGCGCACGTAGGCAAGCTCAAGGAGCTCGCGATCGCTGCGAAGCAAGCGATCCTTATCGGGCCAATTCGTGTCATACGCGTTGATCAGCTCACCGTTGCTCAACACATTCGGATGCTCGTTCAGCAATTCTTCCAGGTAGTGCGTGCCAGTCCTTGGCATAGCCAGGATCACAAATGGCGCAGGCAGCGGCGTGTGGCGATCAGTCATTGCATGTGTTCCAACTAACATTTGTCGCGGCGGTTCGGGTGGCGCTTAAGGACGAGAATCCTGACTGTCATCTTGTCCACAGGCTCGTTCGAGGACGTTTAGAAACGGACGGATTAAGCTTGAGCTCATGCAACCGTATAATCGAAGGGGATAGCACCATAACTTTATGCGCTGCACAGACCGGGGTGAGTGCCCGGCCTCAAGCCGGGTTGCAGTTTGGGCGGCATTCAAATACGGCCGCGTCAGCGCATCAGACGCCGACGCAACAGCGCCGCCGATAAAAAGAACGGCAAAACCGCGTACGTGCAAAGTGTCGTAATATGCAGTCCGACACCTTCGGCTGGGTGGCCAAGCATGAGGGGGCGAATCAGGTCGACCGAGTGAGCCAGAGGCAAGAAGGACGCTACCTGCTGAAACGCGCCTGGCATTTGGCTGACCGGAAAGACGGCGCCGGACAGGAACAACATAGGCGTGAGGATAAGCGTTTGGTAAAACACGAGACAGTCGTAATTGGGCGCAAGTGCCGTGACCACCATCGCTAGGCTCGCGAAGGCGAGGCCGGTGAGGGCAATGACTGGCAGCGTGTAGAGAATGGATTGCCACTCTGCATAGCCGAGCGTGGCAGCAACTAGCGTAATTGCCGTACCGGCCAGAAGGGACTTGGTCCCGGCCCAGGCCAATTCACCGAGTACGATATCGCCGAGCGTGAGCTGAGTGCACAGCATCGCTTCCCAGACGCGCTCACCTCCCATGCGAGCGAAAGTCGAGTAGATCGTTTCGTAGGTCGCCGAGGTCATCGCGCTTACCGCGGCCATGCCAGCCGCCAGAAAAGCTACGTATGAAGTGCCGTCAACGCGGCCGATCATTATCCCGAGGCCAAGCCCGAGAGCGAACAAAGAGATCATCGGCTCGGCGAGGTTCCCGAGGACCGCCGCAAGCGCAATTTTCTTCCAAGCCAAATAATTGCGCCGCCATACTGCGACCCAATTCCATGCGTTGGCGGGCATAGCCGCCACATAACCTTCGTTCATTGTTCAGTCCCTCATCTCGCGCCCGGTCAGGCGCAAGAAAACATCCTCAAGATTCGGGGGGCGCTGCAAAAGGCGCAGACCAGCAACCCCACGCAGCTGCACGAGCACATGCTCGGGATCGGGCGCATAGCAAAACAGGGTTTCGCCGCTCACCTCGATGCGCTGCGCGTATGGTTTGATTAGCGCTCGCAGCTCATTGGGATTGCCGCCATAGACCTCGACCACTTGGCAGCCTATCTGCTCGTCGATCAACGCGTGTGGTCGCCCTTCGGCGATCTTGCGGCCTTGCTCGAGTACACACAGCCGGTCGCATAACCGCTCGGCCTCCTCCATGAAGTGAGTGGTCAAAAGTATCGTTTTGCCGCGCGCCAACAGCGAGCGCAGGCGTTCCCAGATCAGATGGCGCGCCTGTGGATCGAGGCCAGTTGTCGGCTCGTCCATGACCAGTAGCTGCGGGTCGTTGATCAGCGCGCGGGCCAGCGTCAGGCGTCGCTTCATGCCGCCGGATAGTTCGCTTACGCGTGCATCCGCCTTGCTCTCGAGACGGGCGAACTCGAGCAGCGACGGGATGACCGCTTCGACCTCGCGTCTGCTCATGCTGAAGTATCGCCCGAAGACCAGGAGGTTCTCACGTACCGTGAATCTATGATCAAGGTTGTCGAACTGCGGGACCACGCCGATGCGTCCACGTGCCAAACGGGCGCGTGCCGGCACTGGCACGCCGAACACCGTGATCTGACCTGCGTCAGGCGTTGCCATGCCAAGCAGTAGGCGCGCAATCGTGCTTTTGCCCGCGCCGTTCGGTCCCAGGAGGCCCAAGCACTCTCCGGGCGCAACGGTAAACGACATCCCGTCGACAACGATCCTGTTGCCATATGATTTCGTTACACCGACAAAGTCGATTGCTACCATGGACAGGCACTCAACCCGGCGTAAGGACGCCGTCGACCGGCGATAGTTCCGTTGCGGGGGTCTTGGTCAACAGCACGCCGTCAGACCATATGTGTTCAATGCGTCCCCAGTGGCAGGCTGCGGCGGCATCCGGGAAGAACCCACGTCCATGGTGGTTGGCACTCGTATTGCAAAGCAGCGGAATGCCCGTGAGCTTTTCATATTCGACGAGCAGCTCAGCGACCTTGTGCTGTGAGGTTCTGCAAATCGTCTGCAATCGCGCAGAACCGTCGAGATGCACAACAGCGGGGACTTTGTCCCGCCATTCCGTCCGCGTCTGGTGATCGAACAACATGTAAGGATCCGGCGTTCCAGGACTGAATATCTCCGGTGCACGGTCCTCAAGGCAGATCGGTGCCACTGGCCGGAAGTGTTCGCGAAGTTTGACGTCGTTGAGATAATCCTTCATTTCCGGCGAAGTCGCGGCCGCGAGAATGCTTCTGCCACCCAATGCCCGTGGTCCGAGCTCGGCGCGCCCGGTCAGGAAAATGACGGGCTTGTTGCTGGCGAGGATGGAAGCGAGTTCCGCCATACTGCACGGTGCGGCGTCCCATCCGGAAGGTAGTTGGCCACCTAGCAGGGCCGGGCCGCTGTAGACCGACCATTCCAGAGGTCCGAAGCCATCTTGCGCAACCATTGCGCTGCAAGCCGCACCGATTGCCGAGCCGCTGTCATTCGGAAACGGCGGCACCCACACAGCATCGAAGAGGCCCGTCTCACGCAACGCGCTGTTCCATTTGATATTGAGACCGCAGCCGCCGGCGATGCACAAATTTCGCGACCCCGAAAGATGCGAGTGCCGCTGCACAGCGTTCGCCATTTCGCGGGCTAGGAGACGCTCGAGAAAAAGATGGAACGATGCAAGCACATCTTCGGGTGACTGATCCCTCAATCGAAGCACACTGGCTTCGAAGAAGTCGTGCACCGCCTCAAGCAAGGGCTCGGCACTGGTGATATCGGCGCGGTAACAGCTGGCAAGCTCTGTGTCGCCCGCAAAGCGCTCCTCGTAGAGTTCCTGAAACACCGCCACGATGTCTTCGTCGACCGACCCGAGCGCGATGTAGGCCATCAGCTTGCCAGCAACACCTAGGTCCCAGTCACCGCGAGCCGCCCGCTTATAAGGCCCGAAATGATGGCCCGCAGCAGCGTAAACATGGCCTATTACCGGGAACAGGCATTCCAGGAGCCGGGCTCCCCGGCGTTCTACATAATAGAGGCGTGGAAAGATGCAGCCGTCCCACACCAAACAGAACGCGGGTTGCCCGGTTTTGGCAAACGGGCTGGTGCAGTATGCCGAGGTCACATGGCCAGTAACATGCGGGTAGCTTTTATAAGAGAAGATCCTTCCATCGAGCATTAGGCCGGAGCCGTCAAGCGAAGTGAGGACGCCCTCGGGATGGCGTTCGACATAAGGTGCCCCTTTGAGAGTGATTGGAGTCGCCCCGCTGAGGACTTGGAACTGGGACTCCACATCCCCATCCCAGCCGTCGATGACGAACTGATCAATGTCCTGGGCATCCAGATCGTGTTGGGCCAAAGCGGCGACAACTGTGTCCAGATTGTCGATGGCTTGATACCGTCGATTGTTGCCTAGCTTTTCCTGTTCAATGCAAAAGACGAGCCGTCCGTCCTCGACAAGGGCGACCCCCCCGTCATGCGTCAGCTTGATACCGCAAATGCGCATAATGCCTCCTCGTCTAACGCGGGCAATTCGATTCATCCGAAGGCCGAACCGGACTCCGGAAAAGGGCGAGCAAGCAGTCTTGGTTGGGGGTCTCGCCCTGGCACCGCAGATGATCGACAGCGATCAATGTTTCGTTCAGCATGGCCATGACAGTCTCGGCGCCAGCAGCGTGACCCCAGCGCCGGCAAGTAGCGTCGCGTGCAGACCCGAATACCAGATGCCCACCTGGCGCAAGCATGCGCGCAAGGTTGCGGATGGCAGCGTGCATCTCGGCTATGCCGTTGAGGTAGTACAGAACCTCCGCCACGACGATCAGATCGAACGGGTCGTCAGTCGAGAATTGTTGAACATCGGAGACTGCCCATTTGATGTGCGGTGGCTCCTTCATCCGCTGGCGTGTTCGAGCAATCGCGCGCGGCGCCACATCGATTACTGTGAGCCGTTGGCAATGTGGCGCTAGTCTTTCCGTGAACGCGCCTGCCGCACACCCGACTTCGAGTGCATTAGTGATGGAACCCTGGGAAAGGGACAGCCGGAGCATTTGGGTGTGACGCTCCCGCTCGAACGGATCGGCATCGAGCAGCCACGGATCGTCCGCGGCCAGTTCCCGATCCAACAATCGATGGTTATTGTCCTGCTTCAAAATTCTTCTACCTCAATAGGGCAACTATCACTCGTCGGAAGTCACCAATGCCGCACAATCCCGTGCAAGGTGGCGCATACGATGCTGCGCCGCGTCTCCCGGCAATTTTGTATTTGATCCAGTAAGCGGCGTTTGGACGGGGTTCTCTTTTCTTTGCTCATCTGGCGCGCTGGCAGCGGCGCTGCGCGACAGCCAATCGCTATTACTCAACGTACATAACGCATAGGCTTTCAGGGGAAGTAGGAGAAAGACGTTGATGAATGTGTGGAGAGAAAAGCCTAGAAATCGAAGTTGACGAGCACGAAGCGCCACCACACTGCACCGCACCAAGGTCATGGATATGATCATCAGGACTGTCCACCATGGCACGGTGCCTGTTAGTGCGAACTGTGCGATGGCTGTTAATACTGACAGAGCGAGAAGCAGCGGCCCGAGATTCTGTCCGACCACGTCCAATGTTAGAAAGCGGTCGAGGCCAGGCAGAAGGTTCAGGGCAAGCCAGGTGTCTCGGAAAGTGCTGCGTGCCCAGCGGAGTTGTTGGCGCAGATACGGCCCCAGGCTGTCCGGAACGACTGTAGCCGCGACGGCGCCCGGGACGTACTCGGTTCGAAGGCCCGCTTTCAGCATGAGGATCGTAAGATGGCGATCCTCACCGAAGTCGCTTGGTTTCCCCCGAAATGTTTGCGTCTCATACTGATCCAGCAGCAAAAGGAGTGCGGACCGACGGTACATGGCACACGGGCCGCAGCAGCACATTACGGCGCCGAAGCGAGCCTGCGCCGCGCGTTCCTCATTGCAAGCCAGCCAGTACTCCATATCGATCAACCGGGTAAGCCAGGTGTCGCTCCGGTTGCTGGCTGTCAACTGGCCCATGGCGGCGCCGACCGCCGGATCTCGCATCTTCAGCGCAAGCTTCGCGACAACATCGGACGCCAGCATCGTGTCCGAGTCGACATTGAGCACCAAATCTCCAGATGAGCGGCGTATCGCGGCGATCTGCGCCTTGCGCTTTCCGGCATTTTTGGGGAGCAGAATGAAGTTGAATCTAGGGTCGCTCGCGAAGGTCTGGTGCACAGGTGTGACGGCGTCGCGATTTCCAGAACCGTCATCAACAACATAGACGCGCAGTCTTCCAGTGTATTCCTGGTTTGCAATAGAAGTGAGGCACGCGAAGAGTGTGCGCGGGTCCTCGTTGTAGCAGGGAACGATGACGTCCACGCTCGGCCAAAGGTCGACTACGTCGTCCGATACCGATGAAACGCTCGATGGCCGGGCATAAGCGGCCTGCATGCTCTTATATGCGGTCGAGAGCAGCGCATAACACGAGATGGCGACAGTGCTGGTTGTATCTAGAAGGTCCATGAGATCTTTGGTTTGTTCAGTGCTGTTGGGGAAGCGAGCGCATTTCAAATCCGCGGTCGTGCAATGCTGGAATTATGCGGGATAGCGCCGTGATGGTTTGGCTGCGCAAGCTGGCGTCACTGCACGGTTTCATCTCGCTGGGAGGGCACCCGTCGTGCAAGAGCACGATTGCGCCAGGCCGGACGGAGGCCAGCACCGCATCGACGATCGCGTCGACGCCGGGACGAAACCAGTCTTGCGGGTCTACCGACCAATGGACGGCTGCCAGGCCAGCGCTCGCCGAAGAGGCGATCACTTCTTCGGTCCAGACGCCATACGGAGCGCGCATGTACCGCACCGAAGCCCGAGGGCAAGCCACCTTGATGGCTCTATTCGCGTCGAATATCTCGCGTTGCACTTGGCCGGGTTCGCACTGGGACAGATCAGGATGAGTCATCGTGTGGTTAGCCACCTCATGCCCTTCCGCGATCATTCGTTGGATTAATTCCGGCTCGTCTGCGGCGTACGCGCCGATGACGAAGAAGGTCGCCGGCACGCGGTGTGCCGCCAGCACAGCGAGCACCTCCGGTGTGCAAAACGGATGGGGCCCGTCGTCAAACGTCAAATACACGCTGGGTTGGCCGGCACCGTTAGCGCACTCGCTGCACACTTCGGATAAGCAGTCGAGGCGGCTCAAAGCTCTGCTCCGTTCCGATCAATCATCGAGCCGGCGGGCCAATCGGAGATCGGACGTCCAACTGGCACGACTAGGACAAGTGCGTCGTCTATGCGCGTGGGCGGTTTGTCGAGAAGCGCGTCTCGAAGGGTGGAGCGCACGCGAATGCCCGACTTGACGATCACCAGACCGCCTCGCCCAAATCTTGCAACGAGGTTATGCAACGCTGGCCGAACCGTGCCGAAGCCGAATGGAACCCCGAGTTCCTGCAGCACTGGAAGCACGACGCGGAATGAGCTACTAATTCCGAGCCCCTCGAGATCCGGGCGTATCCCGTACAATCCGAGTTCAGCCACTAGCAGATCGGTCCCATCGATTTTGATGAAACGGCGCAGCAATCCCATATGTGCCGCAACACCGCTCGAGTCATACGCGATCGCACGGAACTCAGGTCTAGCTCCGGCCCAGCTTCGGCTGCCTTGGAATGGCTTGGCATTAAAGGCCCCAGTCGGTCCGTATGTCCTTCGAAAGAACTCGGCGAGTTCGACATGGTCGGACAGCTGCAACTCGTTTTCCCAGCACAGCTTCCACCGCACCTGAGAGCGCATACAAAGAACTCCTTTTCGATGCTTCCCTAGGAACACATTACGCGGTCGAAGCCGCGTCATTGCTGAAGGTCAGACACTGTCGTCAGCGATCGTGATGCTTAGGTAATTGGACTGGTAGACCCCGTACTACGGTGCTCCAGCGCTGATGGGCTCTCTCAAAACTTGCCGTTCCTTCCTGAGCCTACCCTTGATTTCGCTGTTCCTAATGCAGCATCCCGTCCGATTGGTAAAATTGATTGTTTGGATGAAGCGCATTCGTTTTATGGATATAGGCAGGGCATGCGTCTCAACAGTCTCAATCTAAATCTGCTCGTCGCGCCTAATGCCCTGCTGACCGCGCGGAACCTCACCACGGCAGCACCCAGCATCAACCTCAGTCAGCCGCCCATGAGCGCGGCCCCAGCCAGGTGGCGTGTCTATTTCGGCGATGAGTTATTCGTAATGCGCGGCCGCGCTGAATCCAAAGGGCTCACGGTGCCTGTCCGAGAGGTTCTGCTGCAAACCAGCACTCCATCGTCCATTGGGACGATTTCGACCCAGCGCAATCGGATCGCCGCTTTAGGATGGTCTTTTCAAAAGGTCGTGGAGCGTGGCCGCGTGGGAAGCTCCCTCCGTCAGCTTCGACCTGCTCGCAATCGCAGACGCGCCCCTGAGCTGCTCCGGCGCAGGTGACATCAATTTTTTACTTATGTCGGAAAGTTCATGTCGAGCGCGCATCTAGAGCCGCACGGTGTTGCACGAACAAAGAACTATCCGGGCAACTTACATTCGAAAGAGCTCGCGCATTCGACAAATACGACAGTAGCTGTGCGCATTCGTTTTCCTGGTGCTAGGGTTGCGATAACCACCTGTTCCACGACAGGCGACAACCCACGCGGTATGCGATTTTTGGCCATATCGCGCCGAACAGCAGGCGGGTCCGAGCCTCTGGAGAAAGGACGTGAACCCATGCGGACCATCGATGTGGCGCGGATAGATATCCCTTCATGATCGAGGCGGCCGCCAAGGCTGCGTGGGAACGGACAGGCTTATGGGCAGCATTGACGCGGTTCAACGGCAAGGATGCCATGCTGCCCGCTTACAATCCTGGCCATGATGAAATTTGCGAATTGGAACTGAGCTGGTCAATATTCGTGCTTGTCCTGTCGACGAGCGGCTCGGCTGCTGCAAGCGGCGAAATCATACGAGAAGCCTCCTGGAATAGCATTTCGCGCATCCAGAGGCTTGCCGGATCATTATCGTGAAGCGCAGGCCATTGAGCGACCTCGGTGAACGGAAGGAGTAGTCGCAGCGGAAGCTCAACGATTTGGAGGGGTATTGTTTTCGCGAAATGCCGCGCCAGCCTTAAGGGCATGGTTCCTATGCGCTGGGTATCCGCCACCATGTGCGGGATCATGCTGAAGCCCTGTACGACGACGTCGATACGTTTCTTGTGGCCGTGCTCGTGCAAATACCATTCGTCCATGCCTGGCCTCTGGGTATTGCCGAACTTGACCGCAACGTGCCCCATCGACATGTATCTTTCGAAGGTAAGTGGCTCTGAGAGCAGTTTGTTCGAGCGACAGCCCACACACACATGTACATCGTCGAACAGTCTTGCTCGAGGATGAGCATTCGACGTGAACATTTCCGGGAGAATTAGAAGATCGACTTCGCCTCGCCCGATAAGGTCCTCGTTGTCGTCGGTGTGAGGCCGAAAGTCGAAGCTGACGGCGGGAGCTTCTCGCACCACACGCTCCATGACCTTTTCAAAAAAAACGAGCGTCACGTAATCGGAAAGGATGATCCGGAAGCAACGATCTGATTGGGCCGGGTCAAACGGCTCCCAGGAAATAATGGAGTGCTGAATATGCAGCAGAGCCTCACGCACCGCGGGCGCGAGCCGTTGCGCACGCGGAGTAGGGGTAAATTCGCGGCCAACCATCGTAAACAGGTCATCTCGGAAATAGTCGCGTAACCGGGCGACGGCCGCGCTCATTGCCGGCTGACTGAGCTTGACGCTGCGTGCCGCCGCCGTGAGGCTACGCTCAGTGAACAAGGCGTCGAGCGCGACCAGGAGATTTAAATCGAGACCCTTGAACCGCATGTCTCGTTATCCGCGGTCTGAATTTACGCCGCCGAACCATCGATCGGCTGCTTTATCACGAGAATATACTTGCCAGGCAGACGCAGCCAGATCCGCCGACAGGGTGGTGCGCTGTCGGTCCGTCCGACCGCCAGCCTTAAACTGCGGCCGAGGCTGCGCCAACTCGTCAATGTGACTCATAGCTCTGGTCCACTCCGGTCGATTATCGTTCCAGCGGGCCAATGGCAGATCGGCATCCAATAGGAAAGAACGATCACAAGCGGCTCGTCGATGTGCGTGGGCGGCAAGTCGGTACGCGCGTGTGGCAGCGCGGGATCGTATTCTAATCGCCGGCGCAACAGTCATCGGACTGTGCCGACCGAACCTCTCAATGTGTTTCCGCAGCTCGTGCCGAACTGTACCGAATGCGAATGGAACTTGAAACTGCTGCAGGGTTGGAAACATGACATGGATCGAACGGGCGATTCCGAGTCCCTCTAGATCCGGCCGGAACTGCGCCGTTTCGTTAAAGTTGACGGAGTCGATCTGCTGGTGGCTGAAAGCTCTCTTCCGTGCTGTTGACTGGAGTTCGAAGATATCGACGACCTCAGGCCCTGTTGCATCGATCTGACCGACTTCGCCCAGCCCGCTGATCCCTTCATCGGTACGAACGCGCACAAGGGTGGACGCCAAATCGCGACGCCGTTTTGATCTAAGTGAGCGATTTTCTGGAGTTTCGACTTTGGCAATCTTCAATTGCGAAAATTCCTGCGTAAGGGTTTTACCAAGCAGCGGCATGGGCGGATCATGGTCAAGCTTGTGCGGAACGTGCGTGGGCCGTTGGCGCCAATGTAATGACGGCCATCACGAGAGGAACGAAGGAAAGCCCCAGCACGACGTTCCACCCGTATGCCGTCAGCAGACCGCCGGACAGGAAAGAGCCAAAGGTCATGGTTCCGAAAACGGCGAAGTCATTGAGCGACTGAACGCTCGCCCTTTCCTCGGGATGGTGGCATTCGAGTACAAGTGCGGAAGCGCCAACGAAACCGAAGTTCCAGCCAACGCCCAACACAATGAGGGCGATCCAGAAGTGCGCTACATCGACGCCCATTAACCCGACCGCTGCCGATATGCCCGTCAGAACAAGCCCACTCATGACCACGCTGGGAGCACCGAACCGAGTGATCAGGCGGCCAGTGAAGAAGCTTGGGGCATACATCGCGATCACATGCCATTGAATGGCGAGATTGGAGGATTCCTGCGACAGGCCGCAGAGATGCATCGCCAGAGGAGCGGCGGTCATCAGGAAGTTCATGAGCAGGTAAGAGACCACACCACAGATGACCGCCGTGATGAAACGGGGTTGACGGGCAATGATACTTAGAGGGCGACCGCCGGCAGCCTCGGCAGCAGTGGGTTTCGGTAGGCGAACACCCACCAGAAGCAGCGCGGATATCGCAGCCACTGCCGCCTGTGCGAGATAGCTTGCCGCAAACATGTGCGGCATCCAAAGATACATCGTGTTGTTGACAAGCTGCGGCCCAATCACGCCAGCGAAGACCCCGCCCGCCATGACGAAGGACAAAGCGCGCGGGCGCCGTTCAGGCGATACGCAGTCCGCGGCAGCGAAGCGGAAAGAAACCACGACGGAGGCATAGGCACCGCCAAAGAATGTTGCGACACAGTACAGCCAAAAGGAGCCAATCACCGTGGCAAACGCTGCCAGCACACCTCCGAGCACACCGCACCCCGTGCCGATCAGAAATGCCGCGAGACGACCGTAGCGTCGGGCGATGGCCCCGGCGGGCAGGGTCGAGGCCGCCATTCCCACCACGAACATCGATATCGGAAGCGTGTCCAGTGCGGCGTTGGGCGCGAGTATGTTTCCGACGATTGCACCGGTAGAATACACAACCGCCGAATTTGCCCCGCCCAGCGCCTGCGCGATGGTTAACCGCGCGACGTTGCCTCTGGCGGAGTCATAATATGAAGTCGCGGGCGCGCTGTTTGCAGTGATTTCTGACATCCGAATTCACAAAGCACGAGCGGTCGATCCGACACGAGGGGTCGTCGCGTCGAGTGGCGGGGGCATTTGGCACTTGATTTGACGGCCTATTAGCGCTTTTTCATGTGGCTGTATTTCAATGGAAGGACAAATGATGTAGAATACCTGCCAAAATGGAGGGTGGGATGACTTGGCATGAGATCACCGCGCCGCCCGGTGTTCGTCCTCCCCAACCGATCACCGTGCGGGCGCAAACCATTCCTGCGCGTCACTACTTTCCAGACCACTCACACACCTGGCATCAGTTGGTCTATGCGATCTCTGGAGTGCTGACTGTCTATACAGAAGCGGAATCCTTCGTGATCACACCGGATCAGGCGGTGTGGTTGCCAACCGGCGTCGTGCATCGGGTCGGTTCGCTTCTCGGCGCCGTGTTCCGAAGCCTCTGGATTGCTGATGAAGCTGGCGCCAACTTACCGAAAGTGCCGACTATCTTCATGATGTCACCTTTGCTCCAGGCCTTGATTGTCGAGGCCACGGAACTTGAGGGCAAGCCGGAAGGGGATGACTACTCGAACCGGGTGACCGCTCTTATCCTTGATCAGCTTGTGCGAGTGCAGCTGCTGCCGTCGGCTTTGCCATGGCCACGCAATGCGCCGCTGACCGCTCTGTGTGAGGCACTGTATATGGATCCCACGGACAACCGAAGCCCGCAACAATGGGGGCTGGCGCTGAACATATCTCCTCGCACATTGGCACGCCGCTTCAACACCGAGTTGGGCATGAGCTTACGCTCGTGGCGACGACGCCTTAGGCTCTTCCGTTCAATAGAGCTTCTAGGTGGTGGTCTAGGCGTGACACAGGTCGCCATGGAACTCGGCTATGGTTCGGCATCCGCCTTCGTCTATGCATTCCGCAGCGAGATGGGTAGTAGTCCCCAAGCCTACATGCGCCGCCATCTCATGAACAGCGCAGGCCCAACAACGGGCGCCGACTTTCAGAGGCTGAACGATTGAGCCGTGCCTGTCACGTTGCGCCCGACAGGGTGCTATCAGGCCGTGGTTCAAGGCTCGAAGCTTCGGCACGTTGCCGTCGAAATGCTCCGCCTGAATCGTCGTCAGTTGCCTTGTGGAGGCCTGCGCCAGCGTTGAGGGCGTTACTATGCGAAGTAACGATCTCTGAAAGCCGATTTGCCGGGATGGTGTGGCGGGTTCTGCTGCGCATAACCCCGAGGTCGCCGCGCGCGGCGGCAAGATCGTCCTGATCACCGATGAGAAGGGTGCCACCCAGGCTTCGGTGAAGGCTTTCGAAACGGTCGTGTTACCGGATGTGCCCGTCTCATCGCGACAATGATCCACGCGCTGCCGCTTTAATTGCTCGCTGCTTAACGGCAGTCTTTATGGCACGTCGACCAGCCACGCAATCTCGGGAAGTCGGTGACGGTGGAGTAGGAGCCGTTTACGCATCCCCTTTTCACTGACGCCGTTTGCTGGGCGGCGCGCCGCACCCCGGCCAAGGGGTGCGCGCAAGCGGAATCTCGTCGCGCCAATTGGCAGCGCGATCCAGGACGGCCTGGGGCTCAAAGTTCGGGCCTTCTGCAATCCCCATTGGATCAGTTACAACACTGGCATTAGGCTCAACCAGCACATCGAAGATTTCTGGTGGGCAGAATGAATGAGGACCCAATATCGCACTTCAAATAGTTGAGGCGCCGCTGTCGAAACAGCCTCACAGCTCTGGTCCGTTCCGATCGATCATCGTGCCGGGGGGCCAATCACTGATCGGGCGTCCAACTGGCAGAACCGTGACAAGTGCATCATCGACGCGGGTTGGTGGCAGGTCGAGGCGCGGCTGTGGTAGGGTTGATCGAACGCGAATTCCCGAAAAAACGGTCAGCGGGCTATGTTGACTGAACCTTTCAATATGTCTGTGCAAGGCTTGCCGAACGGTGCCGAAAGCGAATGGAACATTAAGCTCCTGAAGTATTGGATGGACGGCGCGGATCGAATGACCAATTCCGAGCCTTTCAAGATCCGGACGTACCCCGTACAGTCCTAGTTCAGCGACTAACAGGTCGACTGTGCCAATTTTGATGAAACGGCGCAACAAGCCCATGTGCGCCGCTACACCGGTGGAATCGTAGGCGATTGCACGAAGCTCAGGTCTCGCTCCGGCCCAACTTTTACTACCTTCGAATGGTTTTGCGTTGAACGCTCCGGTCGGGCCATACGATTCGCGAAAGAATTTGGCGAGTTCGACATGGTCTGCGAGTTGCAACTCGCTTTCCCAACTCAACTTCCACCGCACCGCAGAGTGCATATAGAGATCTCCCTTTTCTCGCTGTCTCTTCAATTAACCACGCAATGGAATTCCCCGCGGGATGGGAGTAACAATTGTAAAGGAGCGCCTATCGATCTGACACAATTCTCCTCCCCGTCGCGCTCCAGAACTCACCAGGTCCGCTCTACCATCGATCGGACAGCAACCCTCTATATCTGACTGAACGCCAGAACCGCGTTGGTGCCGCCCATGGCGAAAGCGTTGCTCATTGCGACTCGCACTTTGCGCTCGCGCGGCACATTGGGAGTAATATCAAGATCGCAAGCGGGGTCTGACTCCCGATAGTTGGCCGTCGGCGGCACGACCCCGTCCTGAATCGCCATCACGCAGGCGATCATTTCCAGCGCGCTCGCTGCGCCGAGGCAATGTGCATGCACAGACTTGGTAGAGGAGACAGACATTGAATAGGCATGGTCACCAAAGACGCGCTTGATCGCCGCCGTTTCGATCTGATCGTTGGCCTTGGTGCCGCTTCCGTGCGCGTTAAGATAGTCTACCTCCTCGGCATTCAGCCCGGCATCAGAAAGGCAGGCGCGCATCGCAGCCTCGGGTCCCTCGACGGCAGGCGCTGCGATGTCGAACGCATCGGCGGAAAGGCCGACACCGGCGATTTCGGCAAGTACTGTGGCGCCGCGCGCTGTAGCATGCTCATAGCTTTCCAGCACGGCCATGCCCGCACCCTCACCCAGCACGACGCCCTTTCTGTCGGCCGAGAAGGGCCGACAGGTATCCGGCGCAAGCACGCGCAGTGCCTCCCACGACTTCAGTACGCCCCATATGAGTGGCGCATCGCTGCCGCCGGCAACCATTACATCGGCGCGGCCGAGCCTAATCTGATCCACGGCCGAAGCGATCGCATGGTTAGCTGAGGCACAAGCGGACGTGACCCCGAAGACCGGCCCCCTCAAGCCAAGGCTCATGCTGACATGACCGGCGGCCGCACTCGGCATAACCTTAGGTGCGGTGAGGAGGGCAGCGCGGGTCGCGCCATTCAAAAGGATAGCCCGGTAGTTTTCTTCAATCGAGTTCCAACCGCAGATGCCGACGCCCACCGTTGCGCCGAAGCGGTAGGCGTTCCCTGCGTCCGCGGAAAGTCCAGCCTGTCGCATGGCTTCGCGCGCTGCAATCACGGCAAGCAGGCTGAAACGGTCCATTGAGACGAGTTGTTTGCGGGCGACGTCGTGTTGCGGAAGCGCCTTGATCTCGGCACCGATTATCCCCTTCAACTCGTGAAGTTCAGAATTGACAAGGGGCCCGATGGCTGAGCGACCTTCGCGCATTGCTTTCCATATGGAAGCGGCGTCAGTGCCTAGCCCGCACAGTCCACCTATTCCGGTGATGACGACGCGCCTCTCCACTCAATCCTCCTTATTGAGGAAGCTACGGACGGCCTCCACTACGTCGCCGACATTCTCGAGGTTTGACCAGGCATCAGCCGTGTTGAAGTCGATTGTGATGCCGTGAGCCTGCTCAAGGTCCCAGAGAATATCGGCCATGCCTAACGAATCGACACCCAGCGAAGTCAGTTTCGTAGCAGTCGTTATCTCGGCGCCGCCCAAGGCGGCGTCGATATCGGCGCCGTTAGACACGGCGCGATTCTTGATTAGAGCGATGATGTTGTTTGCGAATTGATCTGGCATCTTGCTCCTATCTGCTTGCGGTTCGGGCAAACGGCGCCGCGAGTCACGATATTGCCGGCAGCCGGGCGGCTGGCTCCGGGACGCGAAGGTGCAGGGACCATCATCATCGACGCTGCGACCAGGGTAAGCATTGCACGCGGTCGTCAATCGCGACTCTGACCAGAGCTTCGCTGGTGGCAATTCGTAGTTGCACTCGAGAGATCGACAAAATTGATTTTTTGGATCATGTCCATTTGCAACATGGATGTGTTGCCCTGGAAGTGATCTATTCACTCGGCTGTTGAGGGCGCAGCGACCTAACGGTCGGCGCCATCGGCTATGGCGCGATGGGCACCGCGAGGGTTACGGCCCCAGCGACGATCAGGAGTCGATTACGGCGATCCGTCGAGCCCATGAGCTCGGCGTCACCCACTTCGACCTCCCACATGTACGGCTGGGGTGAAGGCGAGAAACTGCTCGGCATCGCACTGCGGCCGATCCGCGACCAAGTGACGATCGCAACGAAGTTCGGCTTGACGGAAAGCTACGCCCCCGACTCTCGCCTGGAGACCATCCGAAAAGTCGTGGACTCCAACCTCAAGAATCTGAACGTGGAGGCCATCGATCTGCTTTACCAGCACATCCCCCGACCCCAATGTCCCGATCCCCGAAATCGGAGCGAGCGCTGGCGCGACGGATGGTATCCGCGTGCGAGTTGGAGAGGCCAAGATACTTCACCTTGCCCGCCTGCACAAACTCCTGCATCACGCTCACGATGTCCTATGCGTTAGGCGCAACGACCGCAAAAAGGCTCCTCCTGGCCAGCACCGAACCCAGACGGGAACTCAGTGGGATAGAAGCCGCATCAGCCATGCAGGCCCGGCGTGACGGACCGTCATAGCGGTATCTATCCAACCCACTGCGCAACGCTGGGGCGGACCACGGTAGGGAACTCCAATCGCTAGTTATGCTGCGGGAGTTGCCGACGCCGGATCACGCGAGGTGTGTGTCGTCCCGCGTGCTACGAAAAAACCATCCACAACGTGGATGCGCTTAATCCAATCAATCGATTTTACTGAAGTTGGCGAATCCTGCATCGGGCATCCGACATGGACGACAATTGGAAGCGACGCATACACGGCGGGCGCGGCACTATTATACCCGTTCAATGTTCAATGTCTGATTGGCCGGCCGGAGCGACAATCAATCGGAACGGACCAGAGCCAATGATGCATTCCGACTGGGGGGACGTGCACAGTGAGTGCGACGATTGCATCGGGCGCCGCAGTGTTTATTTAACGTTTGACGACGGCCCTAATCCGCTTTGTACACCGCAGATCTTGAATCTACTCGCGAAACATCGGGTGCCGGCGACGTTCTTCGTCATCGGCGCCTATGCCTTAGGCCAACCGGAGCTGATTCAACGAATGGTCGCGGAAGGGCACCAAATAGGCAACCACACGATGACTCATCCGGACTTGTCTAGATGCGGGCTTGATGAAGTGCAGCGTGAAATATTTGACGCAAATGCGGCTATTATGATGGCGTGCCCTCAAGCTTCAGTCCGGCACATGCGCGCACCTTACGGGAACTGGACCGAAGAGATATTTGCCGCGTCCGCGATCGCTGAACTGGCAGCTATCCACTGGTCGGTAGACCCGCGCGACTGGTCTCGCCCCGGCGTGGGAACTATCGCTGATGCAGTCCTGGAATCTGTGAAGCCCGGCGCAATCGTGCGCTTGCACGACGGGTGTCCACCCGACGAGTTGAGAGCCGGAACTGATGCCGGTCCGCGATATCAGACCGTCACGGCGCTATCCCGTCTAATTCCCGCTTTGCTTGAGCGCGGATTCCAAATCCGCCCACTTCCTCAATTTGACTGAAAGTACCTGTTGCTTCCGCGTTTTGACTGCTGCGATCTACTTTAGGACATATAGAGGGTCTTCGTGCAGCGATAACTTTCGGCATTTGCGTCGGACGAACCGGACTCTGACTGCGAAGCATACGGTTCAAAGAAGCATGGCGCTTTCTGATCTTTGCATATGTCGGAATTAGACGGCCCAGCGCCATGAGGATCCAATTCGCAAACTGGCCTTGATTCTCTCGCAGGGAGGACAGCCGTCGCGTAAGAGCACTTTGGCGCCTAGCAGGATGGGAGGCGAAGACGACATCGACGATTGCGCCGGCACAACTCCAGCGCACCTTATCGTTTTCAAAGTCTGCTTCGTGGTCGAGGCAATGGCGCTCAGATTTGCTATCCCGATCACGGTGCTGGTCGTTTCGGCCGCAGGAACCTTCGAGCATCGTGGCCCGAGCTGATGAGCTCCCAGCACCTTGCTTGCTCCTTCGCTGCCTCGATTTGAATCAGCCTATATGGGACTTTCCCAAAGCAGCATCTCGTGACATTGGTGAAATTGATTGCTTGGATGGCAGGCCTCCATGCTTTGGATTAGGAATGGGCATGCGTTTTAAGGGCCTTGATCTAAATCTCCTCGTCGCGCTCGATGCTCTGATGACTGAGCGTAACCTCACAGCGGCGGCTCGCAGTATCAACCTTAGCCAACCAGCCATGAGCGCGGCTGTCGCCCGGCTTCGCAGCTATTTTGGCGATGAGCTTTTTACGATGAGGGGACGTGAGCTCGTCCCGACACCGCGAGCGGAGGGTCTTGCCTCACCGGTTCGCGAGGCGCTGTTGCACATCCAGTTCTCGGTTATTTCCTGGGAAGAGTTCAAGCCAAGGGAATCCGACCGCTGCTTCAGGGTAATGCTTTCCGATTACATGACGATCGTTTTCTTCCAAAAGGTCGTGGAGCGAGTTGCGCGAGAAGCCCCTTTCGTCAGCTTCGAACTTCTGCCTCTGGCTGACGATCCGGACGAACTTTTCCGGCGGGGTGACGCCGATTTGCTGATCCTTCCGGAATTGTTTATGTCGAACGCGCACCCGAAAGCGAGGCTTTTCGACGATACACTCGCTTGTGTGGGGTGTCGGACGAACAAGGAACTGTCTGGAAAGCTCACGTTCGAGAAATACATGTCAATGGGCCATGTAATGACCAAGTTCGGACGTTCGCTGAGGCCATCCATTGACGAATGGTTTTTGATTGAGCACGGAATCAAGAGACGTAGCGAGGTGGTTGTGCACGGGTTCACCATGATCCCTCTGATGCTACCAGGCACCAGTCGCATCGGGACCATGCCATTGAGGCTTGTTAAGCATTTCGCAAAGACGCTACCGCTGCGCGTCGTCGAGCTTCCACTCTCGCTGCCAGCGTTCACCCTGGCGATGCAGTGGCCTGCCCTTCACAATGGCGATCCGGCAAGCGTCTGGATGCGAAAGATACTGTTGGAGGAGGCATCTCGCCTGATGCCATCTCCCGAGGTTGCCGCATGACTTGCACACCTTGGATCTGATCCGCGGGTCAGCGTCGGTGTGCTTCGCCGTGGACGCCAGGTGCGCGTATTGTGTGTATGTTCGTCCGTATCTGGGGTCCGTTTGAACCTCCATGACAGCGGAGAGGCGCTTGCGAGGTCGTTGACGGACATCCAATGCCGGAGCGTGAATTCCCCCGCGTCGGCTCCGACATATCTGCCATTGCCGAATTTTCATGGCAGCCAAACGGCGCGCGCGCCGTTCACCACCACCGTTAGGTCCTTGAAAGGCCGTTGCAATGCTGCGTTGGTGTCCTTCGGCGCCTCGCGGGCCTATGCGGTCACGGCGCTGGCCGGGGAGTCGTAACGACGCTCGGCGGCAGGATTGGGTAGACTACCTGCGGCTGGTCCCCTGTGAGGGCCCGCAGAAAGGCAGCGATGTTGTCGACTTCCTCAGGTTTCAGCTGCGTGCCGAGCTGAGTGGTGCCCATCACAGCCACGGCCTGATCGAGGTCCCACGATTGGCCACTGTGAAAATAGGGGGCAGTGAGTACGACGTTCCTCAACGTCGGGACTTTAAAGACATACTCGTCGTCCACTTTGCGCGTCACCTCAACACGTCCTTTGTCGTCAGGCGGCAGGAATTCCCAGCCGGGCTTCTCGACCACGCCAAAAGGAGCATACATGCCCCCGCCCACATTAATTCCGTTGTGGCAGGAGGAGCATCCCCTGTCGACGAAAAGCCTGAGCCCTTCCTTCTGTTCAGTGGTGAGCGCGTTCTCATTGCCCTCAAGGTATCGGTCAAAGGGTGCGTTGGGTGTGATCAGCGTCGCCTCGAACACGGCGATCGCTTTCGCGATGTTGTCATAATTGAGGGAATCGATTTCATCTGGGAAGGCTTTGCCGAACGCTTCTACGTAGCCGGGAATGCCCTTCAGCTCTTCGACCGCTCGTTCAGGAATGGTCCCCATCTCGATCGGGTTCGCGATCGGGCCGCCGGCCTGCTCCTTCAGGTCGGCGGCTCTGCCGTCCCAAAACTGAGCGGTATTGAACACCGCATTGAGCACTGTTGGCGCATTGCGGTCGCCGCGCTGCCAGTTGTGGCCAATTGAAGTAGAGCGGCCATCAGCGCCGCCGCGGCCGATTTGATGGCAGGTGTTGCAGCTGATGTTGTGAGCTTTCGAGAGCCGCGACTCGAAAAAAAGCATCTTTCCCAACTCGAGCCTGTCTGACGTTGCCGGATTGCCGTCCAGACCGGCAACGCGCTTGGGAATGGGGCTGAACAGCGACCTCGCCACATCCAGCAGGTTGTCCTGCCCCCCGGCCTCGGAGGCGAGCAGACAGCACATCAGTGCAGCACATGGAAAACTCAGGAAGCGCGCCGCCAAGCGGAAGAAGAAGGGAAGGAATGTGTTCACGGTAAAGCCTGCTCTACCCTGAAGGCGGATCTGAGGCTGACCAATATGCAGCCTATCGTCGGTACCATCCTTACCCCCGTCGCATTTGGCGCGGACCGCAGGCGCGGTCGGCCGCGGCCACGTCTGGCAAATGGGGAACAACAAGGATCATGCCATTCGAGGCCAACCGAGATTTTTCTGAAGTTTTCAGCGGTTCGGCTCGAACGGGACAGTGTCACGCAATATCGCCAGTGTCGCCAACCCGACAAAGTCGACTGCGAAATGTCGATGGTTAGCGGGTGCCACATAGGATGGAAATCCATTTCGGGCGTGGCCACCGATTGATTGGCCTCCTCGAATTCCAAATGCCGACTGCGACTGCGGCTTCACACAAAATTGGTCGCTGCACCTGGTGGTGCACTTGAGCCCTTGCTCGACAAGCGGGCCTTGCCTGCTCGCATTCGTTGCGTCCACGGCTTAAAGGTGAACAATCGTGGGCTCGCGTCGCCTGCTTTTCGCAAGCAAGGTCGCGTTCGCGTCCTTGTGCAAGCAGAGGCGCGGAATCCGTAGGCTACTGCAGTACTTCTTAGCCGAGGGCGGCTAAGCCAATCATCGCCTGGCCGAGCGCCAGCCCCCCGTCATTGGCTGGGACGTTCGTATGGGCCAGCACCTCGAACCCAGCGGCGGAGAGTTCCGAGAAGACGCCTTCAAGCATGAACCGGTTCTGAAAGACGCCACCGGAAAGCGCAATCGTGTTGACTTCGTTCTCGCTGGCCAATCGGCGCGTGGTCCTGAACACGACAGCGATCAAGGTCCGATGAAAACGCGCGGCGATCAGGCCGGTTTCGACCTCCGCAGCCATGTCGCGCAGCAATGCCGCCCAGAGACCTCGCCAGCGAATGATCGATCGATCGTCGGAAGGCAGCGCCCAAGCCTCGGCCTCCTCGATGAACGGGTTTGCCAACGCTTCTAACTCCATGCCTGTTTGCCCTTCATAGGACTGTAGCTCGAAGCAGGTCCCAAGGATCGCCGCACAAGCGTCGAACAGCCGTCCTGCGGAGGACGCGAGTGGGGTATTCACGCCTCTTTCAATCATTTTCGCGACGACATTCGGCTGCCTTTGGGCGAGCGCCCGCGCAAACGGCAAGCCACCTGCCGGACCAGACAAGAAGTCAGGGCCGAAGGCGGCGCGAAGATGCGCGTAGGCATTGCGCCAGGGCTCCCGGCTCGCCCGGTCGCCGCCCGGCATCGCAACCGCGTCGAAATGGGCCAGACGCTTGTAGCGGCGATAATCGCCTAGCAGGAACTCGCCGCCCCAGATCGTATCGTCTTCGCCGAAACCCGTGCCGTCGAGGATCACGCCCAGAACCGGCGGCGCGTCGAGGGCGCGGCCGTGCTGAGCGATGCAAGAGGCGAGGTGAGCGTGATGGTGCTGAATCTTGACCAGTTTCGCGCGGGTCTCGCGCGCGAGTTCGACGCCGATGCGCGTCGAGCGATAGCCGGGATGCAAGTCGGTGACGACGATATCCGGCCTCGCGTCGAAGATACTCCGGTACAGGGCGGCGGCGTCTCGCCAGGCCTGCTCGCTCTTCGGTTCTTCGAGGTCGCCGAGATGTTGGGAAAGCAGCGCCTTGCCGTTGCCCGCCAGGCAGAAGGCGGCCTTGAGATCGCCGCCGACGGCAAGCACCCGACGCGAACCGTCGAACCCATCCGGTACGGCAACTTCCTCCGGCGCCAGGCCGCGAGCGCGGCGCAGGACCGAAACGCCATGCCGATCACATCGCACGACGCTGTCATCCAGTCGATTAACGATAGCACGGTCGTGCATCAGCCAGTGATCGGCGATGCCGCTGAGATAGCGTCTGGCCTCGTCGTTTTCCGTGCATTGCGGCTCGCCTGAACGATTGGCCGAGGTCAGGACGATCGGCCTGTCGAGCGCCCGCATCAGGAGGTGGTGGAGCGGAGTATAGGGCAGCATGAAGCCAAGCCGGTCACCGCCGAGGGCAATCCCCGCCGCGATGCCGCAGCCCCTTCGGCCGCGCAACAGCACGATCGGCGCGGCTCGCGAGCCGAGAGCTACGCGCTCTTCTCCGGAGATACGGGCGAATTCCCCGACCTGACGCAGGTCGCGTGCCATCAGCGCGAAAGGCTTCGCCTCGCGCCGCTTGCGGCCGCGCAGCCGCGCAACGGCATCGTCTTCGGTCGCATCACAGGCGAGGTGAAAGCCGCCGACACCTTTGAGGGCCACAATGTGCCCTGACGCAATCAAGGCGGCCGCCCTCTCGATAACGGCCTTCGACGCTCCTTCGACTGCAACGCCAGCCCTGCTTTCAAGCCAGATCCGCGGGCCGCAGGCGGGGCAGGCGATCGGCTGCGCATGGAAACGCCGGTCCGCCGGGTTCTCGTACTCGGCCCGGCATTCCTCGCACATGACGAAGCCTTTCATCGAGGTCGAGGCGCGATCGTACGGAATCGCCTCGATGATCGACAGACGCGGACCGCAATGCGTGCAGTTCGCGAATGGATAGGAGTAGCGACGGTCGCCTGGATCGAGGATTTCGGCAAGGCATTGCTCACAGCATGCGGCGTCGGGGACGACGCTTGTCCTTACCTGCCCGCCCGCGCTCGCAACGATGGCAAAGCCGCCGGCCGGGGGCACGCCTTCGACATCGACGGTTTGGATCGCGTCGATGCGCGCCAAGGGCGGGCATTCGGCGGTGAGCCTTTGCCTGAAGGCGGCCAGTTCCGCGTCGCTGCACCACAACGCAATCTCGACACCCGCTGCATCGTTGCGCACGTGACCAGCGAGTCCGAGGGCGGTGGCTATGCCCCAGACCGTTGGCCGGAAGCCGACGCCCTGCACGACGCCGGCGACCCGGATCATGTAACCCCGGACGGCTGGCGAAGCAGCGAGCGGCATGCTCATCGCCTGGCCCTCAATGCACCGTGCAGACCATGCACAGGTCGAACGAGCGCACGAGGTGCTGGACTGCGACCGGTTCGGTCTCGTCTTGACGCACGGGCGCGCTTTCGAGCGCGAGCTCCAGCGGACCCGCATTGCCCTCACGGTCGAGCGGCGAAAAGTTCCAAGTCGTCGGAGCAATGATCTGGTAGTTCGCGATCCGGCCATTGCGCACCGTCGGCCAATGGCCGAGCGAGCCGCTAGCTGCCTCCGTCAGGCCCGTGCCCTGGCTGTCGGCCGCGATGGCGCCGTGATTGCAAAAGGTTTCGCCAGGTCTGAGATCGCGGATCATGCAGGTATGGTTCTCGTACATTTGGGCGGCTGGGATCGCACGTCTCAGGCAAGGTTAAACACCAGGTCGGGTTCGAAGAGCTCGTCCGCCTCGATCGTTCGGGCATCGTTGCCGTCGATCTCGATCGAGACCTCGTGTCCTACTTGGCGGAGCTCGACGAAGAGCTCCGGCTCAGCGCATTGAAGGCAGTGACAAGGAGCAAGATTCGCATCTCAGCAGATCCTGGGAAGCTGTTCGCCGACGATCCAGTCGACAACGCGCATGCCGCCGAGCCGGGTGTGCATGGTGACCAGCGCGTGCTCGTCCGCGACGACCTCGCCAATGAGGGCCGCATCGAGTCCTTTCGGATGGCTGTGCATGGCGGCAAGCAGGGTTGCGGCGTCGTCCGCCCCACAAATCGCAATCAGCTTGCCTTCGCTAGCGACATTGAGCGGCTCGAGGCCGAGCAGTTCGCAGGCCGCCGCGACTTCCGGCTTCACCGGCACGGCCGTTTCCCTGATTACCATGCCGACCTTCGACTGGTGCGCGATCTCGTTGAGCGTGGCCGACAGCCCGCCGCGGGTCGGATCGCGCAGCACGCGAATGCCGGGCACGGCCGCTAGCATTGCCGCAACCAGATCGTTGAGCGGCTGTGCGTCGGACAGTATCTCGGTCTCGAAGTCGAGATGCTCGCGTTTGGAAAGTATCGCGATGCCGTGATCGCCTATCGTGCCCGAGACGATGATCGCGTCGCCGGGCCGCGCGTTGCTTCCACTGATGTCGGTGGCTTCGGAGACGACGCCGACACCGGTCGTGGAGACAAACACGCCGTCGCCCTTGCCCTTTTCCACGACCTTGGTGTCGCCGGTGACCACCGGCACGCCCGCCTGGCGCGCGGCCAGCGCCATGGAGACGACGATCCTCTCCAGATCCGTGAGGGGAAATCCTTCCTCAATGATGAAGGAAGCGGAGAGCCAGAGCGGCCTGGCGCCCATCATGGCGACGTCGTTGACGGTGCCGTGAACGGAAAGCGCGCCGATGTCGCCGCCCGGGAAGAACAGCGGTGAAATGACGTGGCTGTCGGCCGCCATCACCAGTCGGCCGGGGACGCTGCCCAGAAGAGCGCCGTCATTGCCTTGCGCCAGATACTCGTTGGCGAGGTGCTTGTGGAAAACGTCGCGGATCAGCTCGGCCATGGCGCGCCCGCCCGCGCCGTGGGTCATGTCGACCGAACCGCGGACGCGCGCGGTGTCCTCGGCGAGCCTGGGATCGGCCACGGTCATTCGGCTGCCTCCAGCTTGGAAGGCTGCTGTTCGCGGAAGCGACCGTAGGTCCAGTAGGCTGCGCAGGCGCCTTCCGGTGAGACCATGCAGGAGCCGATCGGATTGTGCGGCGTGCAGGCCGTGCCGAACAGCTTGCAGTCGGTCGGCTTCTTGACGCCGCGCAGGATCGACGGGCATTCGCAGGATTTCGCGTCGCGCGAAGCCTTGACCGACAGCTCGAACCGCTCCTCGGCATCGAAATCGGCATAAGCGTCGCGGATGCGAAGCGCGCTGTAGGGCATTATGCCCAGCCCGCGCCAAGCGAAGCTCTTGCGCAGCTCGAAGACCTCGCTCACCAGCGCCTGCGCCTTGAGGTTGCCTTCCTTGGTCACAACGCGGATATATTCGTTCTCGACCTCGTGCCGCCCCTCATTGACCTGGCGGATCAGCATCAGCACCGACTGCATCACGTCGAGCGGCTCGAAGCCGGCGATGACGATCGGTTTCTGGAACTCTTCGGCGAAGAACTCGTAGGGCCGCGAACCGATCACGGAGGAGACGTGCGAGGGTCCGAGAAAGCCATCGATCTTGACGATGCCGAGGTCCCGCACCTCCGGCGACGCGAGGATGTGGCTGATCGCCGGCGGGGTCAGCACATGGTTGCAGAAGACGGTGAAATTCCTGAGCCTCTCAGCCTCGGCCACCTTGAGCGCCGCTGCGGTAGGCGGCGTCGTGGTTTCGAAGCCGATGGCGAAGAAGACGACCCGCCGGTCCGGATTCTCGCGTGCGATCCTGAGCGCGTCGAGCGTCGAATAAACTATGCGTATGTCGGCGCCGTCAGCCTTTGCCCGGATAAGGTTCCGCTGCTTGGTGTCCGGTATGCGCATCACGTCGCCATAGGTGCAGAGGATCACACCGTACCGCTCGGCAAGTTCCACCGCATCGTCGAGCCGCGAGGCCGGTAGCACGCACACCGGGCAGCCTGGACCGTGCACGAAATGCAGGTTCTCAGGCATTAGGTCCTGCACGCCATAGCGGAAGATCGCATGCGTGTGGCCGCCGCAGAACTCCATGAAATGGTAGCTCCTGCCAGGATCGGCCTCGGCCGCGATCGCAGCGGCAACGGTGCGCGCGAGTTCCTGATCCCGATATTCGTCGACATATTTCATGCCTCGATCGCCTCCAGTTCCTCCTGGAGCACACCGGCTTCCGCCATCATCTTCAACGTGCGCTCGGCCTCATCGACGCTCACCTTGTGCAGCGCATAGCCGACATGGACGAGCACGAAATCGCCGATCGCCACGTCCTCGACAAGCGCGAGCGAGATGCGCTTCCTCACCGTGTCGAAGGCGACGACCGCCGTGTCGTCGTCCAGGAGCTCCACCACGCGGGCGGGCACGGCGAGGCACATCAGGCCGATTCCTTCAGTTCAGTCCGAAGTTCGGCCGCAAGCGGATGGCCGGCGAGCACCATCGCGCGGGCCGCGAAGATCCATCCGGTCCAGTCGGTCATCCCTTCGCCGGTCCGCGCCGAAAGCTGCAGGACCTTGATCTTTGGATTGATCTTCCGCGCATTGGCGATGCAGGCTTCGAGATCGAAGTCGAGATGCGGCACAAGGTCCGTCTTGTTGAGGATGATCAGGTCCGCCGCGTGGAACATGTCGGGATATTTGAGCGGCTTGTCCTGGCCCTCGGTGACCGAAAGGATCACCACCTTATGCGCCTCGCCGAGATCGAAGCCGGCCGGGCAGACGAGATTGCCGACATTTTCGATGAAGAGCAGCGAACCCCCGGCGACATCGAGATGTTCGACGGCATGGCCCACCATGTGCGCATCGAGATGGCAACCCTTGCCGGTATTAATCTGAATCGCCGGAGCGCCTGAGGCACGGATGCGCTCGGCGTCGTTCGACGTCTGTTGATCGCCCTCGATGACGGCGGCCGGAAGCTTGCCCTTCAGCGCCTCGATCGTGCGGCAGAGAAGCGTCGTCTTGCCCGAGCCGGGGCTCGACAGGAGGTTGAGCGCGAGCACGCCGCGCGCGGCGAAAAGCTGGCGGTTCTCCATGGCATATCGGTTGTTCTTGGAAAGTATGTCCCGTTCGAGCTGGATCAGCCGCGCCTGATTCATGCCGGGCGCATGGCCAGCGGCGGCGTCCGAACCATAGTCGTGTGGATGATGGTCGTGACGGTGATGGTCATGTCCGTGACCATGACCGGCATGGCCGTGGCCGTACCTGTGATTGAGGCGGCCATCTTCGTGGCGATGATGATGATGGGCGGCCGCGGCCTTGCCTTCGATCCGCACCTCGCCTTCGCCGCATCCGCAAACCGTGCACATCAGCTCACCTCCAATTCCTTGATCCTCAACTCCTCGCCCCGGGTCACCTGCAACTGATGGCTGCCGCAATCCGGACAAGGTTCGTAGCGCTGGGCGATTGCGACGCTCCGGCCGCAGGGCATGCACCATGCGTGACCCTCCGTTTCCAGAATGTCGAGCCTGGCGCTCTCGGCGAGCGATCCGCGCATGACGATGTCGAAGCCGAATTTCAACGCCTCGACTTCGACGCCGGCGAGCCGTCCGATCTCCAGGCAGACGCGGTCGACCCTGGCGAAGCTCTGCCTCGCGGCTTCTTCCTCGAGGATGCCGCGGATGCTTTCGCAGATCGTCATCTCGTGCATCAGTGGAACCTCACCTCGTAGCCGACACAGGGGTCGATGGCGCGCACGAGAAGATCCGCCTGCAGCGCGAGTTCCGCGGGGGTCGGCGCGGCGAGCGCCGCAAGCGAGCGTTCCGCGATGCCGTTTTCGCCGAAATGGCTGCTTGTCGGAGCATCGATCGCGTAGTCGACCACACGTCCCTGGCGAAGCACGACACGGTGCTCGAGCCTGCCGCGCGCAGCCTCGGCGCAGCCGATGCCGGAGAAAGCATTCGTCTCACCGTTTCCGGGGAGGAGATCACCGGACGAGGAACTGCGCCAGCCTGCCGCATCTTCCCTCCCGGCCATCCGGCGCGTCGAGATACTGTCTCCCCGCAAACCACGGGGACGGATCCCGCTCCTCCCCCGCAGCACCGCAAGGCCGGCGGCGATCTCGCCGGGAAGCTTTACCGCCTCAACGAACCGCGCCGCCAGGCGCGCGCCGAGTCCTCCTTCGCCCTCCGCCGAGAGGAAGGCTCCCACGAGCGGCTCGCCGGCCTGCCGGGCGAGGCAAGTTGTGTCCGCGGGCGCCCGCGACTTTTCGCTGTTTCCTTGTGCTTTCGGGCAGCCTATCGTGGCCCAGTCCCTTACCAGGATCCGGTGGACAAACCGCGCGGCGGCGGTGCCCCCTTCCGAGGCCCAGGCGGCGAAACCGGCCGCGTCCATTTCGCAAAGGCTTTCTGCTTCCACATGGACCGTGGCGCGCGTCAATTCGGCGGCTTCGGCGGCGATGCGACTGGCGTCGGTGCCTGGCGATCCGGCTCGCGCACCGGACATGAAAGCGTCGTCGTCGGGAAACAGCGCCTGCTTCAGACGCATAGGCAGTGCCACGGCGCGGCGCATGAGCGCCGCCTCAGGCGCGGCATTTGTGAGGCGCTGAACGTCGAGGCCGATCCTGACGAGGTGCTCGCGCAGCGTTTCGGCAAGCACGAGGAGCTGCCGCGCCGTTTGCGTTGGCGGATCGGTCTCGATGCCCATAGCCGCTTCGGCCGCTTGCACGCCGGCCGCCGCTTGCGCCATGCCGCAGACGCTGAACAGCGATGCCACCGCCGTGACGGCCTCGGTGGCCGATCTGTCCTTCACGATCGGGCCGAGGCCGACCGGGCGCGCCGGCTGGACGCGCGCCCGACAGACCACGCCGCCATCGCAAAAAAGATCGATAACGACCCGCCCGTCGAGGCTCATTGCTGGGCCTCCTCGTCTCGAAGCCCGAACAGGGCGCGGCGAGTCAGCGGCAGAGGCTCTGCTGCGGCCAGGGTGGCGGCGTCTTCATCCGGCCTGGCGGCGGGCTTCGGCAGGCGGCCCTCCCAGAGGCGGACCATGTCGACGTCTTCATCGTCATCCGTTTCGCCCTTGAAAAGCTCCGCGAGCACTTGCCGTGCTGTCTCTTCCGCGCTCTCCTGATCGGCAAACTCGAAGACCGGCGAGAAAAGCGAACATGTGAGGTAGGCGCCAAGTTCTTCCTCGTAGGCGTGGATGAATTCGAACCTGCCCGCAGGGAATGCAACGTGTTCCTTAGCGCCGGGCCGCAGCCGGGAACGTGCCTCGGCGCCCGCGGCAGGCAACAGGACGAGATTCATGAACCAGGGCGTGATCAGAACCGCAAGCCACTCGCCCTGCCACATCCGCACGCCCAGCGCCCGGATGGACAGCGTGGGATTGAGGATCGGGATGCCCTTCATCGATGTCCGCGCGATCCTTTGAAAGGCGGACTCCAGGCAGCGGGCGACGGCAAGCGATTGATCCACGTCAATCGTCCTCTATCACCATGAAATCTTTCCGGGAGCCATCGCAATTGGGGCAGCTCCAGTGCAGCGGCAGTAGGGCGAAAGAGGTTCCGGGCGGTATCTGCCAGTAATCGTCGCCTTCCGCCGGATCGTAGACATGCCAGCAGATCTTACATTCGAGCCGCGTCGCCCGGCCGATCTTGGCGTTGTCCCCGCCATAGGAGCCGTCGAAGAAGGACGCCGTCATCGATAGCCCTCGAGGATTTCGAGCAGCCGGCCGTGGCTATCGGCAATGTCTTCCGGCGCGGCGCTGACGACCTCCGGCAGGGCCGTCACCTGGATCGTGTTGAGGATCAGTGCTTCGGTCGAATTGTAGAAGCGCACCCACCACACGTCCTGCGTCGCGGTCGTCGTAACGCGGCAATTGCCGTAGCCGCGCGAGAGGACCACGACTGGCCCCTGTCCGAGCAGGTTATCGAGAAAGGCAAGATCCTCTTCCGTGTGCGGCAGGAGCGACAGGTTGATCACATGCGGCTCGACGCCCGGCCCCGTGCGGCCCATGTGCTCGTTGATCTCGGCAATCAGTGGCGGCGCGTTGAAGACGCCCGCTGGGTAGACCGCCGGGGCGGCGAGCGCGTCGCGGCTCCCGGCGAAGGCCTCCGCCATCACGGCGGACGGGAAAGGCCCGACCTCGACCGTATCGCTCGCGAGCCGGCCGTCCGGACATGTCCGGCGGATGCGCCAGACTCCGGCAAGCACCGATTCCTGCGCCTGGATATCACCGCCGCAGATCACCGACACCTCGCCTTCGCCGAGCGCCTGGTCGACCAGCGCGAGGTTGGCACTGTCGAGGCCGGCGAGATTATGGACCGCATTCGGACGCCCGAGCGAAAAGGCGGCGAGGCTGTCGGCCACCGCCGAGAGGACGGCGAGCGCCGCTCGCAGTCCGGCGACGCCTTCCTTTTCCGGCAGGATCGGTCGGGCGAAGGTGAGCATGCCTTTCGGCATCTCCATATACTGCAACTCGCCGTCGTCCTCTTCGACCGGCTGCGAGCCCGGCCCCCGGCCGCCAAAAGACGTGATCGCCATGTTCTAGCCTCCCAGCTTACGCCCGCTCAATGGAAATGGTCGTGATCATGATGATTGCCGGTTGCGCAGCCCTCCGGTAGTTCCAAGGGCGGCGGCGCGGAAGGCTCGCACGCCAGGATGGAGGAAATCTCGCCGAGATAGTCCTCCCAGTCGAGCACACGCTTGATGACGCCGAGATATTCGCCGTTTCTCAGGAAAACGAGCGCAGGGAACGCGTTGAACCGATAGCGGCTCTGCAGCTTGCGCTCGCTCTCCTTGGCGACGACCGCCGCCTTGAACACACCCTGGAAGGCTGCGACCAGTTCCGGCAGGATCACCGCCACGTCGTTGCTCTCGACGAGCTGCTGCCAGTCGCCGGCGAAGAAGAGCACCGTGAAGTCGTGGTTTTCGGCGAACGCATCCACCGTCGTTTCGTCAACGACGGCGATGCCGTGGCGCTCGATCATCTTGCTGAGAAGCGGCGAAAACATGGGCTCAAGCGTCCTCCCTACTTTGTGCTGAAGAGGCCGCGCGCAGGTGATCCGGCAATTGCGGTTCACGTCCGACGAGGTCGGCGAAGAGATGGTCGAGATCGGTCTCCCCGGCGAGCGCCCGCTCGGCGGCTTCTAGAGCGTCGGCGATCCGGCGCGCGGCCTCGGGCGTAATCACTTCGCGCGCCGCGTCGAGGAAGGCGATGACCCACGTGCCGGCCGGCTGGTCACCGGTGAGCGTCATGTCGATCCGACGCAGTCCGGCCCGCCCCCGGCAGAGCGCGATGCCGTCGTGCGATTCGATCACCTCAAGGGGCACGCCGATGCACATCAGCCCTGCCCTGCCCGCGAACCGAGAAGCCGATCGATCTCGCTCTCGTAATTCTCCGGCGCGCGGAAGCCGCCGCCTTGCAGGATGCGCGCATCGCCGATGCGGCAGGCTTCGTCGGGCCGCGGCCGCCCGCTCTCATAGAGGCCGATCCGCATCTCGCACGACGCCAGCGTCTCGTCTTCGGCAAGCGGCTCGGCGCGCCGCTCCACAGCCACTCCCTGGAGGGCAAGCCAGCCGACGGCGATGCCGATCGCCGGAACGATGCGGTCCCTGACTGCCGGGCGCAGGCTGCCGCCATAGTCCTCCAACTCCTGCGGCTGGACGCCGACCAGGAGCAGATGGCGAGGATAGTCGCCCATCATCGCCGCCATCGCCAGCACCTCCTGGAAGCCGGTCTGATGCAGGGAAACCTTCTTCACGCCAAGGAAGGCGGGGACCTCGTCGCCCTCGACGACCTTGATGGTGGCGGCAGGCAGGCCGTAGTCGACCGCGTCGAAGACGACCAGAATATCGGCCTCACGGATGTGCTGGACGAGATAGATGCCCTGCGTGCCGCCATCCATCACGCGCATGTTTTCGGAAGACTCGTAGAGACGGTTGAATTCCTCCGCGGCGCGGACACCGAAGCCCTCGTCCGCCCACAACAGATTGCCGATGCCGAGTACCAGCACCGAGGGTGCGTCCTCCAAAGGCTTTTTCTCCTGCCTCCAGCTTTCTCCAACAGAAGGCGCAAGAAGCAGGCCAAATCTACTGGGGCTCGGGCGAACCCAGCAAAAGCAAGGATACGAGGGCCGGTCGCGGCGCAAAACTGAAAGGTGGGCTGCCTGTTTCGCCAGCCAGTCGGAGAGAACCTTCCACATCCAACGACAAATGTTGGCGGCAAGCAGACATTTCACACACAGAAAAGTCGCCTTTCAGCCCGCAAAAAGAAGGCCGGCGCGGCTGCACGCCGCACCGGCCCAAATGCTCGCGGTCACGAGCGTCAGTGGGAGTCAGTCCTTGGGCACTCCATTGCCCCGGAAGGTCCGCCAGCCCGAGAACATGGAGGAGATGATCGACTGCCTCGATATGATGTCCTCACGCACCACGGCGTAGATATGGACGATGATGAAGCAGATGATCACCCACATTCCGAGATGATGCCAGGTATGGACGTCCTGGCTCTGGCCAAAGAGCGGAATTACCCAGCTCGTGAACAGGCCGTACTGCCAGGACCCCATCCCCTCGCCCTCGCCGTAGAGCGCAAGCCCCGTCACGATCATGAAGATCGTGAACCAGACAAACAGGATGTGCATGGCGAGCGTGGCGAGCGGATTGTGCCCGGAATAATTCATCGGCTCCTTGACCCGCATCGCGTACCAGAGCACCTCGTGCCAGAGTTCGCGCCAGAACCGGCCGCTCAGGACCGGCGGCAGGAAGATCTGGCGGGCATGCTCGCTGCCGGCGAACGCCCAGTAGATGCGGAAGGCGAAGCCGACGGCAAGCACGTAGCCGGCGCTGAAATGCAGATAGCGGATCCAGCCGAACAGGAAGCTGGCGCTTGCCTCGCCCCCGACCGCCGGCGGCGGCGACCCGATCAAGTAGCCGGTTCCGGCCAGGATGAAGATCGCGAAGGCGTTGACCCAGTGCCAGAGGCGCAGCGGCGCCTCATAAACATAGACGGCCTCCTCGTTGCGCGGTGTGTGGCTGACGCTCATGGCTGCCTCCTACCCGCCGAAGACCAGCGCCGCGCCGGAGCCGGCGACGAGGATGCCGAGGCCTGCACGCGCCAGGGGCCATTGGGCGAGCTTCAACCCCACGCCAACGCCGAGCCCGTGCAGCGCCGCGGTCGAGAGCGTGAAGCCTGCGACATAGGCCAAGGCCGCGCCGGTCGCCTCGCTTGCATGGGCGTGGCCGTGGAAGACGGCGAAGAGGCCGGCGAGGCCGACGCCGACGGCGGTCGGCAGCTCCGCGCCAGCTACGATCATCAGCCCGAGCGCGAGCACCGATAGGGCGATCATGCCTTCGACCGCCGGCAGGCCTATGCCGGCGAAGGAGAGCGCCGCGCCGGCGATCATCATGCCGACGAAGGCCGCTGGCGCCGCCCACGGCCGTGAAGGCGCAGCCGTCGCCGACCAAATGCCGACCGCGGCCATGGCCATGAGATGGTCGAGGCCCAGCAAAGGATGCGCCATGCCGGCGGCAAAGCCGTCGGTGTGGCCGACACCGACATGGGCGAACGCCGGGCCGGCGAGAGCCGCGAGCGCGCCCGCGGCGGAAACAAGTTTCAGAACCATGCGTCTCATCTCAATTCCTCCCTAGCGCACCTTCACCTTGGCCAATTCCAGGCCGTCCGGACCCATCACATGGGTCGAGCAGGCGAGGCAGGGATCGAAGCTGTGGATCGTTCTGAGGATCTCGACCGGCTCCTCCGGCCGCTCCACCTTCGTGTCCATGAGCGAGGCCTCGAACGCGCCTATATTGCCTTGATGATCGCGCGGCGAGCCGTTCCAGGTGGTCGGCACGACGCACTGGTAGTTCTCGATGCGGCCGTCCTTGATGCGCACCCAGTGGCCGAGCGCCCCGCGCGGCGCCTCGGTAAAGCCGACGCCCCTGACCTCCGAGGGCCAGGTCTTCCGGTCCCATTTGTCGGTGCTCGCCGTCGCGCTGTCGCCCGCCTTGATGTTGGCGACCAGCTTGTCGAGGAAATAGGCCTGCTTGCGCGCGGCCCATTGGGCTTCGAGCGCGCGCGCCGCCGTGCGGCCGAGCGTCGAAAACAGCGCCTCGAGGGGAACGTTCAGCGCCCGCAGCGTCGAATCGACCTGCTCCTTGATGTCCTCGCGGCCCTGGGCATAGCCGACGACGTAGCGGGCGAGCGGCCCCACCTCCATGGCATTGCCTCGCCAGCGCGGCGCCTTGATCCAGGAATATTTCGCGCTCTCATCGATCTCGACGATGTTGGTGCGCGTGCCCTTGGCGTTCGGCCCGAGTTCGTAATGCGCCTCGGTGACGCCGTCCCAAGGGTGAAGGCCCTTGGCCTCGTCCGGATATTTGTACCAGGAATGCGGCACGAATTCCTGGACCTGCTCGGGATCGCGCACGTCGACCGGCTGCACCTCCTTGAGATTGCCGTTGATGATCGCGCCCTGCGGCATCAGGAGATTGGCGGCCGAATAGTCGTTCGCCTTGTCGGGGATGTCGCCATAGGCAAGCACGCTCTTGCCCGACAGCCCTCCGCCGTAGAGCCAGCCCTTGTAGAAGCCGCCGATGGCGATGATGTCGGGGATGTAGACATTTTCGACGAACTCGATCGAGCGGTCGATGACGCTGCGGACATAGTTCAGCCGATCCATGTTGATCGGCGCGCCGGCGGCGAGCTCCCCGTCGATGTTGATCGCGCATGGCACGCCGCCGACCAGCCAGTTCGGGTGGATATCCTTGCCGCCGAAGATCGTGCGCGTCGTCATGATCTCCTTCTGGAAATCGAGCGCTTCGAGATAGTGCGTGAGCGCCATCAGGTCGGCCTCGGGCGGAAGCAGATAGGCGGGGTTGGTCCAGTAGCCGTTCTTGAACGGGCCGAGCTGGCCGCTCTCGACGAATTTCTTCAGCCGGTTCTGGACGTCGCGGAAATAGCCGGGCGACGACATCGGATGGCTCGGCGAAACCGTCTGCTGCAGCTGCGACGTCGCCTTGGGATCGGCCTTCAGCGCGTTGACGGGGTTCACCCAGTCGAGCGCGTGCAGATGATAGAAATGCACGAGGTGATCATGTACCTGCAGCGAAAGCTGCATGATGTTGCGGATCGAGTTGGCGTTCTCGGGGATCGTGATGCCGAGCGCATCCTCGACCGCGCGCACCGAGGTGAGCGCATGCGTTCCGGTACACACGCCGCAGATGCGCTGGGTAAAGGCCCAGGCATCGCGCGGGTCCCGCCCCTTGAGGATGACTTCGAGCCCACGCCACATGGTTCCGGTCGAAACCGCGTTGCGGATGACGTTGTTCTGGTCGACGTTGACCTCGCAGCGCATATGGCCTTCGATGCGGGTCACCGGATCGACGACGACGCGCTGTCCCGAGGTCTCGAGATTGAACCCGTTCGGTGTCTGGATGCCCATCAGCTTTGTCCTCCCTTTTCGCGCATCCGCTTGACGACGCTCGCCGCCGCATGCGCGGCCGCCGCGGCGCCGACCACCGTCGCGGCCGTCGCCCCGATCCTGTCGGCGTTGGCCTCGACGCCGAAGCCGTTGATGTTGCTGAGGCGACTGTAGAAATCGCCCTTGTCCCAGAAGCCGTCCTCCGAGCAGCCGATGCAGGGATGACCGGCCTGGATCGGGAAGGAGAGGCCGCCGTTCCAGCGCACGGTGGAGCAGGCGTTGTAGGTGGTCGGGCCCTTGCAGCCCATCTTGTAGAGGCAGTAGCCCTTGCGCGCGCCCTCGTCGTCGAAGGCCTCGACGAACTGGCCGGCGTCGAAATGCGGCCGCCGGTAGCATTTGTCGTGGATGCGCTGGCTGTAGAACATTTTCGGCCGGCCCTGCCGGTCGAGTTCGGGGAAGCGCTCGAAGGTCAGGATGTAGGTGATGACGGCCGTCATCACCTCGGCGATGGGCGGGCAGCCGGGCACCTTGATGATCGGCTTGTCGGGCAGGCCGGGAACCTTGTGGACGGGCGTCGCACGCGTCGGGTTCGGCCGCGCCGCCTGCACGCAGCCCCATGAGGCGCAGGACCCCCAGGATATGATCGCCTTGGCGTTCTGGGCGGCGTATTTGAGCTGATCGACGAAGGGCTTGCCGCCGATGATGCAGAACATGCCGTCCTCGTTGAGGGGCGGATTGCCTTCGACGGCGAGAATGTAGTTGCCCTTGTACTGCTCGACCGTCTCGGTGACGATCGCTTCGGCCTGGTGGCCGGCGGCCGCCATGATCGTGTCGTCGTAGTCGAGCGACAGCATCGAGAGCACGACATCCTTGGCGAGCGGATGAGCCGAGCGGATGAAACTCTCCGAGCAGCAGGTGCATTCGAGCCCGTGCAGCCAGAGCACAGGAATGCGCGGCTTCGATTCCATCGCATAGGCGATCTTCGGCGCGAAGGCCGGGCCGAGGCCGAGCGACGCCGCCGTCAGGCTGCAGAATTTCAGAAAGCTCCGGCGGGTTATCCCCTGCCGCCGCATGACTTCATAGAAGGTCTCTTGCATCGGGCTCTCCTCATGAGCAGCGCCATCCCTCGACACTGCAGGCATCAATACGCAAGTTCAATGCCAGAACCGGAAGGCAAATGATTTCAGCTGATTATGCTGCAAGACAGAATGCCGACAGCACAGCGAGCCGGATGCCACCGGCAAGCTGACCTACAAATTGCAAGGAACCTTTCACTGCCGATGTGCTTGGCCGGCCGTCTGGTTCCAGCGAAGAACAGGCTTGTCCAGACCGGGTTGCGACCCGCCATTCGCCGGCGTCACTCCTTATCCTGTAGACCTTGCGGGCTGTCCGCTCGGGACAGAAGAAGCCTTCCATTGCCCAGTGTACCAAGATGACGTGGTCGGTGTCAGGGATGGGTTCGGCCTTTCTAGGATATCGCGCTCCGTCTTCAGCTTCGTGGCTTCCTTGCGCAGCCGATCAAGCTTCGGCTTCATCTGACCATGACCGGGAATGCTGCGGATCAGCACTCATCCCACGGACCCATTGCGCAGGACATTCTCATGAGGATTAAGATCACGGTCACCCGCGCCACCGCCACGCCCGATCCTTCACCACCCTCACTGCTTCCAGCTTGACCTTGCGGCTGCATTTCCGGCAGCAGGCCATTGCACCCGAGTTTCGCTGTGGCGAAGGCGGCGGCCGAGTGTGTCTTCAACATCTTTGAGGCTGGCAAGCAGATTATGCCAGCTCAGCCCATATACCCATCACGAGATCGCGCATCAGCAGCGCTTCTGCCCATCTGTCTGTCGAGTCACTCCCAGTTCGTGTTGTGATCGCGTATGGACGAGGCCCAAGCTCGCACGTGAAACTTAGGATGGCCTCTGACCTCGAGCGGCGCCGCCAACTATTGAAGCCGTAGCGCCACCACTTCGCGAAAAGATCTACCCACATCTGGTGATGGGGGAACGAAATCTCGATTTGGACCTGCTCGCGCGATGCCACTCGGCCGTGAAATGCCCAAGACGAATCCAAGATCCGCTCGATCAGTCGATGGTTTTCGGTGCTCACTGGCCAGGCAAATTCCCGGCCCACCAGGAAATGCGATAAGTCTGCGAGGAACGGAATATTGGGTACCGCATCCAGCAAGTCGAGCGTGTAGAAAAGGTCGGTCGTGAGTCGATTGCGGTGCGTCTCGAAATAAACCGGGAAATCGGCGCTTTCGCCGATCCTCATCCAACGCTGAATAAGATCGATCCCCTCGGGAAGTCCGCGCAACCTTACATTACATCCGGCTGCACATTGAAATGCAGTGGGCCAAGCTCACCAGCCAGGTCGATCTGCCTTTTTAAATCATCATCGGTGGCGGGTGCTCCACATGCCTCAACAAGCAGGCCGGTTCCACTTAGAGCCATCTTAAGCGCCTGTGTGTGCTCCTTATTCTCAACAAAAGCGCTAACGCCGGCGAAGGATCCGTCCGTTATCATGCGGACGTTCTCATCTAAAGTTCGCTCAAACCCATCGGGCTCGCGTCGTTCCATCGCCCACAGCGATTGAAGAACCTTGAGTTGCTGCATCAGACCTCCCCTAATCGATACCGTGTGATGATGACTTCGCGCGGCCTGCGCGCCGCGCAGGATTCTTCAGTAAATCACGACGCTCCTGATCGACTTGCCCTCATGCATGAGGTCGAAACCCTTGTTGATGTCCTCCAGCGTCAGCGTATGGGTGATCATCGGGTCGATCTGGATCTTCTTTTCCATGTACCAGTCGACGATCTTCGGCACGTCGGTGCGGCCGCGCGCGCCGCCGAAGGCGGTGCCCATCCAGCTGCGGCCGGTGACCAGCTGGAACGGCCTTGTCGCAATCTCCTGGCCGGCGCCGGCAACGCCGATGACGACCGACTTGCCCCAGCCGCGATGCGAGGCTTCAAGCGCCTGGCGCATCACCTTGGTGTTGCCGGTGCAGTCGAAAGTGTAGTCGGCGCCGCCGATCTGGTCGGCGCCGCGCTTGGTCATGTTGACCAGGTAAGGCACGATGTCGCCGTCGATCTCCTTCGGATTGACGAAATGCGTCATGCCGAATTTTTCGCCCCAGGCCTTCTTGTCGTTGTTCAAATCGACGCCGATGATCATGTCGGCGCCGGCAAGGCGAAGCCCCTGGATGACGTTGAGGCCGATGCCGCCGAGGCCGAAGACCACCGCCGTCGCGCCCTGCTCGACTCGTGCCGTGTTGATCACGGCGCCGATGCCGGTGGTCACCCCGCAGCCGATGTAGCAGATCTTGTCGAAGGGGGCGTCGGGATTGACCTTGGCGACCGCGATCTCGGGCAGCACGGTGAAGTTGGAGAAGGTCGAGCAGCCCATATAGTGAAACAGCTTTTCGCCATTGACCGAGAAGCGCGAGGTGCCGTCCGGCATCAGGCCTTGCCCCTGCGTGGCGCGGATGGCGGTGCACAGGTTGGTCTTGCGCGACAGGCAGGACGGGCACTGCCGGCATTCGGGCGTGTAGAGCGGGATGACATGGTCGCCCTTCCTGACCGAGGTCACCCCCTTGCCGACATCGACGACGATGCCGGCGCCCTCATGCCCCAGGATGGCCGGAAAGATGCCTTCCGGATCGGCGCCCGACAGCGTGAACTCGTCGGTGTGGCAGATGCCGGTCGCCTTGACCTCGACCAGCACCTCGCCGTCGCGGGGACCTTCGAGTTGCACGGTCATGATTTCGAGTGGTTTTCCGGCTTGAACGGCCACGGCGGCGCGTACGTCCATCTAACTTGCTCCATAGTTTGTGGTCCTGATGAAGTGGTGGCAGATGACCTACCCGAGCAATCTCTGCTGCCGGGCGGAGATCCGCTTCCATGAAAATTTTATGTAATTGTGCTTGATGTAACCCACCGCCTCGATGTCATTTTCCCGCACCGCGGTGAGAAGGTCGGTAATCTCCAGTTGCAACAATCGAACCGCATCTGGCCAAATGTCACGAGACATCTCGTACCACACTCGAGCCGCCCTGAAGTACAAGTTATGCCACGTTTCTAGGAATAGTTTGTTTTGTATAAGGTCGCTGATAGCGAAATGTAGCGTATGGTTGATCTGCCAATGTTCCGAGGCATCGAATCGGTCAGCTAAACCGTTGGCTCTGGCGAGCAAAGTCTCTAAAACAGCAACGTCCGCCTCTGTTGTATCGCGCGCCCCTATACGCCCAAAAAGCTGAGCCATTTCAATTCTAACATCGAAAACTTCACGCAGTTGCGACTGGTCAAGAGTTGTCACAAAGGTGCCGATTCCGTTTCTCACCTCCATAAGTCCCTCGATCGAAAGCCGTTGCAGGGCTTCCCGAACCGGCGTGCGGCTTACACCGAACTCGGCGGCGATTTCGGTCTCCCGAAGCATCGTTCCGGGCATATACTTAAGCAAACAAATGCGATCGCGCAGCAAATCGTGGATTTCGCTTGCGCCGACTTTCCTTGGTTCCTCGATCGCGTCAATCATCTCATCTCCGGGCAGCCAAGTTTCGTGATCTCGACCTCATAGACGATCTACGATTCCACTGCGCTTGGCCAGAATCGACATGAGGCGAAATTGCTTGGGTAGGTCCAGCGCGACCACTGTGGTGCAGCAAGGGAGATGGGCGCGTTTGCACCGAGGCGCCATACTATGCTCAGCGCTGCAATATCTCGCTCTGACGAACCACCTCGAGGTTGGATATGGGCACATGGCGGAGCTAAACTATCAAGGATTTCAATGCAATCGTGGCGTCTGCAAGGGCGGAAGCGCTTGGAGCCAGGCGTTTCGCTATCATCGCCTCGGAGACGCGTATGTCCTTCGCGATTGCGGGTAGGCTGCCAAATCCGCATGCTGCAACTACACGCCCGTCGTCGGCAAGGTAGAAATGGATCTGCCCCTTTTCGCTTAGGTCCCGGCAAACTGGCGCGTTCCCATCGCTGCAGATGCCGGCGATCTGCAGCGTCTCATCGTACTGCTCGGACCAAAACCACGGGACATGCTGATATGGGGTATCGGCACCTAACATATTTGCCGCCGCTGCTGCCCCCTGCTGCCAGGCATTCCGCCACACTTCGAGCCTTATGCGTTTCCCATAAAGGCGATGCACGAACGAACAACAATCTCCGGCCGCAAAGATGTCAGGATCGGATGTGGCAAGAGTTTCGTGAGCCGCGATTCCGTTATCGATGGCTAGTCCTGCCGCTTGTGCGAGCTCTACGTTGGGTGTTGCACCCACTCCGACGAGAACAAGATCTGCAAGGTGCCTTTGGCCATCTGCCAATACCACTGAAGAACGTCCTTCAACCGGTTCGACGCCAACGACCGCAGAACTGAGCTTAATGCAAACACCTGCACCTTCGTGCTTTGCCCGGATGCGCTCCGCAATGCTCGCTGGGACCGCTCTCATCAGCAATCGCGGGCCAGCCTCGAGGACAGTCACGGTGGCGTCCTTCGAAACCGCACTTGCCGCAACTTCAAGCCCTATGAAGCCGCCCCCGATGATGACAACCTTGCTTCCGGCCTTGATTGCCTTGCGGATCGCTAGTGCATCAGAGTAAGTGCGCAAAAAGGCCAATCTGCATCCTTTGCCGATCGGCACACTCAACGCGCGTGGGCTAGCACCTGTCGCCAATAACATCCGCTCATACGGCAAACGTTTGCCCCCAGAGAGCGTGACGGTTCGTAACGCACGATCGATTGCCTCTACAACGTGGCCTTGGTGGTAGTCGATTGCCAACTCGGTCAGGCGTTCCGGACTAATCAGGAATTTTGGTGTCGGAACTTGGTCCTCGACCAAAACCGACTTAGACAGAGGAGGTCGCTCGTAGGGGTAGGAGGTCTCATTGCCAATTAGAGCAACGGGTCCACTCCAGCCACTCTCCCTAACCGCCACGGCAGCCGCGGTTCCAGCTTCGCCGGCGCCCACAATCACCATAGCGCGATCAGCTTTCATGCGGGGTCCATACCGTGGTAATCCGCCCAATCTTGCCCCGACAAGGTCAACAACGGCGCCGGTGCCTTGTGCTTGTCAGGGGATGCCACACCGGACACGTACTTCGCCTTAGATCTTGATGAACACAGCATCGGAATCGACTTTGAGCTCGTAGCGTCTCAGATCGATGCAGGCAGGCAGTGACCGCGCTTCGCCCGTTCGATAGTCAAAAGTCCCAAAGTGCTTAGGGCACTCGATGATATTGCCATCTACGATGCCGCCTGAAAGATGGACCTTCTCGTGGCTGCAGTGCCCGTCGATCGCAAAGTAGTCACCGTTCGAGGAGCGAACGATTGCAAATGAGCGCCCTTCATGGTCGAACCTCATGGCTTCTTCAGGCGCCAAAGCATCCAAGGCACAAACCTCGACCCACTTTTCTGGCTTTGTCATACTTCTTCCCTATTCCAAGTCTGCAACTAGCGAACGGGCCATGCGAGAGGCTGCAAGCTGAGTGCTGTAATAGTCGGCTTGCCGGCCAGCTGAACTTCTAGGCCGCTGAGCCGCCGCGTTTGTATTTTTTGGCTTTCATTCGCCGATACATGGCTTCATCCGCCTCTGACGAGCCGTCATGGAATGTCCCAAACCACTCGTCGAACGGGATTAACGTGTCGCCGTAATTCACCTCGAAGTACCTGTGATGGAGGTAGTGATAGTAACCATCAGCGTCCAGATGCTTGTCACCTTCAGTGGTAATCTTATCGAACCCAAGATGGCCCAAAGCTGGGATCAGCGCCTGAATCATAAGGCAGAACATCACGTTAATAGGATGCGAGGGCACTACAAAGAAGAACAGCACGCCAGAAAAATACAGGATGTGCTCGAACGTATGCATTGAGAGGCCCGACCACGGACCAGGGTTCACGTTGTTATGATGTACCTTGTGAATAATGTTATAAAGAGGCCCCATGTGTATCAATCGATGGACCAGAAAAAACTGCAGCTTTAGCCAAGCCGGCGTAATCAATAGAAGAGCAGCGAAGTAAAACGGGTGCTGGGTGATGCCCAGTTGCGCGATGTAACCATTGGAATGAGCCCACCAAGCCACGACTTCGTACGCTGTCCAAATGGGAACCCCACTGCACATCGTCCAGAACACGTTCTCGGCGGTCTGACTGCCAAAAAGAAAGACAGGATTGTCATTGTCAGGCCACTTCGAGTTGTACTTGAAGTTCGTATCCTGTCGGCGCTGAATGTAGAGAAGTGTGTGGAGACCTCCATAGACCAGTATCGCCAGCCCTGAATTTCGCAACAGAATTGCTGCAATCCACTCGATATGGAGCTCTCGCATACTGTCTATGGACGGCGTGAGATAAAGCCACGCGCCAAGCGATATCGCGATCAGCAGGGAGTTCCAAGGCCAAAGATATCCGGGAAAGCCGAAGACCCAGACGAGAAACTTCTTCGGTTGCGCCGGCCATACAAACAACGGCTCCCGCGACGGGCGTTTGCTGGGCGCCCATTGGCCTCGCCGATCACGGCTTCCATACAAGCTATCATCCATCGCGTTCTCCCAGGCTCTCATACCCACCGATGATGTATACAGCATATTCGGGTTTGGGACGCATGTCAACGAGTATGGCGCGTTTGACGGGAATTATGCGCACTGCTTGGCGTTGTGCTGTGTACAGGTACTTTATGAGCGCTTGCGTACTTACGGTACGGTTCAGGATCGTGACCGCAGAGTTTGCGGGACAGCGGGCACGCAGCGGCTTTGCCGAGATTAACTTATCAACGACGAAGCTCAGTCAGCTAGTCGAGGATCTGGTGCTGGAAACTCTCCAGGTGAAGGTTTTGGATCGTCGTTCTGCTCCTGGAGGAAAAGCGGTCTATGCCCCCCCGTCAACAGACGTGTGGGCAAGGCCCTGATGGGGTCTAGAGGACCTGGATTTGCTCTTCTCGTGCCAACAGCAAGAGGGTGTGCGGGGAGCCGATCAGCAGGGTGATCTCCGCCCGCCGGCGGCGCTCCTAAGGCGCATTGCGACCCCTAATCAGCGCCGTCCGGGCACTGGCGAGAACCAAAAAACGTTGAGCGAGATCCCAGTTGCCATCCGGCAGACTCGCACATGCGTGGCCGAGCGGGAATTCCAATCGGACTCTGTGTTAGGCCGCTACCGATAGCGATCTGCCATTTCCGGGCGGAAGTAGCTTCCCGGCGGCGGCGACTTATTTAGCCCATGCGTTCTGACGCGTAGCTTCCCGGACTAGCTGGGAAAACGACCGTCCGGTTGCCGTTCAAGAACACCCGGCGATGGATGTGCGCGTGGATAGCACGGGCCAGCACCTGGCTCTCCACGTCGCGGCCGATGGATACGTAGTCTTCGGCACTTTGGGCGTGAGTGACGCGAACCGTATCCTGCTCAATGATTGGACCCTCGTCCAGATCGGGGGTGACATAATGTGCCGTCGCGCCGATGAGTTTCACCCCCCGCTCATAGGCCTGTTTGTACGGATTCGCCCCCTTGAAGCTCGGGAGGAACGAGTGGTGGATGTTTATGATGCGGCCAGACATCTTGCGGCACATGGCATCTGACAGCACCTGCATGTAACGGGCGAGGACAATCAGGTCCGTGCCGGTCTGCTCCACTAGATCGAGAAGCTGCCGTTCCGCTTGCAACTTGTTCTCGCTCGTCACCCTGATGTAATGGAACGGGATGTCGTGGTTGACGACGACCTTTTGGTAATCAAAGTGGTTCGACACGACGCCGACGATGTCGATCGGGAGGGCGCCGATGCGCCAGCGATAAAGAAGGTCGTTCAAGCAGTGCCCGAAACGCGAGACCATCAGGAGGACCTTCATCCGCTGAGTGTGGATGTGGAGTTCGGCTTGCATTTCGAACTTCTCGGTGATCGGTTTCAGCCCTGCTGAGAGAGCTTCCGCTGCAATTCCGTCTTCTGATACGAACGAAGTGCGCATGAAGAAGCGCCCCGTGCTGAGGTCGTCGAACTGAGAACTGTCAATGATGTTGCATCCCATCTCACACAGAAGACCCGAGATGGCGGCCACTATTCCCCTCCTCGCCGGGCAGGTTGCCGTCAGCACGTAAGTGATCATTATTTACCTTCTTCGCCTGTTCCCGGCTCCGGACCGTTTCCTTTGGGAGTGCGCGTCGTGGAGCGGGAAAACCTAGTAACAATAATTGTGATGAGTCAGTTGTAGGCAACTGTCGTTCATCTCTCACACCAGAAATTTGCACAAAGCGCCTAGATCTACATTTCCACCGGAAGCTACCGCCACAACGGTCTTCCCAATCCACTTCTCGCGATCGCGCAGGACGGCAGCAACGCCAGCGGCGCCCCCGGGTTCGACAATGATTTTCATGTTGTCCGCTAATACCTGCATCGCGACCGTCACTTCGGCTTCCGACACTGCGAGCCCTTCGGTGACAAGTACCTTATTAATGGGGAATGTTTTCTCCCCAGGGATCTGCGTCACGATTGAATCGCAGATTGAGGTGTACCCCGCTTCGTTGCCCACGCGTTCCCCTTTTAACAGGGAGCGCCGGGTGTCATCGAAATGTTCGGGCTCAGCCGCGAAAATGGTGGTTGCACTGGATAACTCAGCCATCGCAGTAGCTATGCCAGCGATCAGTCCACCCCCACCAACGGGACACACCAACGCGTCTGCATACGCATTCAACTTCGCCAGCTGATCGACGATTTCCAATGCAATCGTCCCCTGCCCCGACATCAAGACGTAATCATCATAGGGGGCGATCAGGGTCGCTCCTGTTTGCGCCGCCATATCGCGCGCGATTTTGGCTCTGTCGCCAGTCGCTCGATCATATGTGACAACCTTTGCACCATACTCTTCAGTGTTACGCAGTTTCACAGCTGGCGCATCCTGGGGCATGACTATGGTAGATGAGACGCCCATCTGCGCCGCCGCCGCGGCGACTCCTTGAGCGTGATTGCCGGATGAAAAGGCCACCACACCAGCCTCGCGCTCTTTGTTACTCAGAGACGCGATCTTGACGTAAGCTCCGCGGAGCTTGAACGAGCCGGTGCGTTGCAAACACTCGGCCTTCACAAGCAGACGAAAGCCGAGGCGGCGGTTGAGAAGTTCGGATTCCAGCAATGGCGTAACTCGGGTTACACCTTCCAGAACCCGCGCAGCATCAACGATCATCCCATACTCAAGCATCGCAACTACTTTCCATCAATTTTGACAATCCCAACGCTCGTCGGAGAATGAAGACTTAAGCCGTGCGAGACTGGTGTTCGCGGCAGGCCTGTTCAAATCGCTCGATCTGCTCGGCGCTATCGCAGTAAGACATGACCATACGTTGGCCGTGGCCTTTGTGCTTAAAGCTCCACGGCCGCAACTCAATGCCCTTTTTTTGGAGCCCCTCCAAGAGCTGGCTGGGAAGGACGGCGAATACCTCGTTGATGTGAACTGGATGGACGAGCTCAACGTCGGGACATTGTCTCAAAGCATCCGCTATTCGCGCAGCGTTGCGGTTGGCTTGCAACGCATTTCGGCGCCACAAGTCGTCCTCTAGGTAGCTCAACAACTGCACCGAGACGAAGCGCATTTTCGAGTACAGGTGGCCGGCGCGTTTGTGCATGAAGCGCAGGACTTTTGCGATTTGCGGATCGAATGTGATCACCGCTTCCGCATTCATGGTCCCGTTCTTGGTTGTGCCAAACGTGAGGATGTCTACCCCAGCCTTCCAGGTCACATCGGCTGGAGTCGCGTCCAGATGAACTATGGCGTTCGCCAGGCGTGCCCCATCAAGGTGAACTTTCATCCCTGCATCATGAGCGATTTTGCTTAGTGCTTGGATCTCATCCAATTCATAAACGACTCCCGCCTCTGTTGCCTGAGTAAGGCTCAGTGCGCTGGCAGCCATATGGTGCACGTTGCCGATACCATGGCCTTGCAGCGCGTTCTCTAACGTGGCCACCGATACCTTGTGGTGGTCACCCTGCAGTAGGGTCATGCGGCCCCCGCCGCTATAAAATTCAGGGGCTCCGGCTTCGGTCGTGACGATATGGGCGGTCTCGTGACAGAAGATGGTGCCGTATGGTGGTGTTATCGCGCCGAGAGCGAGGCCGTTTCCGGCAGTGCCGGTCGGCACCGGATAGATGAAGGCTTCGCGCTCAAAAAACTCCGAATAGGCCTGTGACAACGCAGCGGTGTACGGATCTGCGCCATATGCAGTTTCGAAGCCTTTATTGCAGTCCGCCAAGGCTCTCATTATCTGATCGCACACCGGCGCACCGTTGTCCGAATTGAAGTGATAAGTTTCTATTTTAACTTCTCCCGGCTCCAAGAAAGCCGCCGCCAAACTCTGCGGAGGCATCCTCGAGCACATCCCAAAGATAGTCGGCGGAAGCGAAATCGGTCAGCATGTGAAGTCCGTACAGACCCTCGCCCCTCTCGCGAATCAAAACTGCGCTAATTCTCGCCACAACTGTTTGAGCGACCTCGCCAACGGCGAATTTGCTTTCACGTAAATCTACTCCGCAGATTTTTGCCATCATCGGGGGGATGCACTTCCCCACCAAGTAGAGCCAACTATGGCTGTCGGCGCGGGGAAGCGGATAGCCGATCTGAGCCTTGATCTGCCGATCATCGGTCTGCCAGTCTGCTTCAAGCTTACTGCAAATCTGGCTGACGGCGCTTCGGTCGGACAAAATGAGATACTCCTCCCTTCCGAGCCGCGCGATCATGGCGCCGTCTTCAAGGCTTATGGCTTTGTTTGGGCTCTCGGGTAGCGCGGCTACCTTTGTTGTCAGCCAATTTGTGGTTCCGGCTCCCTTGAAGCCGATCCGCGGCAATGTTGACAGGTCATGAATGGCTACATTCTCGTTTTCCGGAATGCCACGCCGGCCTGCCAACCGATGAGCAAACGGAGTGATTGCAGTGGCACACATTTACATCTCCTGGCGAAGATTTTCAGGATCGTAGAAATGAGTGGAAACCACTCCCGCAAGATGCTCGCTCCCGTCGCTTGCACGCAGCACAATTTGGCTTCCAATATTGGCGTCCGAGCGGTCTGCATAGGCCAAGCCTATCACCTTACCCAAAGTCGGCGAGAAGCCGATCGATGTGATGAAACCCGCTATCGATCCATCTTTTACCACCAGGTTGGATTCCTGAAGTCCGGCGTTCGGCATGCGGTCAAGCGCGAACCCGACAAGCTTCCTGCTTGACAATGACTTGCTGCGGATTTCCAAGCTTCGCTTTCCAACGAAGAATGGCTTGGAGTTGGCAACGGCCCAACTCATGTCGAGCTCTTCGGGTGTGGTCATGCCGTCAGTGTCTTGACCGATTATCACGTGTCCCTTTTCGAGCCGCATCAACCTTTGCGCTTCAAGGCCGAACGGACGAATGCCGAGAGCATTTCCCGCATCCTTGATTGCGCTCCAGAGTTCCGATCCAAAGCGTGAGGGCACATGGATTTCGTAGCCTAGCTCGCCGATGAACCCCACCCGGAATACGCGCGCCGGAATTCCCGCCACCTTTCCTTCCCTGTAAGCCAAGTAGGGGAAGTCCTCCGGGGACACCGAAATATCGTCAGTGAGCTTTTCGAGCACCCTGCGTGCGTTGGGGCCAGCCAGATTGACTCCGGCGTATGCAGACGTGACGTTGGCGATATCCACGTCGAGACGCCACTGCGCGTTCCACCACAACATGTTTCGGTATACGCGATCCACCCCCGTAGTGGTCGCAGTGATGTAGAAATAGTGTTCGCCGCGGCGGCATGCGACGCCGTCGTCAATGACCGTGCCGGCTTCGTTCGTCATCAATAGGTAACGGGTTTTGCCAACCGGCAACTTTGCATAGGCGAACGTGTACATCCGGTTCAGAAATTCGGCCGCATCAGGGCCACGGACGTCCAAACCGCCCAAGGTCGAAACGTCGATCATGCCGACGTTATTTCGCGCGTTCAGAACCTCCTTGGCGATGGTTGCGCCTGGATCGTGCTCAGGTCCGTAATACGCGGGGCGAAGCCAGTTGCCGGCCAGCAACCATGTTGCTCCCTCGGCCGCATGCTGCTCGTGCATCGGAGTCCTGCGCATTGGCGTGAACTTCCGACCTGCCAAGATCGCGATCTTCTCTGTCGTAACAGGTGGCCGAGCAGTGGTGACGCCGACCTCACTGATCGTGCGACCCGTGTACTTGGAGACAATCATCGCTGTCGCCAGCGCGGAATGCCGGCCCTGGCTAGGCCCCATCCCGACGGTGGAAAACCGTTTCACGAGTTCGAGCTCACGATAGCCGTCCGCGATGGCGTTTTTGATGTCCTTGACCTGAAGGTCTTCATCAAAGTCGACGAAATCCATTCCCCTGGGGTGCGGAAAGATTGGCCAAGGATGGTTTGGAGTGTCTCGATTTCGAGCCGGAAGCACGGGCCGACTTTTGATTTGATAACCACAATCCATGGCGGCTTTCATGCCTTGCGCCGCGCCATGGGCTATGCAGTCTCGCAGATTGAACATTCCGTCGACCGACCCGGCAAGAAGAACAGCTTCACTCGGTTCGACTATGGCAAAATGGGCTGCTTCTTCATCGTATGTAAGCTTCCCGCCGGCCTGCAATGGCAGTTGATAAGCGGGAACGTACCCGACGGACATGCTGACCAAATCGCAGTCGATCTTTCGACGCCTTTTGCCCGCAGCGCCCCCTGGCTCGATCTCCGCAAGTTCCACGCCGCGGACATGTCGATGGCCCTTTGCTGGATACGCCTCATAGATGCACCACCCGTCGAGGATTCGGACGTTGCGATCCATGATCTGTGAACGCAGTGGTCCCCTCTGGCCGGCTCTACGGAGGTCGCAAATCGCCGCGAGATCTACAGCCGCATCGAGAAGGTCGAGTGCCACGCCATATGCGTCGTCATTGGCGGCCAGCACAATTGCACGATTTCCGGGCTTTACGCCGAACAGCCGAATGAGGCGTTGCGCCGCGGTGCCCTGCATAACGCCGGGCAGATCATTGTTGCGAAATTGCGAGGGCTGCTCGATAAGCCCAGTCGCAAAGACGACGCGTTTCGCCCGCAGCTTGCATAAACGGGTTCCACGAATGACCGGCAGCCAATTGTCGGAATACCATGCGTTGCAAATGGCGTCCGTCCAGACCTCGATTTTGCGGTGCGCATTTATCTCCGCCACGAGGTCGCGATCGATTTCCAATCGTGCATAGTTCAACGCTCCGCCTATCCGAGGATTCTCGTCGACCAGCAGCACGGATGCACCAGCATCAGCCGCCGCTATCGCAGCCGCCATGCCAGAGGGCCCTGCCCCGACCACCACAACGTCGTACCAGCCATAGGCTTTGTCGTAATACCCTTCGCTTGGCTTCGTGACGTCGAGTTTACCAAGTCCTGCTTTGGCTCTGATGATAGGTTCCCAGACCTTTTCCCATATCCCTTTCGGCTTATAGAAGGAGCGATAATAGAAGCCGACCGGCATGAAGCGGGAAAGTTTGTTCATGACGAATCCGCGATCATGACGGGCAGAATGGCTGACATTTTGTGCCCGTACCGCCAGGCCGTCAGAAATCCGATGTCGGTCTGCGAAAACGCTGACTTCGTTTCCAATCTGGACGAGTGTGTTTGAATCTTGAGCGGCCATGGTCAGGATGCCACGGGGCCTGTGGTACTTGAATGAGCGCGACAACACCCACTCGCCGTTGGCGGCTAGCGCTGAAGCGATTGTGTCGCCGGCCACGCCCTCATATTCGCGTCCGTCGAAGGTAAACTTGATTTTTTTGGAGGCGTCGATAAGCAGCCCTTGCCGTCGAGCGAGCACGCTTTTCATCTCGCTTCTCCCAACGGGCCGTCGGCTGGAACGGGGAATGTCGCCAGGATATCGTCGGTGACTGTGTTGCGCTCAGCCAGGAACCAAAAGTTTGTCGGAGTGTGACACCACCACTCACGCACAACGCCGGCCGTGTTGTTGGACATCCAGATGTGATCTGTCCAACTTTTATCGCTGGTCGCTGAGGGATCGGGTTGCCGATGCACCTCTCCGTAGCACTGGAACTCGCTTATGTTGCGCGGCCCGTTTAGCGGGCAAACCATCAGTTTCATGCTGAAGTCCCTCAATGGCTCGCTGCGGTGGCGCCCATTTCGTTGACCAGATCGAACCGGTCGAAACGATCGAGCTGAAAAGGTCTGATCTCGTCAGGAATCCGGTTTTCCGAAATGGCCTTGGCCAGGAAGAACCCGCTGGCCGGTGTGGCCTTGAACCCCCAGGTGCCCCAACCAGCGTCCAACCAATAGTTCGACAGCGGAGAGGGCCCCATGATGGGGCTATAATCCGGCGTCATGTCGGTGATCCCAGCCCACTGGCGGAGGATTTTTAGTTCTCCAATGAAGGGGAACATCTCCAGGGCTGACGCAGCAAGCCCCTCCTTCAGATCAAGAGTAGAGCGAGTGCTATAGAGTTCATAGGGATCCGACCCACCTCCGATCACCAGCTCGCCTCTCGCGGATTGCGAGATGTAGCAATGCAGAGCCGTGGACGACACCATCGGATCCAGGAAGGGTTTGACGGGATGCGTCACCATCGCCTGGAGCGGATAGCTGCGGATCGGCAGCTTCAAACCGACCATTTTCGCGACGACGGAGGAGTAGCCGGCAACGCACTGCACCACGATACCTGCTGAAACATCACCGCGGTTGGTCCGAAGGCGTGTCACTCTATCGCCGGCGACTTCCATCCCCAGGACCTCAGTCCTTTGATGAAGCTCAACCCCACGCTCACACGCGCGGATAGCATACCCCCATACGACCGCGTCGTGACGCGCGAGAGCTGCGTTCGGGTGCCAAAGACCGGCAAGGATTGGCATACCCTTGATATCGAGATTGAGTGACGGCACCAACGTCTTGATCTGCTGGCGATCGACGATTTCGTTGGCTTCACCACAAAAAACGCCGGCATCCGCGCGCAGGCGAAGCGACCTCGAGACGCCGTCCGAATGGGACAACGTCAGCTGTCCCCTTCGGGAATACATCAAGTTATAGTCAAGTTCGTTGGCCAAGGACTCGTAAAGTCTCAGCGACCTTGCGTAGAAGCGGATCGATCGCTGATCGGTGTAATTCGATCGAATAACTGTTGTGTTACGGGCGGTGTTACCACCGCCAAGATAGTTCTTTTCGAGAATTGCTACCTTTTTAATGCCGTGATGTTTGGCCAAGTGATAGGCCAATGAAGCTCCGTGGCCTCCACCTCCTATGATGACCACGTCGTAGTGCGATCGCAGCTCGGGCGTGTTCGGTATCTCATTGCGTTCAGGATAACGCCGCGAAAGACCATACTTTAGAAGCGCAAAAACCATGCCAAGGCTTCCCTTTACCGCAGCCGAAAACCGTTGCGTTGCTCGAACGGCCGCCAGCGCAACTCGCAGTCATCAGCGCCCAAACCCAACGCGAGAGGCAGGCGGTCGACCAGACCGGCGGCGCCTATCCGCGGGGCTTTTCGAACGTCAGGACACCGTCTTGAGCGGCCCATCGCGGCGCAAGGCGCATGTCAGGGCTCCACTCGCGGAAGCGGGATTGAGAAGCGTTCACTTCGCTCAATTGCGTTCGCTGCACGCAGGACGGTCCGTTCGTCAAAGTACCGGCCTACCAGTTGCAAAGCGATCGGGAGACCTTGCGCATGCATTGCGCATGGCATCGTCAGCGCCGGATGGCCGGTCATATTGAAGAACGTGGTAAACCTGGTGATCGCGTTGCCGACCGCTTCGTTGATCCCGTCTCGGGTGACTTTGACTGTGCCGACCTTCTGAGCGATTTCGGGTGTCGCGGGAGTGAGAATCAAATCGACTTCGTCAAACAGGCCATTCGTCTGCTGCCGGTAGATTTCGACGAACCGCTTCGCTCGGACGTAGTGCTCGGCCAGAATGCACTGTCCCAACGCCAATCCGGCACGGAAATCCGCACCATAGAGCTCGCCTCTTTCCTGCAAGTAGGCCGAATGCGCGCTCAGGGCTTCAGGCATTTGCACAGTGAGAGAAACTGTACGGCTATGTTCCATGTCTGGAAATTTCACCGGTATCAGCTTTGCGCCGTTTGCCGCCAGATATTCTTTAACACGATCGAGAGCCTGCACGATCTCGTCATCAGTGCGTTCGTAGTAGAAGTTGCTCGGAATCCCGACGCGGAGACCCGATATGCCCTGGTCGAGGGCGTCGGAATAGTTGCTGACAGGGCAGTTGATGGAAGCGGGATCCTTGGGATCATATCCCGCCACAACACTCAACAGATCAGCGCAGTCGGCAATCGTTCGCGTCATCAACCCGACGTGGTCCAAGGTCCAGCAATAGGGAACCACTCCGGCGGTTGAGACCCGCCCCATCGTAGGCTTCAGCCCAACAAGCCCATTCAGTGCAGCAGGCGCCCGAACCGAGCCGCCAGTGTCTGTGCCAAGGGCCGCCGGCACCAGACCAAACGCCACAGCAGCAGCCGAGCCGCTTGACGACCCGCCCGCAAGGCGCGTGGGATCATAGGCGTTGACAGGTGTCCCATAAACCTCATTCTCACCAGTCGCGCCGTAGGCGAATTCGTGGCAGTTGGTTTTGCCGAGACTTATCGCCTGGACGGAGCGGAGCTTGGCAATTGCAAACGCGTCGCTTTTGGCGATCCTGTCGTGGAATACTCGTGAGCCGGCTGACGTCAGGACATCCTCAACGTCAAACAAATCCTTTGAGGCGTAGGGTATGCCGGCGAAGGGAGAGCCGCCTAGATCCTCGCGAGTGATCTGCCGCGCCTGTTCTCGAGCAGCATCGATGGTCGTTGTGATGAATGCTTTCGACCGCGAATTATACCGGTCGATCCGGTCCGCAAACGTATCGACCAGCTCGGCCGGAGTCATGTGGCCGCTCTGAAGCATTGACTTCAGACGCTTGACACTTTGGAACGCGATGTCGCCACTCATAGCTCGCCTCCGCCTTGCACGCTCATTGCCGGCGGAGTTGTTCCGAGGTCAATTTTTCTGAGCTGCTCAAGCTCATTCAACAGATCCTGGAATCCGGTTATGATCCCCAGTTGAGGATCAACCAATTCGTTTATTTCTTCGTCCGACCACCTATGCGATGCCATCTGAGTGCATATCCCGGTCAGTGTAGCTTTGGTTAGTTTCTGCATGACCCCTCCGGGCATTGTGGCGAAAGAGCGTGCGCCGGGGCTACCGCCACCGGCGCACGCAGTCGTGAGATCACCGTACGATCAGTGTCTCGGGAGTTTTATTTGTCAGGACCTCGCCGCCATTCTCGGTCACCATCACGGTATTGGAAATGAAGTAATCGGCGACCTTCGTGTTGGTGAACCATGAATGGGCATGGACCACCATGCCAACTTCAATCTTGCGGGTCGAGTTCGGGAAAAGGCTGGTGACCATGGAACCGCCCGTCCAACTCGGAGGGAAGCCGATTCCAACTAGGTAACCGCAGTGATGGCGATGATAGTCGACCAGCCCTGCGCTCGCGGCTACCTGGTGCCAAGCCTCATACGCGTCTCCTGCCTTGGCGCCAGGCCGAAGAGCTTCGCAGATCGCCTTCATGCCGCGAATTGCAAGCTGCGCAGACTCTTCCACACCCTTCTGTGCACTACCGACATAAACCAGCCGACCCATTGGAGACTGGTATTTGCGATATGAGGCGCAGGTTTCAAGGAAGACCGCATCGCCATTGCGGAACACCTCACCTCGCCAGGTGGTGTGCTCTTCGCCAAGTCGGCTGGTCGGCCTGATGAACGGGCCAAAGCCAGGATACTCGCTCCCCTCGAGGATCATCTTGCTATGGTAGGCTGCGGCCACTTCGTAGTCCGAGGCGCCATCGTGGATCGCTTCGACGGCAGCCAACGTTCCCAGATCGACGGCATGGGCAGCTTTGCGGGTATATTCCATCTCGAGCGGGGACTTCACCAAACGCAGATCATCGAGAATGCCGGAAGCATCTACCCAGGTGACACCGGAACGGTCATCCTGAATGCGTTCGGCGTGCCGCGGCGTCAGGAAAAGGCTCCGCTTCTCAATGCCAACCCGAGAGTCCAAGAGGCCCAGATCTTTCATGGCCCTGTGGACGTAATCCGAAAGCTCTTCGTGATCCTTGTGGCCGTAGAACTTTGCATTCCGGACTTGGTTTTCGACCGTTATTCGCTCCATTGCGCGGCAGCAAAGGGCCAGTTCACCGTCCTGATTCATTACAAGCACGTGCGCCGCGAAGAAGCCCCAGTGGTCGAGGCCGGTCAGATAATAGATGTTCTCTGGAACAGAAATCACGATCCCGGCCAGCTTGTTTTCTGCCAGCGCTTTACGCGCGTTCTGGACACGGCGATCGAGTTCGCTTTTCGGGAAAGCCAATAGGTCAGTCATAGGTATACCTCGGTTGATACGAAGTGGTGGCGCCGGTCATAGGTATACCTTTCGTATCTCCACGCCGGGAAAATGACAAGTCCCCTTTTGCAAAAACGCGCTGCGCCGGCACTTTCCGCGGACATATCGGGCCAGGACATCAGCTCCCCTTGCGCCAGCAAGCTTGTAGTGGTACACCAATCAGGCATCTTTCAATATGCTCCGAAACGGGAGGAATGCATGAAAATGAAAAGTGTCTTCGCTGCAATTGCGGCCACTGCCGCGCTATTCGTCATCTCTCACAGCTACGCCGACGGGCTGACAGAGCGCGCCGCCGCCGGAAAGCCGATCCGTATCGGCTTCTCGCATGAGATTCCCTGGGCCTATCCAGGAGACAAAAACGAGCCGTTGGGATTCGCGAACGTACTGGCGGTGGGCGTTCTCAAGTCAATGGGGTATACGAACATCGAGCCGGTCGTGACCGACTGGGGCGGTTTGATCCCAGGGCTGCAAGCCGACCGCTTCGACATCATAACAGGCGGCATGTATATCACCGCCAAGCGTTGCAAGAACGTCGCCTTCGCCGAGCCAATGGGCAAATTCGGAAACGCCTTCATCGTGAAGAAAGGCAACCCGAAGGGAATTAACAACTACAAGGACATCAAGGACAAGGGGGCGACAATGGTGACTGTCGCCGGCTATGTGAATGTTGACGAAGCCCTCAAGGAAGGTGTTCCTGAGAGCAAGATCATGCAGGTGCCTGGCCCCACGGAACTGCTTGCGGCGGTGCGTGCCGGCAGAGCCGATGTCGGCGCTGGCAACTATTTCGATATGAAAAATTTTGCCGCTAAAGCACCGGATGAGATCGAGGCAACCGACCCGGCCGCGCTTCCTGATTGGACCAACAACTGGGTGGCGATAGCGTTTAAGAAGGAGGACAAGGACTTCCTGAAAGCCTACAACGAGGCTCAGGCAAAGTACCTTGGAACGCCCGAAATGCTCGAAGCGGTGGGCAAGTTTCAATATACCAAGGCCCAGCTTCCGGGCGACGCGAAGACCGAGTGGGTGTGCGCCAACCGGTAAATCCAAGTGGTTGGCGGGCTGCGACGCGCAGCCCGCCAACATTGTCTGAAGTGGGTGTTCATGACATATACCTCGTTTCTTGCGGAATACGGTGACCGCTTCCTGGATGGGGCGCTCGTAACCGGGATACAATTCATTTGCTCGCTGGCGCTGGCCTCCCTGCTTGCACTCATTTTCGGGCTAATGGTGTTATCGCCAAATCGGGCTGTGAATAGCGTCGCGATTGTCTATATAGAGTTCTTCCGCGGCACCTCACTTCTCGTTCAGCTCTTCTGGCTGTTCTTTGTGTTGCCTCTGTTCGGCATAACGCTGGACAAGGTTTTGACTGGCTTCCTTGCGGTCGGTTTGAATCTTGGCGCTTACGGCGCCGAGCTGGTTCGTGGCGCCATATTGTCGGTGCCACGTGGCCAATGGGAAGCCTCGTACGCTATGTCCATGTCACCGGCCAAACGCATGCGAAGGATCATAATTCCGCAGGCTTTCGCAACCATGTTGCCGGCCTGGGGCAACCTGGTGATCGAGCTGTTAAAGAGCACAGCCCTGGTGGCGCTGATAGCGGTTCCAGACCTTATGTTTGAGGCGCGCCAGTTGAACAGCTCAACTTACCTCTCCACATGGACGTTCGGGACCGCCCTTGTCATCTACTACGTCTTTGCTCGCTTTTTGATTACACCTTGTATGCGCGCGCTTGAGCGCATGATGGCCAGGCGTATGGGAAAGGCCTGAGCAATGCAGTGGGATTGGGAATTTACGGCCGAGATTCTGCCAAGGATGCTTTGGGCGACTGTCAACACCCTAATGGCGGCCGGCATCGGATACGCAATCGCAGCTCTGATTGGTCTTTTGCTCGCGCTCGCTCAACGCACGCGGTTTCAAATACTCACACGGTTTGTTCGTGAAGTTGTGGAATTCATTCGCTCCACCCCACTCGTTCTCCAGATCTTCTTTGTCTACTACGTCGGGCCTGAATACGGGATTGAACTCAGTCCATGGGTAGCAGGCATGATTGCAATCGGCTTGCACTATGCAGCCTATTTGTCGGAGGTCTACCGCGGCGGCATCGAATCGATCCCTAGGGGCCAATGGGAAGCGTGCACCGCCATCAACCTGACCACAATGCAATCTTATAGGCGGATCATCTTGCCGCAGGCCCTTCCGCCTTCAATTGCCGGTATGGGCAACTACCTTGTCAGTATCTTTAAAGATACCCCTATGCTCTCGGTGATTGGTGTCGGGGAATTGATGCAGGCGGCAAACGCCGTCGGCGGGCAGAACTATCGCTACCTTGAGCCCTACACGATCGTGGGCGCTATTTTCTTGATCATCTCATTGACCTCCGCGCGCTTCATTCGTGGGTTCGAAGCCTGGAGTCGGCGGAAGCTAGGAATGGACTAATGGAAGAACTCTCCTCTTATCCCCTCGAGCTGTCCGGCCCCGATATCCCAATGGTTCGGTTCATGAACGTGCGCAAGACCTATGGCAACCTGGTCGTTCTGGACAATTTGAACCTGGATGTCTCGCCAAGCGAAATGGTCACCATCATTGGACCCTCTGGATCTGGCAAGACCACGGTCCTGCGGATGCTTATGACCCTTGAAACGATTAGCGGTGGCGTCATTTATGTGGACGGCAGGCCCCTTACTCATATGCCCAAAAACGGGAAGTTGGTGCCGGCGGATGCAAAGTATCTCCGCAAAGCCCGATCCTCAATTGGAATGTGCTTCCAGCATTTCAATTTGTTTCCGCACATGACAGCCTTACAAAATTGTATGGAGGGCCCACTTCAAGTTTTGGGGCTTTCGCGCAGGGAGGCGCAGCATCGCGCCGAAGAACTTCTCCAGATGGTTGGAATGATCGATAAGAAGGACCAACATCCTTCGCGTCTCTCCGGTGGCCAACAACAACGCGTGGCAATTGCGCGGGCCTTGGCCATGCGGCCCAAGGTGATGCTGTTCGATGAGGTGACCTCGGCGCTCGACCCTGAGGTAATTGGTGAAGTCACGAACGTTATCCGAGATCTGGTCTTCAAACATCGGCTCACGATGCTCATGGTGACTCATCAAATGGGATTCGCGCGCGACATTTCCGATCGTGTTTGTTTCTTCTACGGCGGAAAGATCGAAGAACAGGGCAGTCCGACGGAGCTGTTCACCAACCCGAAAAGCAAACGAACACAGCAGTTTTTGAGCGCAGTCAAGGCCGCGGATTGATCCAATGAGGATTGGTATAGCCGGAATTGGCGCTATAGGTTCGGCGGTGGCACATGCGCTGGACCGCGGAAAAATACCGGGTTGCGAACTAACTGCCATTGCCGCCCGTACAGCGGAGCGCGCGTCGCAATTCAAGGCGACCCTTTCCCAGAAAGGAATAGCGACTGTGGCCTTGCAGGAGTTGCCACTCAAATGCGATCTGGTTCTGGAGTGCCTCCCGCCAAGCATGTTTGAAGCGGTGGCGCTGCCCGTTCTCAGGGAGGGGAAGACGCTCCTTGCTATGTCGGCCAGCCAACTCCTGCGTCGAGATGATCTTGTGGAGTTAGCGCGCCGCACTGGCGGGCGCATCGCGATCCCGTCGGGCGCGATGCTTGGGCTCGATGCCATCAAAGCAGTCGCGGTCGGTGAAATTCATCAAGTGAAGATCAGCACCCGAAAACCGCCAAGAAGCCTTGCAGCCGCACCATATGTTGTGCGCAACGGCATGTTATTGGAAAACTTGGCGGAAGCGGTCTGCGTTTTGAGCGGATCGGTAAGCGAGGTCGCGAAGGAGTTCCCGGCCAATGTGAATGTGGCCGCCGCCCTTAGCTTGGCGGGGCTGGGACCTGACCGCACACAGATGGAAATTTGGGCGGATCCAACCTTGGAATTCAACACTCACACCGTAACCGTGGAGTCCGACAGCTCGAATTTTTCGATGTCGATAAGAAATAGGCCAAGCGACGAGAATCCAGCCACGGGTCGAATTACCTCGCAGAGCGTTATAGCATTCCTGCGCCAAATGAATGCTGTTTTGCGCATTGGCACTTGATGCTACGCAGACTACGTCCTTCGGCCACCCTTGGAAAAAGCGATCGATGATACCCAACAGCTCACCGGGGTCCATTAGCGAAAGCGCCTCGCTAAACTTTCCTGAACGCCAAGAAGGCATGTCTGAAGGGGACAGCCAACTTGCCGGCAAAATGAGCAAGCAAGAAATTTATCTCGAGCTGCGTCGCCGAATATGTCTCCTCGACTATCAGCCGGGTAGCCGCCTGAATGAAAGGGAACTTGCGTCGGAATTTGGCGTCAGCCGGACGCCCTTGCGCACCGTCTTGCAACGCCTTGAATACGACGGTCTCATCGTAAGCCAGCACGGCAATGGCACTGAAGTCACGTCCATCGATCTGGGCTCGATGCGTGATATATACGTCGTTCGCATGCGACTGATGGATGCGATGGCGGAATCTTCGCCGCTTCCAATCACCGACGAGATCATTGGCGAGGTTGACGAATTGGAGCAAGTTTGCCGCCAACTTCTTGTTGGCAAGGACAAACGGCAGTTTGCGGAAATAATCATCCGACTACACAGGATCCTGCATGGCTTAAGCAGCAATGGCCCCCTCAGAAACTTCAATGATATCTTGTTCTTCCAATCCGCAAGATTCTGGTTTTTGCTACTGGAACAGATGAATTTCCGGCAGCAGGTAGAAGACCTTCTGGATGAACTGCGAATGATAAGAAGAAGCTTGGAGCTGCGGGACGTTCGGTTGGTAGCAACGGTTCACAAGTCGCATTTGGCGATGGTGATATCTAGGCTCGACGCCTTAGAGGCGGCTAACAAATCAACCTAGGGCCCGATCAACGCTTTAGCAAGGCCAATCTTCTGTGCACTAAGTCGATCGCCTCCACCCAAGGTAGGGTTGCCTGCTCCTGAACAAGGTGGTCCAGTCCAGCTCGGGTATAGGTACCCTCCGTCGCGATTTTGTCGGATAGGATGTCCAGGGACTCATCCTGCCGCGCCAGGGCGTGGCGAGTAGCGCCTGCCATATTGCCAGCCACAATCAACCGTGCTTGCGCCGGGGTAAGACCGTACTCTAAAAAACGGGCTTCGAGCGTGCCGATGAAGCGGTACATCCAGCCTGCGAGGCAGGCTCCGACCATCGCAAGTTCGAATCGGTCCTCGGTATCGAAAGCCACAACATTGCCCGCCGCTGTCAGCACCGCTTCTACTTCAGGCGATGCCGGAAAGATGGGAAGCAGGCCTTCGCTGACCGACTCAATGTAACTCGATGGCATAATGCGGATCACCAATCGGTGCCCCGTTGCCTTGCGCAATTCCGCAACCGTGACGCCAGCTATGGCCGAAATCAAAACCTGCTCTGAGCGCAATGCAAGCCTTGGGATCGCTTTGGCAAGCTGTTCCGGGCGCACTGCGAGCAGGATCCAATCGGCACCAGCGATAACGCTCGCATCATCGACGGCCACGGTGCAATGATGCGCACTTGCAAGTGCCTCCGCCTTAGATCGGCTGTAAGGCGAGAGAAGGATCGGACCGCCAAAACCGCCCTTGCGCAGTGCACCGATGAGATAGGCGGAAAAGTCCCCTGTCCCGATGACCCCCACTGTCGGCACCTTCATACGCGCAGGATCCTTAGGAGAATATTTCTCACGGTGTCTGCCGTCCACGATGGCCTGACGAGCATCCGTGCTGTTTCAAGTTCTCTCTGCAATAGAATTTTTGCCTTGTAAATTTCGAAAGCGCAGACTGGTCGACTGACTTCGTTCAGAGACGTCGTCCCGGACTGTTGCTTCCAGGCTAATCGCCGCTTCGCTTGTGTGTGGTGTGATTGGCAAGATCAAGGGCCGAGCGCGCGTGCTTTCTGAGTTCCTCGATCGCGCCGCCTGCAAGTTCGACAGCGATGTACGCCTTTATCATCCTTTTGAAATCTGAAGGACCAACGACCTCAAGGATCGGGTGTTGTGCGGCCACAAAGACTTCCTTGGCTAATGAGAGAAGGGCCTCACGGCAGACGAGTCCTACGCTCTGATATTCAACCTCATTCTGCGCGGTTTCCAGCTTCTTGCGAGCAATGCCGATCTGCTGGTCGACAAGACTCGAGCCCGTAGGAGGAGTGACAGAGGGCGCGCGTCCAGAGCGAAGCCGAGCAGCAATTGGATCGATCAACTCGGCAATGAATTGGCGGCGTGACTGATAGCTTGGAAGGTCGCCGCTGCTCCAGCGGCCATACCACTGCCAAAGATCGGAAAACGGAACCGGGTTATCTATGCCTTGATCGGCGAGTTGGGAGCTTAACTCCCCGAAGAGCGTACGGTAATCAGCGTCGACCTGCTGAATTCTTGGCCCGTCGGTCGCGACGCCGATCAAAATGTCGCGGATCCGATCCAGCGCCACGAGAATAGGCGCATTGCGTGGCGCGGCCGAGGGATAGGTTTTCTCGTAGTGCTTGATTCCCGTGGCCGTCAATTTCGCATCGAAGACCATTCCTTCCGGCGCGCGTTGCGTACTGTGCGTGATCAAGCCATCGCGTCGTAGGTCATCCACGCTGCCGATGCAACCTCAACTTTCGGAGATTGGGCCGCAGGCCGCTAACGTCCGAAATAGGCGCAAACTGCCGTGTCAACCTGCCTTTGAAGCGAAATATCGGGTCCCGCTCGGTCGTCCGCCGAATTCCCTCTCACCGTTCGAGAGGTCAAAGCGAGCCTTTCGCTCGCAAGCAACCACATGTCATTTCGTCACCCGCTTTGACGGTGATCGATACGCCGTGCGACCATGAGCGAGCCGCCAAGTCCTCGATCATCTCGGCTCCCAGCTTTTTCGACGCCGGAGCCGGAACGACGCGGTCATGATAATTTTCGGCGTCCAGCATCCGCTCGCCGCCGATGATGACGGGAAGGAGATCAATCGACTGCAACCGCGCATCGGGATCGAAACGGCACGTAGCGACAACGCTTTTCCAAACGTCCGGCGCATTCCACACCACCTCGCCCTCGTTGAGATGGAAGAGAAAATTGCCCAGCCCGAAGAAGATCGGCGCCCCGCGATAGATTTCCACAGGCTGCAGGACAGGGGCACCGTGACTGACGAACACCCCTGCCCCGGCATCGACGTAGGCGCGCGCGAGCGACTGAACCCACGCTGGAACCTCTCGCCAGTTCGGCTCCCAATGGTGATGGTGGAGGTAGGCGATGACGAAGGCACCCTCCGCGGCGGCCCGGCGGATCGCCGAGAGGTGACTTTGCAGGCTCGCCTCGTCCACCAGGATCCGGCGTCTGTTCCTGGAGGAGCGGCAAAAGATCGTTCCGTAAAAATCGATCTCGTCAGGCGATCGAAGTTCGGGCGGATCGTGCGGCTGGGCATAGTTGGCCCGTTCCATCTTGCTGCTTTGGAAGGTGTCCTGAATGCCGGTCAGGCTCGCAAACACCTCAGACTCGACCTCAAATCGCCTCGATACATCGAGCCCGTTCACGCCGGGCCTTGCGGGACACCGATCCGTCGCGTCGGCCGCATACATAGTGGCCGGGCCAGGTCCCGCGTCCATGGCAACCAGCGCCACCCGTCTCGTGCCGAAGGTTTTCATTCCTGGATGACGCGCATCCGCGGCATCGACACCGATACCGGCATGAAGGAAGTCCCTGCCCGCAACCTCTTCGAGCGTAGACAGAATGCCGGGTGGGCCGAGGTCGAAGGCGTGGTTGTTGGAAAGCGCCAAGGCATTGAAGCCGGTGTCCTTCAGCGCATCCAGAACCATGGGCGCCGAACAGCCAAAGTAGGAACCTTTCATCGGCCATCCACCATGCCGGCCGAGGACCGTCGTCTCGAAATTGGTGAAGGCGATATCGGCTTGCCGGATCAGCGCCTTGATCGCGGCAAATCCTTTGTCCTGGACCTGCCGAACATCATGATGAATGAGAGATTGCCCGGTCAGGACGAGCGTGAACGGTGAAGACATGGAGACGTACCTTGGGATAAATTGGGGGAGTGGCGGCGCCTAAGGCGCGTCGCGTTAAAACGGATTCAGGCGACGCGCTTAGGTCCTTGCTTTGTTGCATGTTGTTGTCCCAGAACCGCTGCACGCTTCTGGGCGACATGCATTTCGAGGCCGCCAGAAATCGACGGCGAGCGGTCACTTGGCGAGCTGCGGGGAAATATCCACGCCGAACCACTTCTGGCTGATCCTGCCGAGCGCGCCGTCCCTGACGCTCGCTTCGATAGCCTTGTCGAAGGCTTCGACGAGATCGGTATCCTCCTTGCGAAGACCGACACCGACGCCTGGGCCCCACGTGCCGCCTGAAAGCTGCGGGCCGAAAAATTCGACCGCCTTGCCCTCCGGCGTATCGAGAAACTGCTTCCACACCAAACGGTCTCCCAGCCCCCCGTCTATCCGCTCGGAGGCAAGATCAAGCTTGATATTCTCCTGGCTGTCATAGCTGCGCACCTCCGCGATATCGCCGAAGAGTTCGCGAACGACCGCCTCCGAATTGGACGAGCGCAGGACACCGAGGGTCCTGCCCTTCAGGCTTTCCCTCAGCTTTTCGATGGTCTGCTTCTTCGCCGCGTCGATGTCCGTCAGGTTGAGTTTCGCATCGATGTCGCCGGGGGGTAGGCCGAGCCCCCGGCGCATGACGATCTGGTTCGGTGCCGCCGCATAGGGAACCGAGAAGGCGATCGATTTCTTGCGCTTTTCCGTGATCGACATGCCGGCGATGATCGCGTCATATTTCTTCACGAGAAGGCCGGGGATGATGCCGTCCCAGTCCTGGGCGACGAAGGTGCATTGCAGTTTCATCCGGGCGCAGAGCTCGTTGCCGACGTCGATGTCGAAGCCGACGAGCGCGCCCTTCTCGTCGATATAGTCCCAGGGCGGCGAAGCCCCTTCCGAAGCGATGGTGATCGCCTTGCGCTCCTCGGCATGAGCAAGGCTGCCGACGAGCAGGGTCGCCAGGAGAGCGAAAGCCAGTTGTCGTTTCATGCTATTCCCCTTCTTCTTGATTGGGTTTCTGTTTTTCGGTCACGTGTATGCGCCGCAGGCTCTCCCGCAGGCCGCAGGCGACGCCCGTTTCGTCCGTGTCCCAGGCGCCTGCGAGTTCCGGCAGCGTGATGCAGTCCGCGTCCGTGGCGCCGAGCAGGATCGCTTCATCCCCGAGCTCGGCTTCGGGAATATCGGTGACATCGATGCGAAGGTGCTCGAGATGGATGGGCGGCACGATCGACGCGCGCCGCCCCCTGACCAGCACCGAGGCCGGGGAAGCGAGATATCGCGGCACACCGTGCCCCCAGCCGATGCCCAGCACCGCCAGGCGCATGGCCGGGTGGTATCCCTTAAGGCCCGGAGGCGTGCCCATGCTGTCGTGGCACGTCTTGAGCGCGACGATGCGCGCCTTGATCGTCGACAGGGCCGGATGAGTGGGCAGGGTGCGGCGCCCGGCGGGAGAACGGGTCAATCCGAAGAGGAGCGCGCCGGGATCGACCGCGTCCATGTCGAACTCCGGATGGTGCAGCAGGCTTTCGCTGCTTGAGACCATGACCGTTGCGGGACGGTGCCCCTTTGCCTTCAGCTCTTCGAGAAGTGGCGTCAGGCGCGCAACCTGCGCCGGCGCCGAGGAGCCGGCGTCGCCGAACTCGTTGAGATGGGCATAAAGACCGTCGACGGCGACATTGCCTTGGGAAGCGCACAGATCGATCAGACGTCGGAGGCCGGAAGGGGCCACGCCGGCGCGCCAAAAGCCCAGGTCGACCTTCACGAAGACCTTGAGCGGCGCGCCGGTCTTAAGCCAGCCCGCCAGGTCCGCTTCGCCGGAAATCGAAATCGTCAAATCGAGATCCCGGACAAGATCGACGGCGTTGGGGCCGATGCCCGGATACATGAGGATGGGCTTTCCCGGCGCCGCTTTTCGTACGGCCTGAGCGTCGGCGATCGACACCACGCCGAAGGCGTCGGCACCCGCCGCGGACAACAGGGACGCAACGTTCCCCGCCCCGCAGCCATAGGCGTCCTGCTTCAGGCAGGCGAAGACTTTCGTGTTGGGGCCGATCGCCGCCCGGATGGCGCGGTAATTGGAGGCGATGGCCGGCAAGTCGATCTCACGCCAGGCAGTCTCACGGAGCGGCAGCGGGCTTTGACGGGGACTATTGCTCACGGGCCACCTGCTGCAGGGCAACCCGGCGCGGGAGCGCTTTTACCAGTGGCGCGCCATTCAACCGGGCTTCCAGCACGTGGAAAAAGCCGGCCAGGAGGAAAGTCAGGCCGAGATAGAGCACGCCGGCAGCAATGAAGATCTCGTAGGGCGCAAAGGTTTCCGAGACCAGTTTTCGCGAAAGACCGGTTATCTCCAGCAAGGTCACGGTGCTGGCGAGCGACGTCGCTTTCACGAGGCTGATGACCTCGTTGGCATAGGAGGGAAGCACGCTTCGAAAGGCGATCGGGAAGATGATGCGGCGCTTGATCTGTAACGGCGACATGCCCACCGCCTGCGCCGCCTCGATCATGCCGGGAGCCACGGCCTGGATCCCGCCGCGAAAGATTTCCGTCGCGTAGGCAGCGCCGTTCAGGGAAAAGGCCAGCAGGCAGCACCAGAAAGGATCGCGCAGCACGACCCAAAGCACGCTCGTGCGAATAGCGCCGATCTGACCGAGGCCGTAGTAGATGATGAAAAGCTGGACAAGCAGAGGCGTGCCGCGAAACACATAGGTATAGGCGAGCACGGGCCGTGAAAGCCATTTGCGGGACGAGGCGCGCATGAAGGCCAGGGGCACGGCAAGGACGAGGCCCGCAAACAGCGATGCGAATGTCAAAAGCAGCGTCAGCGGAATGCCGCCGGCAAGCGTGGCCGTGCTGGTGAGGAGAAGCGTGATGTCCATGACCTGGCGCCTCACCGTCCGGGAACGGCGAAACGCCGATCGAGAAGATTGAAGATCAGCAGCGCAAGACTGGTCAGCGCGAGATAGAGGGCCGACGCGGCGAGATAGAACGTCAGCGGCGCCCGCAGCGAGCCCGCGCCGATGGCCGCGACCCGCATGATATCGGTCAGCCCGACGATCGAGATCAGCGACGTTTCCTTGATCAGGGATATCCACTGGTTGGCAAGTGCCGGGAGCGCGATGCGCAGCATCTGCGCCAGGATGACCAGCAGCCAGGTCTGCCACGGATGCAGCCCGAGCGAGCGCGCCGCCTCGATCTGCCCCGTCGGGATGCTGAGCACCGCCCCCCGGAAGATTTCCGCCGTATAGGCGCCGAAGACGACGGTGAGGGAGGCGACCCCGGCGAGGAATGCGTCGACCTCGACATAGCGGCCGAAGAAAGCGCTGATGGCGACCGTTCCGCCGAAATAGATCAGCAGGATGATGATCAGCTCGGGCACACCGCGAATGATCGTCGTGTAGAAACCGGCCGCGAGGCTTACCGCCCGCCACCGCGACAATCGCCCGGCCGCGGCAAGCAGGCCGAGCGCCATGCCGAGGGCGCCGCTGACCAGCGCCAGCAGCACCGTCGTCTTCAGTCCGTTGACGAACTGCACCGCGAACCCGTCCATGCGCGAAGCCTTTCTATCGATGCGAAGCGAGAAAGCCGCGTAGGCGGCCGGAGACGGGAGAAGTGAAGAATTCCCGCGGCGGGCTTTCCTCTTCGATCAACCCGCAATGCATGAAGGCTGCCCGCGTCGACACCTCCCGGGCGAAAGCCAGTTCGTGGGTGACGATCACCATCGTGCGCCCCTCTTCCGCAAGCGCGGCCATGACGCGCAGCACCTCGCCGACCAGTTCCGGGTCCAACGCCGAGGTCGGCTCGTCGAAGAGCAGCACGCGTGGCTCCATCGCCAGCGCGCGGGCAATCGCCACGCGCTGCTGCTGGCCGCCCGAGAGATGGTGGGGCCAGGCCTCCGCCTTGCCCGAAAGCCCGACCTTGGCCAAATAGTGATGCCCAAGATCGGCGGCCGCGTTGCGCCGCATGCCCTTTACCAGGACCGGGCCTTCCGTGACATTCTCAAGCACCGTCTTGTGGGGCCAGAGATTGAAGTTCTGGAACACCATGCCCACGGAAGCCCGCGCCCTGCGGACCTGCCGCTGGTCGAGGATTCCGGCCGGCCCACCATGCCGCGAGGCGGCTCGGATCGCCAGTTTCTCGCCGTGGATCCAGATGTCGCCGCGGTCGGGAACCGTCAGGAGATTGAGGCACCGCAGAAGCGTGCTCTTGCCCGAGCCGCTGCTGCCGAGGATGGAGAGAATTTCGCCCGGCCGGACATCGAGGTCCACGCCGCGCAGGACATCGTTGCCGCCAAGCCGCTTTTCGATCCGCTCGGCGCGGATGCCGTGCGTCAGGGCCTGGTCAGACATCGGACCGCCAGGCATCACGCGCTCCGCGCCAGAGACCGCGTGCTGCCGATGCGAAATACGCGGAATACTGGACAGGGCAAGGCCATTGCTGCGCGCATGGAGCGGCATCATCCTTCTGCTTTCGGTTGTCGATGTGTGGGAGCGCCGCTTTGCTCCGGCGCCAGGCGCCTTCGGAAGGGCGTCTTGACCTCAGAATTGCGCGCGGGCTTCCTGGGGTCAATTTATAAGCGAAATTATTTTTCGATAAGTTCAGCTAATATGGTTGAACATCATCTCAGTTCGAATAGCCGCCTTGGGCGCAGTTGCTCCAATCAGTGTGGCGCAATCGGCCCGGCCGTATAAGTTGATCTTTGCGCGGAGAACGCGAAAACCGGGAGCCGCACGGAAGCCTCGTCATGGTGGAAATCTCAAAAACCGGCATCACGCTTCGCCAGCTTCAGATCCTGCGCGAGGTCGTCAGGTCGGGCTCGGAGCGGGCTGCCGCCAAGGCGCTCGAAATCACCCAGCCTGCCGTCAGCCAGCAAATCCGGATATTGGAGGGGCTGCTCGGGGTCCAGTTGTTCGTGCGCGCCAAGGGGCGGCTTCTTCCGACGACCCAGACGATGATCCTTTTTCGCGATACCGACGCGGCCTTCGTTCAGATGGAGAGGATCGCCAGGACGGTCGCGTCGCTCAAAGGTGTCGACAGCGATACGATCAGCATCGCCGCGCCGCACGTCTTCTCATTCCGGCTTCTTCCGGAGGCTTTCCGCAAGCTGCGCGCACGCCAGCCGGTCGCCGGGATTGTTCTCAGGTCGGGCACCTACCCGGAAGTGGCGGACCACGTGCTGGAGGGACGCGCCGACCTTGGAATCGCGCGGCTGCCGCTGGACGGCAACGTCTTCGACTGGCGCCCGGCGACGACCGCGACCAATGTTTATATTTTCCCCCGTGGCCACCGGTTCACCGAAAAGGACATCATCAGGCCGGAAGACCTCGTAGGAGAACCGCTTGCCGATGTCGAACCCCGGATGCAGTCGCATCTCATGAACGAGAACGCACTGCGATACATGGGAGCGGAACCGCATCTCGCGATACAGGTCGACGTCATTGGCCAGGAAGTCAGTTTCGTCGCCGCAGGTCTGGGCATTTCAAGCAGCAACACCTTTGCCGCCCGGCAATTCGCATCTTTTCCAGTAGAAGTCCGCCCCTTCGAGCCAAGCGCCCTCTATCATTACGTCGTGTTCTGGCAAAAAGGCCGGCGGCTCGGCACTCTGCTTCAGCAGGCGGTGGACGTGCTCGTCGAGTGCGCACAGGACGTGGCCGGCACGTCCTGATTTGTAAAGGACGCAACATCCTGCCATTCGAGAGGTGCAGGCGGCCGGGACAGCGCGATTGCGATGACGTAAAGAAGGCTGCCCAGCTTGGCGCCGCAAACAACCCGGACAATGCCAGGCTACAGCAAACTTCCGAAACCCACAAACATTTGCCAGAACAGATTTGCTAGCTTGCGCTAATATTTGCTTTGAGAGATGCTGGCCTCAGCCGTGGGAGGGTTGGGGTATGAAAATAAAGGTGTTGCTGGCACTCTGTGCCGCTGCCGCGCTATTCGGCTGTCAAACTAGCAATCAAGCAGACTATGTTCAGATCGGGTATGGGCCGGGTTTCGATGTCGCCCATGCACAATGCGAACTGCAGAAAAGGTCAGTAGACCAAGGCTATATTGCGATCGGGTCGCCGGGGTTTGTTGCCGGTGCCGGGATCGGCAATGCTATCGGCAATGCAATTGCTGAAGATGATTTCATGAGGAATTGTCTCATCATCAGCGGCTGGAAGCGTGCGCCGCATGGACAAGCTGGCGCGGCAGCAGCATCGGTCGCTACCGTTGCACCACCTACATCCTATGGGATTGCACGCGCGCCTGGCAGCTGGATCAATACCACGCTGTTGGACTGGTCGGACGCGAACAACAAATGCGTTGCTGGTGACAAGGCGGCTTGCGCCACGCGAGCGAAACTTGGAGCGCAGCTGAAATCAGCTGGCATCAATCCGTCCCCGGTGTAAGGTGGATCGAGGCCATGCGAAGAGTAATCTCGGTGTGCGTCGCCATCGTGGCCTTATGCGTTAGCGGCTGTGCGGCCGACTATCTCAACAATTACGACACGATGACGTTGGCGGCTGGCGACTCCACTCGCCAGAACCAACTTCTCCAGACGGTCGACCCGTTCAACCCCAACAGCAACAACACGAAAATCGAGGGCGACGGGCAGCGGATGACGGCTGTCGTTCAAAGATACCGCGGAACGTCGCAGCCGGCATCGGCCATGCCAAACAGCGGCGCCGATCTGGACTGCGCCGGTGGTAGGGGCAACAATCCCGTGGTCCAGGGACCCGTTGCGGTCGGCCCGTCCGATCCCAACCACCTTGACCGTGATCATGATGGCGTGGGTTGCGAGAGGTAGGGGAGCAAAAATGAAATTCGGGATCCGCAGACCAAGCATCAAACGCAGCCTGGCGGCCAGAACATCCGTCAAGCGCATGGTGAAGCGGAGTTTCGGCCTGCAAGCCCCACGCGGAATGGGATGGGTCACCGACCCCAAGCGAGCCGCTTACAATCGGGTCTATGACCGCACCACCGTCAGCTTCTGGAGCCTGCTAAAAAAGCTGTTTGGAAGCAGATGAAGCAGTTCGGCGCCAAACGCTGTCGCGTCAGCCGTTGGCTAAATGTGCCGCTTCGCCTCGTGCTGGTAACTGTAGCGGCGGCCTCCGCTCTGGTGACACAGTTTGTGATGCACAACACCGGCTCGCTGCCGGAGATCAATCTGCAAAACCTGATAAAATCGAAGTCTGTCGCGATTGCCGGGGTCGCCTCGGTCATCGATGGCGATACGATCGAGGTGCATGGTCAACGAATTCGTCTCAACGGGATCGACGCGCCTGAGAGCCGCCAGTACTGCGATGACGCGAAGGGGTTCGAATATCCCTGCGGCCGGCGTTCCGCCCAAGCCCTGGATGAGTACTTGGCTGCCGCCAGGCCGGTTCATTGCTCATTCGTTACGTGGGATCGCTACGGGCGCTTCGTCGGAGATTGCGCGCGATCCGACGGCGCCAACGTGGCCGCGTGGATGGTCGAGCATGGGCAGGCTCTCGATTGGCCGAAGTACAGCCACGGGGAATATGCACCGCAACAATCGAAAGCCGAGGCTGCGAGGGCCGGTTTGTGGATGGGGTCCTTTCAAGCACCGTGGGACTGGCGAGCGCAACACAGTGACGACGTGCCAACGACTGCACCGCTTTCGGTTTTCGGCGGTGGAAGTGCCGCCTGCAACATCAAGGGCAACATATCGGCCGAGGGCGAACGCATTTATCATATGCCCGGACAAAAATATTACAGCGTCACCCTAATTAGCCCGGCCAAGGGGGAAAGATGGTTCTGTTCGGAAGCCGAGGCTGTCGCAGCGGGTTGGCGAAGATCAAAGCGCTAAAGTTTCTTCAGGACGGAACCACTTTTGGGGACATCCAGGTCGGTCGCTGCGCGCAAAGAAAGCAGCGGGCCCGGATTCTTGAAGTAGGTTCGTTCCTTCGCGTTCTCGATCAGACGCCAATTGGGGGCAGGCGAAGCCTTGTCTGAGAGCGCTTTCCGCCGGCTTACTCGACCGGAAGGCAACCCGGCCGGATCATAGTAACGATATTTCCAACTTGTGGACCGCTTTGTCCGTTTGAGAGAATTTCCTGATGCAAGCCCAGCGATTAAATGGCAGGGTAAAATGGGAAAGTAAAAAGGCGGGGGCGCCCGGTGAATTCAAGCATGAGCCAAAAGCTGGCCAGCTACGGTCAGTGGACATACCGTGGCGCTTGGGCGCTTGAAATTACAGCATCTATCATCGGATTGGCCACCGGCTTGGCTTTGGGTGTCCAAGCCTTCGAAGCCAGCCAATCAGCCACCGCAATGGACTTGGTTCTGGCGAGCGCGCCGTTCTTCATTGTCTCGATTGCCGAACTCACCAAAATCCCGATCGCAACGCTTCTGTACAGCGCCTCCTGGTTCTGGAAGCCTGTGCTTTTGATCTTCCTGCTCCTGCTTGCTGGCATCACTTTTGAAACGGTGCTTCTTGGCCTGGAGCGGGCGGGCACTCTTCGTGAACTGCAATACGAGGAGATCGCCGACCAAATCGACACTCTCACCCGGGAAAACGCAAAGCTGACCGCCTCGGACGAAGCGGCAAAGGAGACGGATCAAGTTGCCAAAGCAAAGGCCGATCTCGAGGAGGTGGGCACGCTTGCCGACAATGCGCGAAAGGAAATTCAAGCGCGCATCAGCGATGTCGACGCGGAACTGCAGGCAACGACCGCACTGACACCCGAGGCGGCAAAGGCGAGAGAACAGCTTAAGGATCAGGAGCAAAGGCGCACGGACCTGGTCGCCGAAAGAGACGCCAGGGTCAAGCAAGCGGTCGAGGAATTTGAGCGACAAAGAGACAGTTACGTCGAACGGATCAAAGACGCTAGGAGAAGCGGCGACGCGGCATCGGCGAAGCACTGGGAAGACGAGATCGGAAAGCTCGCCAACCCCCGCACGAAGACGGAGGCAAAATACGAGCCGCAGATCCAGGATCTAGATCAGCAGATCGTGGCCACGCGCGCTGAGTTCGACCGGCTGAGGCTGCAAAGCCCCAAGATGACCGATGAACAAAAGCAGGTGCTGCAAAATCGGCGTGCGGATCTGGAGAAGTCACTGGACGAGATTGCGGCCGATTGGGAACGACGGCTTTCTCAAGCGCGAGAAGACCTGTCCGCGGCGCAGAGCGCCGAAGCGGCCGAAGGAAAGGTGCTTGCGGCCAATCAGGCCAGACGTGACGAGATAGCAAAGCGGCTCAATGATCTTGAGAAAAGGCGAATCCCGCTGGCCCGGACTGACCAGATCCGACGAATTGCCGCGCGATGGTACAGCGAGAAGCCTGAACAGGTGAGCGAAGGCGAGGCAGGAAAGATAGCTGCCATTTGGTTTGGCTCGCTTGCGGTCATCGCCGGCCTTGCCGGACCGATCACCGCGATGGTGGCTCTCGGTCTGCAGCGCATCGCTGCACAGGCGGACTCTCGTTCCGAGAACCGATTGTCGCGTCTGATCAGGCGGCTTCTTCTAAGATGGCGCTGGCACCGAGTGCGAACGGTCAAAGTCCCGGTCGAAGTGCCGGTGGACAGGGAGGTGGAAAAGCGCGTCGAGGTCCCGGTCGAAAAAGTGGTGAAGGAAATTCTGTATGTTCCAGTCCTCACCGACGATCCAGAAGCGCTGCGCAAAGCACTGAACGAGGATTTGCCTGCCGAGGTCGTGGATCTCGTCAAGGTAGCAGCAAAGGGCGGTCGCAAACGTGCTGGTCCGGCATAACACTGCACTTCTCGAACGGGCGGTCGACCTGGTCGTCAAGCAAGCGGCCATTCCCACTCTAGAGGCTGAAGCTGCAGCCTACGACAAGATCGCCCGCGCTAATGCCTTCCGCAGGATGATGACGGGGTCGGCCGTGGCGGTCGCAGCCGTCGGCATCGGATACGGAGCAGCACTATTCTTCGGGCGAGAGATCAGACCGCCTGTCGTGCCGGACAAACCGATCGAGAAGCGCACCGACAGACTCGATCCGCCCGACACCACCACACAGCCCAAGTCGGACCGAACCAATCCACCCAAGGAGGCAAAGCCGGTCGATCCTCCACCAGCGCCGCCGCCCAACAAGCCTGATACGGTGACCGAGGATTTCAACAAGTTCCTCACGAAGGAGGTCGACTTCGCGGGTGCTCATTGGACGCTTACATCGGGGCACTACTTCACCGAAGAGAACGATCCAACTTGGGATCGGGCGTGGTGCTACACCCGTCGGCTAGTGAACGGCGTCGATGTCAATGCAGATCTGGTAAACCGGGTATCGCCGACTGCGGCGCCCCAAGCTCCCATCGCGCCACCGGCGACACTCGCATCAGTTGGGTTGAACGACGATTCCGCCAGGGAGCTTGCATCGAGATGCGCGTGGCTTGATGGCAGGACATTTAACGCCGCAGATTTCGAGCTCCCATCTGGACGAGCCGAAGCGGCCAAGAAACTCATAGGGCAAGATGGTTGGGACGCGATGGGCTTCGACCTTCCAGGAATGCCGCTCATGAATCTCTCATTCGATCAATGCGAGACCAGATGCGAAGGTGACGATCAATGTCAGGCAATTACCTATGACAAGAAGCACTCCGCGTGCTTCCTGAAAAGCGACGCCTCTATCCTGGTCAGGGCTCCGGACGCCGCAATGGCGGCAAAGCCCGCGGTCGCGAGCAAGGTCCAGTATTCCAGCCTCGTCTTCTACAAGAATACAGTTGTCGTGGGCGATTCCTATTCGAACGAGCCCAGCAATTATGCCAATTGCGTGACCGCTTGCGCGGTGGACCAGAAATGCATGGGCTTCAATTTCGATAGTCCAAACAACATGTGTTCGATGCTCGACCAGGTGTCCTCGCTATCTGTATTCAAGGGTGTGGCCTCGGGAACAAAGGCGGCCGGCAACCAATGATCCGGCGCGTGACTGAAGCTTATGTGCGCCACCGTTGGCTCAGCTACTTCAGGCTTTCGAAAAACCCCTACCCGCTTTGGACGGGGGAGAGTTTAGCAGTGATCGCACTTAGTCAGCTTGGGGGCCGCGAAGAGACCGGCAGGTTCCAGGGAGTCGACTTGAGAGAGCCGTCATTTCCGACCATGGTCGCGCGGTTGACGTCGAAACAGAGACCGAGTCAGAAGTCCGAAAGCATAGGAGTGCAGTCGACTTGGCGAGAGCCAATAATGCCTTGCGTCAATTCGCCTGCCTCTGCATAACGTTATCCGCCGACAGGTAGCGACACTATGGTCGGAAATGGGGGGAGCCGATTGGCAACGATGCGTGCGATATGCCACGCCAAATCTAAGCTGTCGGAACAGCAGACGCACAGCACCGAAAGTGGCCGGACCGTTGGCTGACGCGTTGCTTCCGCAGGATATTCTTAATGGCGCGGCTGTCCGCGACCGGCCGAACCTGTTCGTCATCGGGAGCTTCGATCGGCGTATCACCTTTTATTCGCAGCAGGTCCGGGGGCTTTCTCTGGTCCATGCGCTGAAGGATCTGGGTTACCTCAATGGGAATCCGCGGATTGCCGTGGTCGGCGGCGGTGCGGCCGGCGTCGCTGCAGCGGCAGCTGCCGCGCTTGTTACCGAATCGCAGATCGTGCTGTTCGAAACGGCCGGGGAGCTACTCCCCCTCCAGTCAACGACCGATCGCCGACGGCTCGATCCGCATATCTACGACTGGCCCGCGCATGACACGACGGATCCCATTGCAGACTTGCCAATACTTGACTGGGAGTCCGGATCGTGCCGTTCGGTGCGTGACGACGTTCTTGTTGGCTTCCATGACATCGTGGTCAGGCTCGCGCCAAGGTTGCAGCCTCGTGTGCGCCACCGGGTCACGGCGCTCAACGTCGTACCGGACGGTTACCAGATCGAGTTCACCGATCTGGATAGCCCGCTCCCTGCACCAGGGAACGAGCTTCGCGAGCAATTTCACATTGTCTTGCTTGCGGTCGGCTTCGGGGTCGAGCCAATCGAGCCAGTTCCAACCATTCAGAGTGCCAGCTACTGGACCGACGCCGGCGTGCCGGTTGCCGAGTTCGCGGGCCGACCGACTCCGCGCTTCTTCATCAGCGGAGCGGGCGACGGTGGGCTGATCGACTTCGTTGCCGCCGGCGCGCGCGATTTCGATCACGCTGGCATGATCCAGCTGGTTTCGAGCCATCCGGGGATCGTTGCGCTGAAGCCCGCCCTTGCCGCAATCGATGTCCGCGCGCGTGCGCAGGATGCTGCCGGCGCCCGGTTCGATTTCTTGGCGGCTTATGATGCAGAATTGCTGCAGCCGCTTACCGACATTGGCCTAGTTGCTGCCGTCGCGCAGCAGCTGCGGCCTGGGGTCAGGCTGACGCTGCAGACACAGCACGCCGAACTGTTTGAAGTGTCAACCGCAACGCTCAATCGGCTCGCCGCGTATCTCACCATCAAGGCGATCGAGGGTGACCCGCAACGCACCTTCCGGCACCTGCAATGCGGCGCCGTTGCGCGTATCGCTCCGCCTGACCCGGCCCCTGAAGTCGCAGATTTCTGGCTCGATTGTGCCGGCGAGTCGGTCGCAGCGGATGCTGTCATCGTTCGTCGTGGCCCACGTCGTGATGTCGTCCGTGCTCCGTTCGCTGCTCATTTGGTAGGCCACGAAGCAAACCATAAGGAATGGTTGACGCGACACGGCGATGCAACGCTTGTACCGAAGCTGTCGAGCGCTGCGCGGACCTTGTTCAGAGAGGCCGCGCGTGAGGCTGACGTCCCGCTCGCTCCGCGACTTCAGCGTCTGGCCGCGCATCAGCTGCCGATCTCAGTGCAATTGTTGCGCGAGGCAGGCAATGTCCGGTGGTCGGGCGCGATACCGGCTGAGCAGCTCCTGCGCTCGTGGAGCGAGCACCAGCCTTTCGAGATCATCCTTCCCGATGGCCCGGAAGATCTCGGAGCGGTGGCGGGCGCGGTGCTGCGTGTTGCCTGCCATAGCAACAATTGCCGGTTGCATGCGGCACCAGGTCAATGGAGACAGCATGTCCGGGCGCTCAGTCTGGAGTCACCGCACGCAGAGGGTATGGCGATGCCGGCGATCGTGGCCGGCAATCCCGGCGGTGCGGCCCAGAATCCGGTCCAGCTTCCACCCGATATTCTCGCGCGCAGGATTCACCGATCGCTCGATAGCTGGTTGCTGGAGCGTCTTGATGCGCATCTCCAACCCTTCTTTGCCAGCAATGCCGACCCCGGCCGACCGATTAACCTCAAGATCGCCACCGATCTACGGGCAGCCATGGCGGCTACATGGGCGGTCTGGCACGCTTCGTTCACCGATGAGCCGGTGCTACTTGGCCATTTCCTTCGCTTGATGATCTGCGCGGTCGACGACGACGATAATCGCGACGCCGCGCAGATTTTGGTCGGTCCCAACAAATGGGCGGTCATCCTGCGCGGTACTGCCGTCGCCCTGGCCATTGCCGCCGCCTGGGAGGCCACATCGCCGAAGGGGATCAGGCCCGGCAATCTTGTTCGCCTGCGCAATGGCGACAGCGCATGGGCCGGACATGGCTGCGCAGCCGATATGATCAATGGCGATGAGATGTCATTGTGCGCCGCATCTTTCATGTGGCAGACTCAATTCGTTATTCTTGTCGTCAAAAGTGCCATCGAGGTTAGCCGCATCGCCGAACGCCCGTTTGCGCGGGTCGACGCCGACCAGCCGGGGCTCAGCGAAACGGCAGGCTCTGGTCCGGTGATCATGTCAATAAGTCGCGATTTCGTCGACGCGGTGGCGGCAGGTTTGGCCGAGCTGCGCGCGTTGCTGACTGCCGTGGAGGCACGGCATTTCGAAGCGCTGGAAAAGACGATCGTGAAAGGCGCGGCATGACGGAAAGTTCGACTCTGTCACCCGAACTGGCGAATTTCGCCGAGCGGCTTCGCACAGCGGCGCTGGCGCTCGAGCTGAAGGTTGAGGATCGGCCCGAACTGGCGCGTTCGATCTTCAACGGCGGGTCGACGAAGTCGACCACGCTTAGTCCGACCGATCTGCCGGCGGAGAGCCATGCGATTCGGATCGATCGTTTCAATATCGTACTTGGCATCCTTCCTGACGTTCCTGCGATGGAAGCGGTGCTCGAGACGCTACGGCGATGCCGAAATCAATGTGTTGTTGCGCGCTCCTTCCTGGGGGCGAACGAGACGCTCGACCTGCAGCTTATGCTGCTGGGACCGCGAGCAAGCGAACGGCAGGAGGCCTGGCGGGCTATGGCTTTGATGGTCGAACGCGACGACCGTGTCGCCCGCAAGCTCGCGTGGTTGCGGCCGGAGGATCCCAAGCGGGACGAAGAGAGCTTTGCCGATTTTCTCAAGCGCACCTTCCTCGCCCGACCATGGGTGCATGCCGAGGGGCAGTTCGAAGACGCGGCGCTCGACGAGCTGAGCGGGACCGGCGCGACAGCGCCGGGCTTGCCGCGGACGACCGCCGACGAGTGGGAGCGCATTGCGCTCGACGAGAAGAAATCGCCGGACGACATTGTTGCGGCACTCGTCAGGGCCTGGGAGCGGAGGGGACAGGCATGAGCGAGATTTTCCTATCCCGCGTCGCGATCCATGATTTCCGCACCTTTGGAAACTTCGAGATCGACATTCCGGCGGCGCCCGGCCTGGTTCTGCTCACGGGTACCAACGGCCTCGGCAAGAGCAGCTTCTTTGATGCGATCGAATGGGGCCTGACCAACAAGATCCGCCGTTTTGAACCCTATCTGCAGAATGGCCGAAAGAAATTCGTCGAGAAGGACTATCTCACCCGGCGCGGAGCCGAGCCGGGATCGCATCGCGTTGCGCTGACCTTTTCGGAAGGTGACCTCATCAAGCGCAGCGCGACCGGCGGTACGGCAATGGCGGACATCGTCGCGCAGCTCGCCCGTCCCGATCGCCGCATCATCAATGATCTGGGCACCTATCTCGCCCTCACCCATTTCCTCGGGCAAGCGGCGCAGCAGCGGTTCACTAGCCGAGATCCCCGGGATCAGTGGCAAGCACTGAAGGGACCGAGCGGCATCGACCGGCTCGAGCGCATCCGCGCGGGCCTGCGTGGGCGGCCGACCATCACCGCGTTCACCCGTCGGCTAGATAAAGAGCAAAGAATGGTCGCCGAACTCGAGCGCGAAATCGCGGACTGGCAGGGACGGATGGCTCGCCTGAACAGGCTACGCGCCGCGGCCCGCGCGACCGGCGTGCTCACCGCAGCCGAGGTCGCTGCGGGGATCGACCAGCTCGAAGCTGACCTTCGGCAGCTTGTTGCCGATCAGCCGCTTGACGTCATAACCGCAGATGCCGGACAGCGTCTTTCAGCGCTCGGCGACCGCATCGGAGACACGCTGCGATCATTGGGCGAGCGGAAAGCGGTGTTGGAGACCTTATCGGCATTTCCAGCGCAATTTGCGATCAGCGAAGCCGAAGCAAGCCTCGACCATCCCAGCCTTGTACGGTTACGAAGCGCGGTGAGCGACGCGCATTCACGACTCGATCGCGTATCCCAACTTGTTCCCACAACCCGCGATGCGGTCACGGCTCAGAATGCCGCGATCGCCACGATCGAACAGAATGTCGCCCTACTCGATGCGGCGCGGACCGATCTGGCGCGCCGTGGGCAACTCGCCGAGCTTCAGGCGAAAGAAGCGCAGGATCGTAAGGCGCTTGCCGAGGCGATCGCCACCAATCGCAGGACGATAGCCGACGCCGATACCGTGATAGACCAACATGGCGAGGCCGCAGCTGAAGTCGCGCGCCTGAGAAGCCTTGCCGGCTCGGCACACGCGCTCAACGAAGCGATAGCCGAGTGCGTCGAACTCGAGACGGAGTCTCGGGCGGCCGATGCCGCGCTCGCCCAGGGGCGCGAGGCAGCGGCCAGCGCGGCTGCCGCGCTCACTCCGCTCGAGCAGCAATTGGCCGATCTCAACGACCGGATATCCGGCGCCGAGCGCGAACGTGCAGAGGCCGACCGGCACGCAACTGCGATCAGCGCCGCTCTGTCACAGCTCGCCAGCCACGTTCATCAGGACGATACCGACTGCCCGGTGTGCCGGACGCAGTTCGAGCCGGGAGTCCTCAAGGCACTGGCGGACGCCGCAGCGTCGGGGAGCGATCATCGCCTCGCCCAGGCCGACGATGCGCTCGAGACTTTGCGGGGCGAACGTCCCGCACTCAGCGATCAGATCCGTCGCCTTCGAACCGAGGTGGCGGCTGTCCAGGGGCTCGAGCGGGCGGCAGTTGTGGCCGCAGACGCTGTGACGAATGCGCGCGCCGCTATCGCCCGGACGCTTGAAACGTCTCCTGACGCCGATCTCGCCGCCCTTGCCGCGGCGCGGGCGCGCGACGCGGATGCCGCCCTGGCGGCGGCGGAGGTAGCGCTAGAACCGCTAGCGGCGAGTGCCGCTGCGGCGAGCGAACAACGATCTTCGAAAGCCGCCGATCTCGATGAGCTGATCGCGCGTGACAGCCAATTCGGAGCGCGACTGACGCAGTTTGAGGCCGAAGACAAGGCCTGTGCAGATCGGATCGCGGCGCGCAATCTGTCAAACGTCACGATCGGCGAGCTTGGGATCAGGCTGGCGACGGAACGCGAGCGAAGCGAAACCGCAAAGGCGCAACTCGCCACACTTTCCGAAGCGGCGAACGCAGCCGTCGCCGACGTTCAGGGGGAGCGAGCCGCACTCGATGCCGCTCAACGCGAGCTTGCGGCAGCCGAGGTGGTCCGCAGAACCGCCGAACAGGCGGCGCGGCAGATGCAGCAGCGTTGGACCCGAGCGGGTCTCAATAACAGTCCGGGCCAAGCCGAATATGATCGCGGCATTGCCGCGATCGAGGCCGTGCTGGCCGGACTGCGTTCGCTCGCCGAACGGCAGCTTGTGCTAGCACGCGACAACGAAAATGCGCTGCTTCAGAGCGAGATCGACGAGATCGTCGCGTCGATGCAGACCGCAGGTGGGGACAAGGACGTGCGCGAACCGGCGGCGTATCTTGGTGCACTCAAGATCAAGCTCGAGACTGCCCGCGCGGCGGTGAAGCTCACTACCGCCGCACGAAGCGCAGTGAAGCGCTATTCGGAGAATTTGCAGGCACAGGCGGACGATTTTTCCGCGCGCGTACTCGATCCACTCAACGTGGTTATCGACGACTTCAACGAGGCGATGCTGAGCACGCCCGGTGAGAGTATTCAGTTCAAGGCCGACACGCGGGTCGATGCGACAAGCTTCGGTATGGCACTGCGCTACCGGGAGAAGGTGGAGAATGCGATCGAGATAAAGAAGGATCTGCCGCCCCAGGTCGTGCTGAGCGAAGGCCAACTTGCGGCCAACGGCTTCAGCATCCTGTGTGCGGCGAGCACCGCTTACCCCTGGTCGCGCTGGCGGGCACTGCTGCTTGACGATCCGCTTCAGCATAATGACATCATTCACACTGCCGCCTTTGTAGACGTGATGCGCAACATGGTCGAATTGAACGGCTATCAGCTGATCATGTCGAGCCACGATCGAGGCGAGAGCGATTTCATCGCGCGCAAGTTCGATGCGGCCGGGCTCCCCTGCTCGACCGTGCTTCTGACAGCCCCATCGGACAAGGGTGTCGTCTGGGTCCCACCCGAACATAATCAGGCAGCGGCGGGGGTCATGCGGCGGGGCATGCAGGCATCGAGCGCCAATAGCGCCTAACGCGACGTTCGACAGCGGCTCTGGCCGGCTAAAAGTCGGATAAAGCGCCATCGGCTCGTCGATCTGGATCGATGCTCCAGGTCTCGATCCGATCGGCGATGTCGAGCGCTGTCCGGTTCTCGCGGTGTGCGGCCATGTGCAGAACGTTGCGGATGATGAGGACGAGTGCAGCCGACGTCGGGCCCCTATGAATATTTGGTTTCCAAGCTTTCTCTTCCAAAAGCGGGCGGTCGGCAAAGTCACAGGCGCGATCATGGAGAGCGCTAGCTAGGTCGGACTGGAATGGCCGGTTTCGGGAACGGCGAACGGCACAGTGAACGACGAGAACTAGGCGCGAAGCAGTCATTCGGCATCATGGCGGCAGACAGTCGCCTCATAGCAAGGCTCGGGGAACCGAACCAATCCACAGAAAAATTTTGTTGGTATTTTTGTTGGGCGGAAACGCCAGTAGGCGATGGTCATCTATCTGGCAACAAAGGCATATTTCGTTCGATTGGATTCCGCCTCTGGGCACCATCAACTTAAAGTTGTTTTTTCGCCTCGTAATAAATTTTCACAACCATTGCGCTGGTCACAGCCGGAAGTCGGCTCTTGCTGCGACGCTCTCTGAAGGTCCGGAATAGGGCCGCAAACGGACTGTCCACTGTCGGCGCCGGCATGGCAAAGCGGACATTCAGTTGGCCACGTTTTGCCGAGACGGCGCCATTGCGCTAACCTGCAAACATGCGTAGTCGCTGATAGAACGAATTTCGCTGAGGGGGCGAATTCATGGAGATGCAGCAGGTCCGCTATTTCCTGGCCCTGTCCAACACGCTGAACTTCACCAGGGCAGCTGAGGAATGCAATGTCACTCAGCCGGCATTGACGCGTGCGATCAAGACGCTCGAAGAGGAACTTGGCGGAGAACTCCTTCGCCGGGAGCGCCAGCATTCGCACCTGACCGAGCTTGGGCGTCGCATGCTGCCGTTGCTGCAACAGTGCTACGACGCGGCCACTTCCGCAAAATCACTGGCCAAAGCGGTGCAAAGCAGCGACGTCGCGCCGCTCAACGTCACGATTTCCAACAGTGTCAACATCGCGTTGCTGGTTTCACCGTTCACGGAACTGTTCCGGGCATATCCCGGCGTGCACCTCAAGATCAGCCGTGGTTCGCCAAGCGCCGTATCGACGCGCTGAAGGACGGTGATGCCGAGCTGGCCGTTGCCGGTCCGTTGGGGCCGGCCTGGGACCGCCTCGACATGTGGCCGCTCTTCCAGGAGGGGATCGAGCTGGCCGTGAATGCCGCCCATCCGCTGGCGCGGCGCAACGAGGTCGATGTTGCGCTGACCCAGCTTGCCGCGGAACCTGTGCTCAGCCGGATCGATTGGGAGACAAGCGAGGAACTGTCGCGGTGCCTCTCCGCAAAAGGCTATTCGCCTCGAACTGCGCACGAAGTCGAGACCGACCAGGATCTGCTTGCGTTGTTGGAAGCCAACGCCGGAATTGGCTTTGTCTCGTTCACGGCACCGCGGTCCACGAACACGCGCCGGCTCAAGCTTCGTGATCTCGACGTCTCGCGGACCGTTTCCGTCTACGCGGTTGCTGGCAGGCACCGTTCTCCAGTCGCGACGACGCTGCTCAACCTTTTGAGGTCGGCCGACTGGTCGTCCTTCGGCGTCAGCGAGCCCGCCTGAGCGCCGCGATCAGGTCGTCAATGTCCATGCGCCGGCGGTAGTCCGGATCAACGAAGCGATCCGTGATGACGCCATCGGTTCCGACGATGAAAGTCGCCGGGATGGGCAGGAACCAGCTGCTGTTGCCCTGATAATTTGGAATATCTAGCCCGAGGCCCATCAGACGCTCCATCTCGGCGCCGACCCAGATCGCAAGGTTGAGAGACAGGGCATAGCCATTGTCCATGTCGATCAAAAAGGGAAACTGCGCGCCGACCAAGGCTTTCATAGCTTTGGCAAATTTGCGCCGTTCCGGCATGATCACGACCACTTGACCACCCAGATCGGAAATCTGGCGCTGCACCTCGACGATGCCGATGGCGTTCAAGCGGCAATAGGGACACCAATGCCCGCGCTGGAAGGTGATGACGGCTGGCCCCTCTGCAAGGATGTCGGCCAGGCCGACAAGCCTGCCTTCATCGTCAGGCAGCAGGAAACCAGGCATGGCGTCGCCTGCGGACGGCGCCATGGCCCCGGCGCCTTGTTTCTCCAGGCGATCCACCAGCCTGTCCACGGCGTCAGCGAATTCGGAATTCAAGCGTCGGACTGCCCCAGCGATTACCGCCAACCGTTCGTTGAGCGGCGCATCAAGCTCGATGGCTGCCTGGACGGACTGTTCGAATGTCATTGCCTGGTCGTCGGCGGCCATATCTGCACTTTCATACGTCGCATGCAGCCTACCACCGAAACGCCTTGGCCCTTGCCATGCTTTTCCTGCATGGTTTCGATGCCCCGCGTATATCGTCGCATGCCAGGTTCATCTTCTATTCGACTTCTCGGATCGGCGCGTTACATCATGTTCTTGATGTCTGCCGAAAAAGTCGGGAAGCCGTAGACCATCTCACCCAGCTGCGATGCCGTGATGCCATGCTTCATGGCGAGCGCGAAGATATGGATCAGTTCCTCGCCAGCATGACCGACGATATGGGCGCCGACGATCCGCTCCGTGGTTTCCTCGACAATGACCTTCGACCACGCAAGGTTCTCGGCATAGGTCCTCGCGGACAGCCAGCCTTGCATGTCATTGACGTGGACCTTGACGTGAAGCTCCTGCTCTCTCGCCCTGGCTTCGGTCAGCCCGACACTGGCCAGGGCCGGGACGGTGTAGAGCGACGCTGGTATGTGGGCGTAATCCGGGCGATGTCTCGGGCCATCGACGATGTTGCGGCCGACGATGCCGCCCTCGTAAGTTGCCACTGGGGAGAGCTGCGGAGAATTCCAGACCGCGTCGCCGCAGACATAGACGTCAGGGTTGGAGCGCGAGCGCAGATGATCGTCGATCTCGATGCGGCCTTCGCGGTGCACGACGACGCCAGCGCCAAGATCGAGGCTCTCGACATTGGCAATGCGCCCGGCGCAATTGATGACACGATCCGCGTTCACCAGATATTCGATGCCGTCCTTTGCGAACCTCACTCGCAATCGCCCGTCGGCCTTGTCGACACCCTTGATCCACGCCTTTGTGTGGATACTGATCCCCAAGCGTTCGCTCTCGCTGCGGAGCTGAGCAACGGCATCCGCATCGAAACCTCCTAGCAACTGTGGCAGCGCTTCAAGGATCGTGACGTCTACGCCGGCGCGCGCATAGACGTGGCCCAGCTCGAAGGCAATCACGCCGCCGCCGACAAAGACCACGGCGCCGGGCAGCTCCGGGTCGTTCAGGACATCGTCGGAAAAGGTCAGGTGCTCGGCGCCCGGGATCGGCAGCGGGCGCGGCTTGGAGCCAGTGGCGATGACGATGTTCCGGGCCTCGAGCTCCCGGCCATTGACGCGGATGGTATTGGCGCCGACGAAAACGGCCTCACCGGGGATGACATCAACACCACGCTTGGCCATCAATCCGGACAGCCGGGACGGAATGTCCCGGATGATTGCCTTTTCCCGCTCGATCAACGCCCGCCAGTCGAGCCGCGGCCTATCGACGGTGATCGCGTGACGATCGGCCTTGCCGATCTCGTCGAGAACATGGGCTGCCGCGACCAAGACCTTCTTTGGCGTGCAGCCGCGATTGGGACAGGTGCCGCCAAGGTCGCGTGGTTCGATCATGGCGACCGACAGCCCGGCTGCGCGCGTCGCGACCGTCACGCCCATTCCGGCATTGCCGCCGCCCAGGATCACGACATCATACTTTTGCATCGCAGCGCCTCCGCCGCTAGTGAAGCTTGATCCGGGGCCTGGTGCGCCTGACCACCATCTCGCCGATCGAATCCAGCGCCATCTTCGCGAATCCATGCACCGCTTTGAGATGCATCTTGTGCAGCGAGCGATAGGCAAGTCTCGCAAACAGGCCTTCAATCTTCAGTCCGCCAATCAGGCTGCCGAATGCGCCGTAATCTGCGAGCGAGACGAGCGAGCCATAGTCGCGATAGCGGAACGCTGAAGCGGTTCGTCCCGCAAGGCGAGCGGCAACTACCCGAACCAGATGGTCGGCCTGTTGATGAGCTGTCTGGGCTCGCGGCGGCAAGGCATTGTCTTCGCCTGGTAGGATGCAGTTCGCGCAGTCGCCGATTGCGAACACGTTCTCGTCTCCGACCGCACGCAAGGTCTCGTCCACGGTCAGGCGGTTGATGCGGTCGGTCTCGAGGCCATCGAGGCTTTTCAGGAAATCCGGCGCCTTGATCCCGGCCGCCCAAACCACCAACTCGGCCGGCACAAAAAGCTTCTCTCCAAGTCGGATACCGTCCTCGGTCACCTCGGTGACCTTGATGCCGCATCGGATCTGCACGCCCAGCTTGATCAGCAGGTGTGCCGAGGCGCGCGCCATGTGCTCCGGAAGAGCAGGCAGGATGCGCGGCCCCG